>NZ_JBRKJK010000011.1:0-149529 GCF_052983295.1 Porticoccus sp. GXU_MW_L64 | reverse complement strand
GCCTCCTGCCTTTTTGTCCCCATGTGATGCACTTCGTAGGGAGAATGAAAAAGGAATCCAAAAAAACTGTCATTGCGAGGAGCGGAGCGACGCGGCAATCTCGATCAGAGTGGCAGAGGCCTGCCTCGCCCCCCCCCGTAGGGCGGATTAGCGCAGCGTAATCCGCCGTGTTGGAAGCTCATGTGGCTGTGGCGGATTACGCTGCGCTAATCCGCCCTACAGGGAGTCCGTTTGAAAGTAATAAAAAAGCCCGGCACTGTGGCCGGGCTTTCTGCTAAAACCGCTTCAGTCCTTATTATTTTTCCAAATCCAGATGACGCTGTCTGGATTCCATAATTTCGGTACGGGCTTCATCGGCGGAGCCCCAGCCGTCTACCCGCACCCATTTGTCTTCTTCCAGGTCCTTGTAGTTTTCGAAGTAGTGTTCGGTCTGTTTGAGCAGCAGATCCGGCAGGTCGTGAATATCTTGTACGTGGTCGTACATGGGAGTCAGTTTGCTGTGGGGCACGGCGATGAGTTTGGCGTCGGGGCCGGATTCGTCGGTCATTTTTAGCACACCCACTGGTCGGCTGCGAATGACAGAGCCGGGCATTACCGGGTGAGGGGATACGACCAAGACGTCCAAGGGGTCACCGTCTTCCGACAGCGTATCGGGGATGTAGCCGTAGTTGGCCGGGTAGAACATGGGTGTGGCTACAAAGCGATCCACAAACAGGGCATCGCTTTCTTTTTCGATCTCGTATTTGATGGGATCGTGATTGGCCGGAATTTCAATAACCACATTGATGTCGTTGGGCAGGTCATTGCCGGCGGGGATTCGGTTGTAGCTCATTACAGGGAACTCTTAATGGATTTGGCGTGTGTTTGAGGCGCGCAATTATAGCCACCGACCCCGGTGAATACCAGACGACTTTGGTCGGGATTTGAAATCACGGCACGTCCCCAGTTTGTATCCCGCTTGATCACCGTCAAAGAAGTAAGCAACAGGGTTGGCTAGAATCATCCTCCGTTTTATCTTGGAATAGTCAAATGTCGGACTTGTCAGGACGCCCCTTTACCGTAGTCGCTAACAATGGCTTTGTCTGGGATCGCCAGTTGATTGAGCGCTATGATCTCAGCGGCCCGCGTTATACCTCATACCCTACGGCGCCCCAGTTCCACCGGGAATTTGGTGCCGATGAGCTGCGTAGTGCCTTCGCCGACAGCAACCGTTCCTGCACGCCTCTGTCCCTGTATTTTCATATCCCGTTTTGCAGCCGGGTCTGCTATTTCTGTGCCTGCAACAAAATTGTTACCGCCAACCGCAAGCGCTCCGGCCCTTACCTTGAACGCCTGTTTAAAGAAGTGGAGATGAAGTCGGCGCTACTGGATAACTTTCGCCCGGTCAGGCAGCTGCACTGGGGGGGCGGCACGCCTACTTTTCTCAGCGACGACGAGATGCGCGAGCTGATGACGCAGACACGCAAGCATTTTCATTTGCTGGACGACGACCAGGGCGAGTATTCCATTGAACTGCACCCCGGCGATATGAATGTCGCCACCATCCACTGCCTGCGAGAAATCGGATTTAATCGCCTCAGCATGGGTGTGCAGGACTTTGACCCCCGGGTGCAGCAGGCGGTCAACCGCTTTAACTCACCGCAGCAAGTGACCGAGCTGGTAAATGCTGCCCGCGATCAGGGTTTTGCATCCATCAGTATGGATTTGATTTACGGTCTGCCCCACCAGAACTGGGAGACGTTTAGCGAAACCCTTGATCGTATTATTGAACTGTCTCCGGATCGGTTGTCGGTGTTCAATTACGCCCACCTGCCCCACCTGTTCAAAGTGCAAAAGCAAATCGACGAATCCGCACTGCCGAGCCCGGATGAAAAGCTGCGCATGATGGAAAAGTCTGCGCAAAAGCTGCTGGCGGCAGGTTATCGTTATATCGGCATGGATCACTTCGCCAAGCCCGGCGACGAACTGGCTGTGGCGCAGCAGAAAGGGGAATTACAGCGCAATTTTCAGGGCTACGCCACTCACGGCGGCTGCGATATGTTGGCGTTTGGCGTGTCGGCAATCAGTGATATTGGCGGTACCCTGAGCCAGAATCACAAGAGCATTGACGATTACTTTGGCGCCATTGATAACGACCTGTTGCCCCTCTCTCAGGGAATTGCCCTGCAGCCGGACGACCATATTCGCAGCCAGGTAATCAGCCAGTTGATCTGCCAGTTCGAGCTGGATTTTGACAGTATCGAACAACAGTTTGCCATCGACTTTCGCCAGTATTTTACCGATGAACTGATGGAGCTGTACGGTATGCAGAAAGACGGCCTGCTGACCATCAGCTCCGGCGGCATTCGCATTCATCCGGCCGGTCGGCTGCTAATTCGCCGCATCTGTATGGTGTTTGACGCTTACATTCAGGCGCAACAAAACCAGATACGGTATTCCAGGATTATCTAAAAAAGTTATCTAAAAAAAGCTGACGATTTCTTGAGGTGGCGATCAGTGGCAGGCAATGGCTTACTGGACACGCTGTATTGCCGGGTTAATAATCTAAGAAGTGCCTTAAGGGCGCTTCTAAAAATGCACTATTTCCCCGATAGCGGCGTTGGCGTCGTACTCGAGTCCTCATGTATGTCTTATACACTGCGGGTCTCCGTGCGCCGCCGCCTTGCTATCACGAAAATATCACTATTTTTAGAAGTGCCCTTAAGTTGTTTGTCATTTCACACTTGAACTGCCTATCCCCAGCCAATAGACTGTTGTCCCTGTACTTGTCGGAGCGCTTTAACAAACGTTAAAGCTGAGATCGCCCAGCGAAATCCGTCGAACCTGATCAGGCCAGCACCTGCGTAGGGAACAAGTGATGCAAACCGCAGTATTGCCACTCTCTCCTTCGATCGCTGCCCTGTCTCCATAACCTTACTTGGGAGACCCACATGGCGACCAAATCTGCCCGTTCTGAAGCGCAAGCCAAAGCCCGTGAATTTCTGGAAAACCTGAAAACCCAGCCACTGCCCAACTCCCGCAAAGTGTACGTGACCGGAAGCCGCGACGACATTCGCGTACCCATGCGAGCTATCAGTCAGGCAGATAGCTTGATTGGCGGCAGCGAAGAACAACCGGTGTACGAACCCAACCCGGATATTTATGTGTACGACACATCCGGCCCTTACACCGACCCGGATACCAGTATCGATGTACACGAAGGTCTGCCAAAACTACGCCAGCAGTGGATTGATGAACGCGGAGATACCGAACAGCTGGCAGAGGCGTCTTCCGAGTTCACCCAACAGCGTATGGCAGACCGTGGCCTTGATCACCTGCGTTTTGAACACCTGCCCAAAGCCCGCAAAGCAGTGAAGGGTAAGCGGGTAACGCAATTGCACTACGCGCGTCAGGGCATTGTGACCCCGGAGATGGAATACATCGCCATTCGCGAAAACCTCAAGCTGGCAGAGCAGGTGGGCAATGCAGAGCGTATGGACCTGGGTTTTCAACACCCAGGCAATAACTTTGGCGCCAAAACCCCGCAAGTGATTACCCCGGAATTTGTGCGTCAGGAAGTGGCTGAAGGGCGCGCCATTATCCCCGCCAATATCAACCACCCGGAATCCGAGCCGATGATTATTGGCCGCAACTTCCTGGTGAAAATCAACGCCAATATTGGCAACTCCGCCGTGACCTCCTCCATCGAAGAAGAAGTGGAAAAGCTGGTGTGGTCCGCTCGCTGGGGTGGCGATACGGTGATGGACTTGTCCACCGGCGACAATATTCACGAAACCCGCGAGTGGATTGTGCGCAACTCGCCGGTGCCCATTGGCACTGTGCCCATCTATCAGGCGCTGGAAAAGGTCAATGGCATCGCCGAAGATCTGACCTGGGAAATGTTTCGTGACACCTTGATTGAGCAGTGCGAACAGGGGGTGGACTACTTTACCATTCACGCCGGCGTGCTGCTGCGCTACGTGCCACTGACCGCCAAGCGGGTGACCGGTATCGTCTCCCGCGGTGGTTCCATTATGGCCAAGTGGTGTCTGGCCCATCACAAAGAGAGTTTTTTGTACGAGCACTTCCGCGACATTTGCGAAATCTGCGCGGCCTATGATGTGTCTCTGTCGCTGGGCGATGGCTTGCGCCCCGGCGCGGTAGCCGATGCCAATGACGAGGCCCAGTTTGGCGAGTTGGAAACCCTGGGGGAACTTACCAAAATCGCCTGGGAATACGATGTACAGGTAATGATCGAAGGCCCCGGCCACGTGCCCATGCAGCTGATCAAAGAGAACATGGACAAGCAGCTGAAGGAGTGCCACGAAGCGCCGTTTTACACTTTGGGGCCTTTGACAACCGATATTGCGCCGGGCTACGACCACATTACCTCCGGCATTGGCGCTGCCATGATTGGCTGGTACGGCTGCGCCATGCTGTGCTACGTAACGCCCAAGGAGCACCTGGGCCTGCCCAATAAGGAAGACGTAAAAGAAGGTCTGATTACCTACAAAATTGCCGCTCACGCTGCTGACCTGGCCAAAGGCCACCCCGGTGCGCAGATTCGCGACAATGCCCTGTCCAAAGCGCGTTTTGAATTCCGTTGGCACGACCAGTTCAACCTGGGCCTGGACCCTCATCGCGCCCGTGAATACCACGACGAAACCCTGCCCAAAGAAAGCGGCAAAGTGGCCCACTTCTGCTCCATGTGCGGGCCGAAATTCTGTTCCATGAAAATCACCCAGGAAGTACGCGACTACGCGGCAAAGAACGGCACTGCCATTGCCGAAGGCGAACAGGTGGTGCGCATGCTGGATGACCCGCTTGAGGGCATGAAGCAGAAAGCGGCGGAGTTCCGGGCGACGGGTTCAGAGCTTTATCATAAAGTAGATTAGTACTCCGTCATTGCGAGGCCGCAGGCCGTGGCAATCCAGCGACTTTGAAGACACTGGATCGCCACGCTGCGCTCGCGATGACGCTTGCGAGACATTGATATGAATATCGGCATCGCTGGCGCGGGTATTATCGGCCGCTTGCTGGCCTGGCAATTACTGGAACAGGGGCACAAAGTGACCCTGTTCGACCGCCTGCCCATCGACTCCACCGATAACTGCAGCCACACCGCAGCGGGCATGCTCACCCCGTACAGTGAGGGTGAAACTGCGGAGCCGTTGATTGTGGAGTTGGGGCGCGCCTCGCTGCAACGCTGGCCCCGGTTGGTTGAGCAACTGGGCGCTGATGTGCACTTTAACAAGCGCGGCACACTGGTGGTGGCACACCCGCAGGATCGCGGTGACTACCAGCGTTTTAACAACGCCGTCAATGACCGTATGGATATGGGAGGCGACCAGTACCAACAGCTCAACCAAACTCAGCTGGCGGAGCTGGAACCAGAGCTGGCTACTCGCTTTGGTCACGCCGCCTACCTGCCCGATGAATGCTGGCTGTGCAGCCACTGTGTGATGAAAACACTGGCGGACAAACTGCAACAGCTGGGAGTTGGCTGGTATGCCAGCACGGAAGTGGCAGCGGTTAGTAGTGGCGAAATTGCTGTGCAGGGTCGCAGTGGACGGCGCATTTGCAGGTTTGATCTTGTTATCGACAGTCGGGGTTTGGGCGCCAAAGATGTTCTATCGGTGCGGGGCGTGCGCGGCGAATTGCTGTGGGTTGATGCACCGGAAGTGAATATCACCCGCCTGGTGCGCCTGATGCACCCGCGCTATCGCATCTACATCGTGCCCCGCAAAGGCAGCCTGTACCTGATTGGTGCCACCCAGATTGAAAGCGAAGATCACAGCGAAATCTCGGTGCGCTCCACACTGGAATTGCTGTCTGCCGCCTACAGCGTACATCCCGGCTTTGCCGAAGGCCGGGTCATCAAAGGCGATGTACACTGCCGCCCGGCGCTGCCGGACAATCAGCCGCGCATTGAGGTTAGTGATGGCCTGATTCGGGTCAACGGCCTGTTTCGCCACGGCTATTTAATGAGTCCGGCAATTGCGGATGAAGTGCTGGCAATTGTGTCTGATCATCAACATGACTCGGTTTTTGAAGGCTTGGTGCACAGACAGTTCGACGTTCGACGTTCGACGTTGGACGAAAAGACCAGCCCGGCTCGAACTGCCTCGTCGAACGTCCAACATCAAACGTCCAACGGATAAATACCATGTGGAAATTGGGCAATACAGAATTAACCAGTCGCCTGCTCATTGGCAGCGCCCTGTACCCGTCGCCGGCGATTATGTGCGATTCAATTCGGCAATCCGGCAGTGAAGTGGTGACCGTATCCCTGCGCCGCCAGAACCCCAACGACAAAGGCGGAGCGGCGTTTTGGGAGCAGATTCAGTCCCTCAACCTGAATATTTTGCCCAACACTGCTGGCTGCCACAGCGTTAAAGAAGCCGTTACCACCGCTATGATGGCGCGAGAACTGTTCGATACTCACTGGATCAAGCTGGAAGTGATCGGCGACGACTACAACCTGCAGCCAGACCCGTTCGGTTTGCTGGAAGCCACCAAAGAATTGATTGACCAGGGCTTTGAAGTCTTCCCTTACTGCACTGACGATCTGGTGTTGTGCCAGAAACTGGTGGCGCTGGGCTGCAATATCCTGATGCCCTGGGGTGCACCTATCGGCACCGGCCAGGGGTTGCTGAATCCCTTTGCGTTAAAAACCCTGCGCGAGCGCCTGCCGGATACCACGTTGATCGTGGACGCGGGAATCGGCCTGCCATCTCATGCCGCGTGCGCCATGGAGTTGGGGTTTGATGGCGTATTACTCAACAGCGCCGTGGCGCTGGCACAAGACCCGGTGGCCATGGCCGGCGCTTTTGGCCAGGCAGTAGCGGCGGGCCGCAGTGCCTATACAGCGGGAGCCATGCCCGCCCGGGATATTGCCGCTCCCAGTTCGCCGGTGGTGGGGCAACCGTTCTGGCATCAGAATTGATTAACACCTCGCAATGACGGGGGAAATGAATGACGAGACAACCATGAATATTTCCATAAACGGCGAAACGCACAACGTTGCCGAAAATACCTCGCTGCCGCAACTGCTGGCTCAATACGGCGCCCGCGAACCTTACGTAGTGGCGGTGAACAGCGAATTTGTCCCCCGTCCTGACTACGTTCAAATGACCCTGAAAGCCGGGGACTTGATCGATATTGTGCAGCCGTTGCAGGGTGGATAAGAGGATGAGCAAGCCCGTTGTCTGGACCATAGCCGGTTCTGATTCTGGCGGTGGTGCCGGTATCCAGGCAGACCTGCACAGTTTTGAATCGCTGGGTGTGTTCGGGTGCAGTGTTATTACCGCCGTGACTGCGCAAAATTCCCGGCAGGTTAGCGCCGTCGAGCCGGTATCCACTCACTTGCTGGACGCCCAGTTGCAAGCCCTGGCAGACGATCTGCCCCCGGCAGCGGTCAAAATTGGCCTGTTGTGCAATGCTGAGCAGGTCGCTTTGGTGGCAAAGCGTGTACAGCACTTGCGCCAGCAGATACCTGCCCTGAAGGTAATCTACGACCCGGTGGCCAGCGCCAGCAGTGGTGCCCGCATGACCACAGAGCCCATCGCCGATGCAGTAAAAACCCAACTGTTCCCCCTGGTGGATGTGGTGACTCCCAATGCCCTGGAAGCGCAGCAGCTCACTGGCACCGATATTGTCGATTACGCCAGTTTACAAGCCGCTGCAGAATCCCTGCGTGAATTGGGTGTGGGCTCAGTAGTTATCAAAGGTGGCCACAGCAAATTGGCGCAAGGCTACTGCGTGGATTACCTGCGCAGCGATTTGTTTGAAAACGGCGTTGGCGACATGTTGCTGGCGCAGCCACAGTTGCCCAGTGTTCACAGCCACGGTAGCGGATGCAGTTTTGCCAGTGCCTGCGCTGCAGTGTGGGCGCAGGGATATTCTCTGGAAGATGCGATAGTGCTGGCCAATGCCTATGTGCACCGGGGCATTGCTTGTGGCGCGGTGCAGGGCGGTGGTGCCGGCCCGGTCAGTCACGGCCCCTGGCCTGAAGAGGCAAGGTATTTCCCGCAAGTGGTTTTGCCCGGCAGTGAGCTGGCGGAGCAGTTGGGGTGGCCATCAGAGGTTGCCTGCCTCAGGCCATTCCCGTCTTGTGGCACCACCAGGCTGGGCCTTTACCCGGTAGTGGACAGTGTTGAATGGTTGCAAAAGTTGTTGCGCGTGGGGGTGCAAACCCTGCAGCTGAGAATCAAGTCGTTGCCGCAAGCGCAACTTCGCCAACAGGTCCGTCAGGCGATTGAATTGGGCAGGCAATACAATGCCCGGTTGTTTATTAATGATCACTGGCAGTTGGCTATTGAACTGGGTGCTTACGGAGTGCACTTGGGGCAGGAAGATATGGTTACCGCCGACCTCGGGGCAATCAGTAACGCGGGTTTGCGGTTGGGATTAAGCACCCACGGTTACTTTGAATTGCTGCGGGCACTGGCGGTAAAACCCAGCTATGTGGCCTGTGGTGCCATCTACGCTACCACCACCAAAACCATGCCGTCCCGCCCCCAGGGGCTGGTCAAGCTGCAGCGTTATTTGAAACTGACCGGCGATACGCCGGTGGTGGCCATTGGCGGCATAAACCTGGAACGTGCCCCGCAGGTGGCGGCGACCGGTGTGGGCAGTATTGCTGTGGTTACTGCGATTACTGAGGCAGAGAGTTACTCGCAGGCGGTGGCGGAGTTGAATCGGACGTTGGGTGACTGACTGCTTTAAATGGTCTGGGGGGTGAATCAGTGTTGCCCAGCTCCGCTCTTTCAGGCAGCTGAAAAGGAATTTTATTTCAGCCATGCGTGGCATAATCTCCCCCTTCTTGACCCGGCTTGCTCTCTGGAAATCGAATTATGCAAAAAGACCTGTATCTGCAACACGTTGCTGCCAAGCTCAATACTTTCCGTACCTTTATGGCTGAACTGGACTGTGAGCAGTTACTGATCAGCTCTGGCCAGGTAAAAATTCAATACCAGGACGATATGTCTTATCCGTTCAAGGCCAATGTTTACTTCAAGGAATGGTTGCCCCTGAATAAGCGTCAGGACTGTTTTTTGCTGATTTCTGGCGAGCAGCGCCCGGTACTGTTTCTCAATAACGCCGAAGATATCTGGCACACTGCGCCGCAATCCCTGCCACAGGGCTGGGAGGCGCCCTTTGATGTTCAGTATTTTGAAAGCCACGAACAATTGGTGGACAAAATATCTTTGCACAACGACAAGTTGCTGTACCTGGGTGAAGACAACGAATTCAACCTGCCCGCCGAGCGAGTAAACCCGCAAGCCCTGCACCACCATGTGGACTACCAGCGCCGTTTTAAAACCCCTTACGAGCACGCCTGCATGCGCGAGGCCAATCGCCTGGCGGTATCGGCCCACGAAGCGGCACGCAAAGCGTTTATGGCCGGCGGTTCGGAACTGGATATTCTTTCCGCTTACCTGGCAGACTGTAACTGTTCGGAAAACGAAATGCCCTACCCGGTGATTGCCGGCCTCAACGAACACGCCGCAGTGCTGCACCACTTTATGCTGGATAAAAGTGCCCCCTCTGAACACCGCAGCTTTTTGATCGACGCCGGTGTGGATGTGAACGGCTACGCTTCGGACATCACCCGCACCTACGCCTTTGATGCCAACAGCGACTTTGCCGCCATGGTGAACGCAATGGATCAAAAGCAACAGGAGCTGGTGGCTGCCGGCGGTTTGGGTGCCAGTGGAGTCGAACTGCACAAATTGTCGCATCAAAAAGTGGCGGAGGTGCTGGAACAGTTTGGTGTCATCACCATTGCTGCTGCCGAGGCGGTGAAAAACGGCCTGACCACTACGTTTTACCCGCATGGTATTGGCCACTGTATTGGCGTTAATGTGCACGAAAAAGGCGGTAACCTGAAAGACCCCAGCGGTGCCCGGGTACCTGCGCCGGAGGAATACCCAAGGCTGCGCAACACCACCGATTATGTCGCTACCCAGGTGCACACCGTAGAGCCCGGTCTATACTTTATTCCAGCGCTGCTGGAAAAACTCAAAGGCACCGACCAGGAAGCCAACGTAAACTGGGCGCGGGTGGAGGAGTTTACTCCCTACGGCGGCATTCGCATCGAAGACAACATCATTATTCATGCCGATGGCACTTTGGAGAATATGACTCGGGATGCGCAGGCGGCGTTATAACAAAACCTCCGCCATTGCGTGCCACAGGGCCCTAAAGAATACCCGTAACCCGTCGATACACTGTAGGAGTTTTTGCATGCCAACACTGCACGACCTGCTAAATAATAATCGCAACTGGGCGAAATCTTTTGTTGATAAAGACGCGGATTACTTCACCCGTCTCAGCAAAGGGCAGTCACCGGAGTACCTGTGGTTGGGCTGTGCCGACAGCCGTGTGCCCGCCAATGACGTTGTTGGCATGCAGCCGGGAGAACTGTTTGTACATCGCAACGTGGCCAACCTGGTATACGGCAATGACCCTAATGCCCTGTCGGTCATTCAGTACGCGGTACAGGTGCTCAAGGTGAAGCACATTATCGTCTGTGGCCACTATGGTTGTGGTGGTGTCAAAGCCTCCACGGAAGGCAAGCAGCTGGGAGTGATTGATACCTGGTTGACGGGCATCAAACAAGTGTACCAACAGCACGCTGACGAGCTGGATCAATTGCAGGGCGAAGCGCGTATTGACCGCCTGTGTGAACTCAACGTTTGCCAGCAGGTAAAAAATGTCGGCCAACTGCCAGTGGTGCAACGGGCCTGGAAAGATGGTCAGGAACTCAGCGTTCACGGCTGGATTTATGGACTGTCTGACGGCCTGCTGAGTGACCTCGGCGTTAGTATCAGTAATGCAGACCAGGTGGGGCCGGTTTACCGCCTGGTCGATTGAAGGGAAATAATAACTTTTGACCAGGAAGCAATACCATGAAAAAACTTGGCTTAGTTTGTGTTTGTCTGATGTTCCTGGCGGGCTGTGAGGAGCCGCCACCCAAGCGCAGCGAATTGCCATCGGTATTTCGTGCTGAATACCTGGACAACAGCTGTGGTCCCGCTGGCGCTCATATCAAACTGATAGAGAGAACCCTGCCGGCAGCCACCGGCGAAGAGCTGCAATACGGTTTTCATTTCTACACGCCAGACGGGGTACGCACCCCCGACGACCCGGAATGGCCCCATGCGGTGGCCGGTAATGTTTATGAACTGGAAGCCTACTACTACTACCATATCGAATACGGCCGCCGCATTCTGGAGCCGCGCCTCGACCTGATTGGCTGGCGCCTGATTGCCCCTTACAAAATGGCCGATGGCAGCAGTCAGCAGGAGGGTGACAATTTTGACCAATACTGGGACTTGCCCAAACAGGAAAATATGGTCTTCCAGCTGGCCCGCCCCTACAACACCGATTGCCCGGAAGCAAAATAAGCAGCCACTGTCCGGAAGCAAAATAAGCAGCCACTGTCCGGAAGCAAAATAAGCAGCCACGTCATCCTGAGCGTAGCGAAGGATCTCGCCATTCGACGTGGCATAGAGATTCTTCGCTACGCTCAGAATGACGAGAAGAAAGCGCTCAGAATGACGAGAATAAAGTGCTCATGATGACAGTTGCCGATTGAGACAAAACAGGTATTTTTTATGAGCCTCACAGGAAAGTTACTGGGCGACTGCGCCCCTTATATTTTCAATCTGGTGTACGACATCGATGTGCGCCTGCTGTTTATTGAGTGCATCGACGACCCGGATTGCGGTGAGCCCGACTTGCGCCTGGTGTTCCCGGAGGTGCTCAGTTATCGGGAGCAAAACCTGCAAGCCAAACCCGACGATGAAACCATGGACGATGTGGTCAGCATTGAGCAGCCGCAGAAAGACACCATCGTCATCACCACCTACAAAAAAGCAATTACCCTGCAAGTGGCGGGCGAGCCGTTTGTGGAGGAAATTGAGTGACGGGGTATTGGTTCGGCCTTTAAAAACAGTGCCCTTCAGCGGGAAAGCTGCCACTGGTTACCGCCGCTTTGTAGGCGACAATAGCCGCTTCAATAGAGCCCGTATCCGCCAGAAAGTTATGGGAAAACTTGGGCAGGCGGGGCGATATGCCCAGCATGTCGTGCAGCACCAACACTTGCGCATCGGTATCCGGCCCGGCGCCGATGCCGATTACCGGGATTTGCAGGGATTCCGACAGCTGCTTGCCCAAATCACTGGGTATGCATTCCACCACCAGTAAATCTGCGCCGGCTTCTTGCAGTATATGGGCGTCCGCCAGCATTTGTGTGGCGCCGTCCCGGTCGCGGCCCTGCACTTTGTAGCCACTGAGCTTGTTGACCGATTGTGGGGTTAAGCCCAGGTGTGCGCACACGGGAATGCCCCGTTCGCTGAGCATCAGTACGGTTTCTTCCAGCCAGGCGCCGCCTTCCAGTTTCACCATATGGGCCCCCGCCTGCATCAGTTCGGCGGCGTTTTGCAGGGCTTGTTCCTCGGTGGCGTAGCTCATAAAGGGCATATCGGCCATCAGCAGCGCTTTGCTGTTGCCCCGGGCGACGGCAGCGGTGTGGTAGGCCATTTCGTCTACGGTCACCGGTACTGTACTGCCCTGGCCCTGAATCACATTGCCCAGGGAATCGCCCACCAGCAGCACATCGATCTCCGCTGTTTCCATCAGCTTGGCAAAGGTGGCGTCGTAGCAGGTGAGCACCGGGAATTTTGCGCCGTTGGCTTTGTGCTGTTGCAGGGTTTGGATGGTGACTTTTTTCATAAGCTGGCTTGTGGGTTGAAGTAGTGACGCCCGGATTTGATGCGGCTGAGATGGCTCACCAAATTATCGAAATCGTCTTGATTGTCGATGGGGTTGATGTCGGCAGCGTTGACAATCAACAGCGGTGATTGGTCGTAGTAGTAAAAAAACCGGGTGTAGGCATCGTTGAGTCGGGCCAGGTATTCCGGGTCGATGTGTTGTTCCGATTCGGTGCCCCGCTGTTCAATGCGGTCCAGCAATACTTCTGTCGGAGCTTGCAGGTAGACCACCAGGTCAGGTTTGGGGGCGTCGATGGTCAGTTGCTGGTACACCTGTTGGTAGATGCGCAGCTCGTCGTCGTCCAGAGTCACCTGGGCGAACAGCGGGTCTTTTTCAATCACAAAATCCGCCACCCACATGTGTTGAAACATATCCCCCTGGCGCAATTCTTCCAGCTGTTTGGCGCGCTGAAACAAAAAATGCAGCTGGGTGGGCAGGGCGGCACCGCGAGGGTCTTGATAAAAGCGTTCCAGAAACGGGTTGAGCTCCGGCTGCTCCAGCAGGGTGTCGTAGTCAAATTGTCCCGCCAGGCGTTTCGCCAGCGAGGTTTTGCCAACCCCGATGGGGCCCTCCACTGCGATGTAGGAGGGCAGGGTAACCGGGGCTTCGCTGGGGTCGTTTGCCGCCAGTTCCGCAAAACGGTCTGTTGCCAGGGTCTGCTGATGATTCATAGCCGCACAATACCTTCGTGTGAACTGTTTGCCAACAGTTGCGCCAGGGGTTGATCATCCGGCATAACCAGATCGGCAGCAATGTCTGCAAGGGGCAGCAGCACAAAGTTGCGTTCGGCCATTCGGGGGTGGGGCAGTTGCAGTTCCGGGGTATTCAGGCTGAGGTCGCCGTAAAGCAAAATATCCAAATCCAGGGTGCGCGGCCCCCAGCGCTCAGTGCGTACCCGGCCCTGGCGATTTTCGATGGTTTGCAGCTGGTGCAGTAGTGGCAGTGGTTCCAGTGTGGTATCGATGGCACATACGCCGTTGATGTAGTCCGGCTGCCCACTGGGGCCCAGTGGGGCGCTGCGATACCAGGGGGAACGTTTCAGCAGTTGGCACTGGCGCAGTTCGGCAATAGCGTCGAGCCCTTGGGTGACTTGCTGCACCGGGTCTGACAGGTTGCTGCCCAGGGCAATGTAGGCGAGGGTCATTGTTGCGGTTTGCGCTTTGGTCTGCGTTTGCGGCGCTGTTGGCCACCGGGTCGCTTGCCGCTGTGGAGTTTGGCGCACATGTCCTGGCGTTTTTTGTCGTCCGCTTCCTGATACAGTGTCCACCACTGGCCAAGGCCTTGCAGGTCTTCTCCGGCCTGTTCCCGCAGCAGTACAAAGTCGTAACCGGCGCGAAAACGCGGGTGCTCTACCAGGCGCTCTGCCTGTTTGCCCGCGCGCCGTGGCAGCCGTTGCTGCAAGTTCCAGATTTCCCGCATGGGGGTGGTAAAACGGCGTGGAATGGCGATGCGGGGTATCTGTTGTTCAATGGCCAGGTTGCCACCATGCTGCCAGGCGTAGGTGGGGGATTCGCCGCTGGCGAGGAAGCGCTGGCTGTGCTTGACCACCACCGGCCACAGGATAGCGGCGTAAAGGAATGCCGGTGTTACCCGTTTGCCTCCGCGAATGCGTTGATCGGTGTTGGTCAGTGCTTGTTCGATAAATTCCAAAGTATTGCCGTCTTTCAGCAGTTCGTCAGTGGCGGGGAACAGTTCGGCAAACAGCTGTTGTTCACGCAGCAGTCGAAAGGTGGCCAGACCATTGCCAGACATCAACAGTTTGATGACTTCGTCGAACAGCCGGGCGGGGGCGATGTCGCGCAGCAGTTTTGCCAGTTTGCGAATTGGCTGAGCGGTTTTGGGTTCAATTTCAAAACCCAGTTTGGCGGCGAAACGGGCTGCGCGCAGCATGCGTACCGGGTCTTCCCGGTAGCGCTGTTCCGGGTCGCCGATCATTCGCAAAGTACGCTTTTGCAAATCCCTGAGGCCGTTGGCGTAGTCGTAGATGGTGTTGTTGCCCGGCTGGTAGTAGAAGGCGTTGACGGTAAAGTCGCGGCGGGCGGCGTCCTGGTCGATATCGCCGAATACGTTGTCGCGCAGCAGCATGCCCTGCTTCGACTGTTGCGCCTGCTTGCCGTTGCCTTGGTGGTGGGCGCGGAAGGTGGTGACTTCGATCACTTCGCGGCCAAAACGCACATGCACAATCTGGAAGCGGCGACCCACGATACGGGAGCGGCGGAACAGGTTTTTGACTTCTTCCGGGGTGGCGTCGGTGGCGACATCAAAGTCTTTCGGGTGAGTCTTCAGCAGCAGGTCGCGCACACAGCCGCCCACCAGGTAGGCCTGGTATCCGGCATCACTGAGGGTGTCCACCACGTCTCTGGCAGCTTTGCTGATATCCCGTGGGGAGATGGGGTGCTGTTTGGCGGTAAGTGTGTGGGGAGCGTTATCCCGGGCGCTGCCCGACTTTGGAAGTTTGTTTTTGAGCCAGTTGAGCATACCGGAGCTTTTTTGGGTGGGGTTGCGTAAAGCGAGGCACTTTAACACAAAACAAAGGGGACAGTGCGCAGGCTGTGCCTGCTTACAGGGTACAGGTGGTCTCCTGTAGGGCGCAGCCCGTACTGTAGTCTGTCACCTGTAACCTCGTTTTTAAGGCGTAAAAAAGGGAGTCCCTTTCGGAACTCCCCTCGACAAGCGTGTAACCGCTTCAGAGTAATTGGGGCCTACCCCACATAGTTAGCAATCCATCCAATGCCATTATTATTATGTTTATTGTTGTTATTATGTTGGTACTATCAGTTGCGCCAGATAAATAGCAGATTCTGTGCCAACTTTTTATGTTCTTTTAAATCAATAAGTTAGCTTTTTTGTCGTTTCCGCCACGTTGGAAATATGACGAAGTTGTTACCTTTGTGTCACAAATTGTTACCTGTTGGCGGCAAAAAAGCTGCTTTCTTTAGCGTTTTTAACCCCCTCTGGGAATGCCCAGCTTTTGCCGCCGTTGCCACAGACATTTGCGGCTGATTCCCAGTTTTTTCGCCAGCTCGGTTTCGCTCATGCTGTGCTGATGCTCCATCACGAAGCGGGTAAAGTAATCTTCCAGGGACAATTCGTCCTGTGGTGCTGCGGTCTTGCACTCCACAGCTGGTGAGTCGCTGTCATTGGCGGCGGGCTTGTCGCGTTTGTCGAGAATGCGTTTCACCGCAGTTATCATTTCGCTGTGGTCGTAGGGTTTGGCGATGTAGTCCACCGCCCCCATACGCATGGTATCCACCGCTGAGCGCAGGCTGGCGTAGCTGGTCATAATCAGCACCGGAACGTTTCCCGCCAGTTGAATCAACTCAGTGCCCTTGACACCGGGCAGGCGCAGGTCGCTGATGATCATGGAAAAGTCGTTGAGGCGGTATTGCTTCAAGGCGTCGTCCACATGACGGGCATCACTCACCGCATAGCCCTCGCGACTAAGCAGCTTGCACAGGGATGTGCGGATAATGTCTTCGTCTTCGACAACCAGTATGGATGACTTGGCAGGCATGGATGACATAGAGAGCCTTTGAAAAGTTGCGCTATTTTTAACCCGCTGCGGGAGTAATTGCAACTGACGCTTGTGACTGTATCAACGGTGGTTGTCAGTTTGTCTTGAGCTTTTGCTCAGCGGCAGCGTGACGGTAGCGCGGGTGCCACGGCCATTGGCCACCGGGCTGTGCAGGCTGAGTTCGCCGCCGTAGCTACGCAACATGCTGTACACCAGTGACAGCCCCAGGCCGGTGCCTTCGCCAACCGGTTTGGTGGTGAAAAATGGTTCCAGCACTTTGTCGATTTTGTCCTGCTCAATACCGCAGCCACTATCGGTGATGTCTACCTGGGCCCATTGGCGGTAGCGTTTTACGGTGACTGCTATGGCGGTGCTCGATGCTGTGCTGTCGGCGTTGGCGTCCCGGGCATTGGTGAGCAGATTGAGGAATATCTGCGTCAACTGATGGGGGTCACCCCTGACTTGCAGGGGTTCTTCAATACTCAATTCCACCGGAGCCAGAGAGTGCTCCTTGTTCAGTGCCAGCAGCTCAATGGCTTGCTGCAGTGGGTGCGCCAGCTCCACTTCGATCAATTCGATGTCGCTTTCGTGGCCAGAGCGGGAAAATTCCACCAGTGAGCGCACAATCTTCGAGATGCGCTCCACCTGTGTGAGTATGGTCTCCGCAGACTGGCGCTGGTCGTCGTGGTTGGCGTCGCTGATGATGTCTTGTGCAAGGCAGGCGATGCCGGTAACGGGGTTGCCGATTTCGTGAGCTACCCCGGCGGCCAGCCGACCCACGGATGCCAGGCGCTCGGTGTGGGCGATTTCCTGGGTGAGCTGGATCACATCGCTGATGTCTTCCAGCAATATCACCTGCTCGGCAAATTGGGTGTCGTGATTGTTTTGAAGGGGGTTGCTCAGCAGGGTTTTGTGCAGGTTAAAGCGCACTTTGCGGCTGCCATCCTCCACCTCAATGGCAAATTTGTGGGTGCTGTTGCTGCTGACGGCACGCTGTAATACCTCCTGCCAGGGTTGCGGCAGGGCGCTGAGGTGGCTGCCGGTAGCGGTTGCTGAGGGAATACCGGTGATTTTTTCCAGGGCTTTGTTCCACAGTACCACTTCGTTGTCCCGGTCCAGGGAACAGGCGCCCAGGGGCAGCTCGTGGAGCATGTTCTGGTGGTGAATGCGCAGCTTGTTCAGCTCCGCTGCCAGGCCGTAAAGCGGTTGTTGCCTTTCTGCCAGCAATGATTCCAGGGTGCGCAAATCACCCATATTGAAATCGTCATTGTCCACCAGTGGCAACACCTGGTTAATCATCTCGTCGCCCCGCATCACGCCGACCATGGGGTACAGGTTGGCGTTCAGTTCACTGCGCAGCTGACGCCACTCAAATGGCCGCAAAATGCTGTCGTCCTCGGCGAACTGTTTGTAAACCCCCAGGCGTTGCAGTTCTTGCAACGCGGCGGTGGAGCCCAATTGTTCACTGAGTCGCTGGCGCACGGTGTCCAGATGGCAGTGCTGCGGGGCGATGCGTTGTGGCGCCGATACTTTTTCGATCATACTGGCGCGGGCGTAAAAGGATTCGGCTGTATCCGGGCGGGTACGCCTTGTGACCAGCAGGCTGATGGTGAAGTTGGCCGCCAGGGAAATCAGTAGCCAGTTGCCCCAGCTGGCATAACCGAACTGCCAGCTGCCATTGCCCAGCGGCCATTGCCAGCTGCCGGTGAACAGTGGCAGCAGCAACCCCAGCATCCACAGGCTTATGCCCACTACCAGGCCGGCAATCACCCCCCGGCGATTGAGAATCGGCACATACAGTGCCGACAGTAATCCCGGTGCCAGTTGTGCTACGCCCACCAGGGAAATAATGGTAAGGGTACTGATGCTGTGCGTGTTGGCAAACTGACTGGTGATCAGGCCGAGGCCAATCCAGCAGGCGGCCAACAGGCGGCGCTTTCTAACCAGCTTTTGGTAGAGGTTGTCCTGGCTGCTGTCGATTCGGTCAGGAAATAAATAGCTGCTGGCCATGGCCCCCAGCGCTTTGGTGGTGACGACGGTTACCGTGCTGCAGGCGAACAGGCCGCCCACGGTTGCCAAAATCAGCAGGGGCATTGACTGGCTGCTCTGGGCCAGGGCCGGTAAAAACAGCTGCAGGGCAACCGGCACTTGTGCTGCCAGGCCGACCCACAGCAACGGTACCATGGTGAGCGTGGCGATCAGCAGCAACAGTGGGAACAGCCAGCCGGTGAGTTCCCGGCTTTTGCTGGAGGGCAGCCAGGATTGCTGATGATACAGGTGGGGCAGGGTCAAGCTGGCCAGCAAAAACAGGCTGATCAGCGAATAACTGTTACCAGAGCGGTGAATGCTGCGGCTCAGCCCCTGGGCGGCTGCCCACTGCTGCATGGCCTGCAGGCTGCCAAAGTGGTGCCAGCAGGCCCACAGGGTAACGGCAAGAGTCGCTGCCAGGGTGACCACCGAGCCCAGCGCCAGGGTGGTCATCAGGCGATCGCTGTGTACCCGGCGCTGGCCAAAGAAAAACAGCAGTAACAGCAGCAGCAGGGCAAAAAACAATTTGCCACTGGTGGCGCTCAGCCGATTGCTGGAAACCAACTCCAGTGCATCTCCCGCCAGCTGCAACTGCCCCGCCAGCAGTGGCAGGCAGCTTAATGTCAGGGCGATGGTGACCAGGGGCCCAATGTAGAGGCTGCGATAGCGATAGCTGAACAGGTCTGCCAGAGTGGGCAGTCGCCGGGTTTGTGCGGCCCAGTGCACCGGGCGCATCACCAGTGGGCCGAGTAGAAAAACCAGAGTGAATGCCATCAGCCCAAACAGGGCTTCCAGCCCGTAGCGGCCAGCCAGCTCGGGCAGGCCAAAATAACTCAGTGCTCCCAGGCTGCCCAGGGTGACCAGTGCCTGGGTGGTGCTGCCAAACTGACGGCGGCGGCCAACCATTGCAGCACCAAACAGCAGGGCGGCAAACAGTAACAGGCTGAGTGCGGCGGTTAGCATGAGTTATCCGCCATCAGCTATGCGCTCTCATATCTGGCCTCTCATACTTGAACCCTCATACCTGGCCCCTGCGACGGCGACGCCGGTACACCAGTGCAGAAGATACGATCAATAACAACCAAGCCAGGTAAGGGCGCAGCCAGCTGCCATCCGGGTGGGTGAACCACTGGAATGCCAGCGGTGAAATCACGCTGGTCAGAAGAATCAGCAGGGCGACAATGCGGTAGTTGAGCATATTCAGACGTCAAGGGACAGAAAACAGGGGACAGAATACAGAAGACAGACGCTGTTGTGCCACTCTGATAAACTTCCCCGCTTTGCGCGGTTTCACCAGTAGCGAGCCTGTTTTGCACAATAACGATCAATTTTCTCCTGCCGAGCGTCAGGCAGTGGCCTCCATTGCCAGCCTCTACGGGCTGCGTATGCTCGGCCTGTTTATGGTGCTGCCCGTGTTGGCCCTGTATGTGCAGGACTATCGGGCGGCTACGCCACTGCTGTTGGGGTTTGCCTTGGGGGTTTACGGGCTCACCCAGGCGTTACTGCAAATTCCTTTGGGGTTGGCTTCCGACCGTTTGGGTCGCAAACCGATTATTGTTGCTGGCTTGCTTTTATTTGTTGGCGGCAGCGTATTGGCGGCCCAGGCTGACAGTATTTATGGCCTGATTGCCGGCCGTGCCCTGCAGGGTGCCGGTGCCATTGCCAGCACACTGATGGCTCTGGTAGCGGATGTAACCCGAGAGCAAAACCGCACCAAGGCCATGGCGAGCATCGGTGGCAGCATTGGTTTTTCCTTCCTTCTGGCGCTGATTCTGGGGCCCTGGATCAGCACTCAGTTCGGTGGCCTGGCGGCGGTGTTTTGGGTGACGGCGGTGTTGGGGGTTGTCGGCGTGCTATGGGCCCAGTGGCGTTTGCCCGCGCCGCAGGTGGGAGCCGTCAACCGGCCTGTTGTTAATAGGGAAACACAGGCGGTACCGGCGATGATTGCCGGAGTGTTGAAAGACGTGAGGCTGCTGCGCCTCGACCTGGGAATATTTACTCTGCACCTGTTGCTAATGGCCGGATTTGTAGCGATTCCGACGGTGCTCACCGACAGCCTGCAAATACCCCTGGAGAGCCACTGGTGGGTTTATCTGCTGCTGCTGGGAGGGTCGTTTTTTGCCATGATCCCCGCCATCATCGCCGCTGAACGCGGTGGCCACATGAAGCCGGTATTTCTGGCGGCTATTGCCCTGGCCGCACTGAGTCTGGGTGGTTTTTCCCTGGGTTTTGAGGGTGGAGCTGTTGTGGCGCTGGGTTTGTTGTTCCTGTTTTTTGTGGCCTTCAATCTGTTGGAGGCCAGCTTGCCGTCACTGGTGAGCAAAACCGCTCCGGCGGGGGCTCGTGGCACGGCCATGGGGGTGTATTCCACCAGTCAGTTCCTGGGCGCTTTTGTGGGCGGTGTGCTGGGCGGCTGGTTACTGCCTTTGTATGGGGTGGCGGGGCTGTTTGCGGTGTTGGCGTTAGTGACGCTGTTGTGGCTGTTGTTGGTGTTTCCCATGGAAGCGCCCCGCGCCCTGTCGGGGGTGGTGTTCAAGTACAGTGATCGCGATGGCTATGCCGGTGAGTTGGAAGCGTTGCCCGGCGTGGAGGATGTGGTACTGGTGGCCGATGAAAAAACCGCTTACGCCAAAGTGGATCGAAAAGAAGTGGATTGGGAGCTGTTGCAACCCTACCTTTCCGAATAAGCCTTTTCCCGGTACCATAGTCGGCTTGCACAATGGGTGGGGAGCGATGGGAATGCTCTCCTACTTCAAGAACAACAGGAGAAAATTGTATGGCTCGCGGCATCAACAAAGTGATTTTGGTTGGCAACCTCGGCCAGGACCCGGAAACTCGCTATATGCCTTCCGGTGGCGCGGTAACCAATGTCAGCGTGGCGACTTCGGAAACCTGGAAAGACAAGCAAACCGGTCAGCCTCAGGAGCGCACAGAATGGCACCGAGTGGTGTTTTTTAACCGCCTTGGCGAGATCGCCGGTGAATATCTGAAAAAAGGCAGCAAGGTGTACATCGAAGGTTCCCTGCGTACCCGCAAGTGGCAGGGGCAGGACGGCCAGGATCGTTACACCACCGAAATTGTCGCCAGTGATATGCAAATGCTGGATAGTCGCGGCGGGCAGGGAATGGATCAAGGAGGTTATGCACCTCAGCAGTCCGCTCCTCAACGCCCGGCGCAAAACCAGAATCAGGGTCAGGGCCAGCAGCAAAACCAACAACAAAGCCAGCAGCCCCCGCAGCAAAGCGGCAATGATTTTGATAATTTCGATGATGACATTCCGTTCTGAGTGGCAACGGAATTGATTTCCAAAGGCTCCACACGGAGCCTTTTTTATGGCGCTTTTGCCGTCATTGCGAGGAGCCGCAGGCGACGTGGCAACCTCCTGATTTCGGAGTGCATGGCTGAAGGGCGCTTCGCCTTGTTCGCAATGACGGGATGAATTTGAGGGTAAAAACTTGCGCACTGCACTGTTACTGCTGATGTCCTTCACCATGGGCTTTGCCATTATGTCCAGCGAGCTGCTGGGCGGGCGCATATTGGCGCCCAATTTCGGTTCCAGCATTTTTGTCTGGGGCAGCATTATCACGGTGTATATGCTGGCTTTGTCACTGGGATACCTGATTGGCGGCCAGTGGTCCATGCGCGCGCCCAGTTTTCGCAAGTTTGGCCTGCTGTTTCTGGTGGCGGGCCTGTCGCTGTTGCACATTGTCGCTTCTGATCAGTGGGCTATGGATTGGGTGTTTGTGCGCATTGAAGACCCCCGTGGTGGGGCGCTGTTGGCATCCATGCTGCTGTTTTTTGTGCCTTCCATCATTATGGGGGTGGCCGCACCCTACGGTGTGCGCCTGCTGGTACAAAGCCGCGAGAGCAGCGGCAAGGCGGCGGGATTTTTGTATTTTGTCTCTACCCTGGGCAGCGCTGCGGGCACCATTATGACCTCCTTTTATCTGGTGGTGTGGTTTGAGATTGACCAGATAATTTATTGCTGCACCGGGTTGTTGGTGGCGCTTGGTGTTGTGGCGTTGCTGATGCCGGATTCTGGTTCGCAAGAGGTTGAAGCCTGATGCCTGTATTACTGGCAGCTATTTTGCTGATATGTGCGGCAAGTGCACAAGCAGAAACCATTCACCGGGAAAAATCCCTCTACCGGGATTTGTACGTGGAAGAAGATGATGGCAGACGCTGCCTGAAGTTTCGCACACGCAACCAGAGGGACAGTAGCCAATCCTGTGTTTTTGTACAGCGCCCCGACTTGCTGGCGCTCAACTACACTCACATGGCCATGTCGGGCCTGCTGCTAAAACCACAACCGAAAAAAATTCTGGTAATTGGCTTGGGGGGCGGTGTTTTGCCGAGAGCCCTGGGCTCCCTGTACCCGCAGGCGGAGATCACCTCGGTGGAAATCGACCCGGCAGTGGTGGCGGTGGCAAAGCGTTACTTTTATTTTCAGGAAGGCGGCAACAACCGGGTAGTGACCCAGGACGCCCGGGTATTTGTTAAACGGGCCGGGCTCAAAAAAGAACGCTACGACTACATTATTCTCGACGCCTTTAACGGCGACTATATTCCCGGCCATTTGATGACCCTGGAATTTTTTCAGGAAGTAAAAAAAATTATGACGCCGGATGCGGTACTGGTAGCCAACACCTTCAGCCGCAGCGAACTGGTGAATCACGAATCCGCCACTTATCACAAAGCGTTTGGCAAATTTTACACGGTGTCTCAGCGGGACAGCGGCAACCGCATGATTTTGGTATCCAAACACAAATTGCCAGGGCGCACTGAAATGCACCGCAATATGCGGGCGTTGTCACCGCAGCTGCTTGAACTTGGCGTGCAAGGGCGCAAATTGCTCAACGGCCTCGACCGAACTCCCGGATGGAAGCGATCAGCCAAAGTGCTGACGGACCAGTATTCGCCGGTGAATGTGTTGAATGCGGAGTGAGGGGTTTGGTTTGATGCTCGACATTAGGTGAAAAGTCACGATGTCATTCTGAGCGCAGCGAAGAATCTCACAAGTTGCTACTGGTATTGAGGTCCTTCGCTGCGCTCAGGATGACTGGTTGTTGGGGGCTGTTCGTCGCCGGATGCTCGTATCCCGCAGCTACGCTTTATACCGCTGCATCACCAACGCCGCATTGGTACCGCCAAACCCAAAGCTGTTGGACATCACGGTATTAATCCCCGCATTGTCGATACGCTCGGTCACCACCGGCAGATGGGCGGCTCGTTCGTCCAGGTTTTCGATATTGGCAGAGGCGCAGATAAAGTCGTTTTGCAGCATCAGCATTGAGTAAATGGCTTCGTGAACGCCAGCGGCGCCCAGGGCGTGACCAGTGAGGGATTTGGTGGAGCTGATTTTCGGCACCTTGTCGCCAAAGGTGTCGCTGATGGCTTGCAGCTCTTGAGTGTCGCCCACCGGGGTGCTGGTGCCGTGGGTGTTGATGTAGTCCACGTCGCCCTCTACGGTTTCCAGTGCTTGCTGCATGCAGCGCACTGCGCCTTCACCAGAGGGAGCCACCATGTCGTAGCCATCTGAGGTGGCACCGTAGCCGACCACTTCGGCGATGATGTTGGCGCCGCGCGCCAGGGCGTGTTCCAGTTCTTCCACCACCACGCAGCCGCCGCCGCAGGAAATGGTAAAACCGTCGCGGTCTGCATCGTAGGCGCGGGAGGCTTTTTGCGGGTTGTCGTTGTATTTGGTGGTCAGCGCACCCATGGCGTCGAACATGGCGCCCATGGACCAGTGTTCTTCTTCACCGCCACCGGCAAAAATCACGTCTTGTTTGCCCAGCTGAATCTGTTCCACCGCCGCGCCGATACAGTGGGCGCTGGTGGCGCAGGCGGAGGTGATGGAATAGTTCACCCCTTTGATTTTAAACGGCGTTGCCAGGCAAGCGGACACGGTGTTGCCCATAATCTGGGTCACCCGGTACGGCCCCATGCGCTTGACGCCTTTGGCGCGCATGGTGTCTACCGCTTCGATAAATTTGTCGCCGGAAAACCCGCCGGATGCCATGATAATGCCGGTGCGGGGGTTGGATACCTGGTCTTCACTGAGGCCGGAATTGTCGATGGCCTGCTTCATGGCCACATAGCCGTAACCGGCGGGCTTGCCCATAAAGCGCATGGTTTTGCGGTCGATGTGCTCGCTGAGGTCGATGTCAATGCGCCCGGCCACATGGCTGCGCAGCCCCAGCTCTTTGTATTCTTCCTTGTAGTGAATCCCCGACTTGCCTTCTTTCAAAGCCTGGGTGACGGATTCGAGATCGTTGCCGAGTGGGGAAACAATCCCCATGCCAGTGATGACGGCGCGCTTCATAAAGTACCTCGGTGCCTGAAAAGGTTGGCTGAAAAGTGCCTGGCATTGTACTTGATGGGCCTGCGCTTGTTAACCGACCATATGCGTAATAGGGTAGTTCTGCGGCCTGTTCAAAATTGACCTTAAGGGGGCATAATCCCTGCCGTAAACCTTTCGTCGTTGTGAATAACAAGGAATAACCATGATAAGAAAATGCCTTTTCCCGGTGGCGGGCTACGGAACCCGCTTCCTACCCGCCACCAAATCCATGCCCAAAGAGATGTTGCCCATCGTCAACCGCCCATTGGTGCAGTACGGTGTGGAAGAAGCCATGGACGCCGGGCTGCACGAAATTGGCTTTGTTACCGGTCGTGGCAAGCGTGCTATCGAAGATCATTTCGACACCAATTACGAGCTGGAGCATCAGATTTCCGGCACCTCCAAAGAAGAGTACCTGCACAGCATTCGCCATGTGATTGAAAACGGCAGCTTCTCATTTACCCGCCAACGGGAGATGAAAGGCCTTGGTCACGCCATTCTTACCGGCGAGCGGCTGATTGGTTACGAGCCCTGTGGGGTAATTCTGGCGGATGACTTCTGTATCGGCGAAGGCGGCAAAGGGGTGATGGCGCAGCTGGTGGAAATTTATCGTCGCACCGGCAAAAGTGTGGTGGCTATTGAGGAAGTGCCCGATGACGATGTGTCCAAATTTGGTGTTATCGCTGGCGAGGAAATTGAGCCGGGGCTTTACCAGGTCAACGACATGGTTGAAAAACCCGCCAAAGAAGACGCGCCCAGTAATATGGCCATTATTGGCCGCTACGTGCTGACGCCGGATATTTTCAATATTTTGCGCTATACCAAGCCGGGCAAAGGGGGCGAAATTCAGATCACCGATGCCCTGCTGGAGCAGGCCCGTCGCGGCGATGTGCTGGCCTACAAATTCAAGGGCAAGCGTTTCGATTGCGGTAGTGTGGATGGCTACGTGCAAGCCACCAACTATGTTTACGAAAATTTTTACTGCAAAAATAACGATCAGGTGACCCATGCCTGAGGCTGATGAATCTCAAACCTTGAGCTGTTTTAAAGCCTATGACGTGCGTGGACGGGTGCCCGATGAGCTGAATGTGGATGTCGCCTGGCGCATCGGCCGTGCCACCGCCCAGTTTCTGGGTGCCAGTGCTTTGAGTGAAAAGCGCATGGTGGTGGGCCACGATATTCGCCTGACCAGTCCGGAATTGTGTGACGCCCTGGTTCGGGGTTTGCGGGAAGGCGGGGTCAATGTCACCCATATCGGCCAGTGCGGTACCGAGGAAATTTACTTTGCTACCACCCACGGCGGCTACGATGGGGGCATCGTGGTTACCGCCAGCCACAACCCCATGGACTACAACGGCATGAAGTTTGTGCGCGAGCAGTCCAAGCCCATCTCTGGCGACAATGGCCTGCTTGAAATCAAAGCGCTGGCCGAGCAAAACGATTTTGCCGCAGTTGATACAGTGGGCACTTTGCAACAGGATCACGACAAAACTGCCTATATCCAGCATCTGTTGGGCTATGTGGATCACAGCCAGTTGAAACGGCTAAAACTGGTGGTGAATGCCGGTAACGGAGGCGCTGGCACCGTGGTGGATTTGCTGGAGTCGCATCTGCCGTTTGAATTTATCAAGGTGCACCACCGGCCAGACGGCCACTTTCCCAATGGTGTGCCCAATCCACTGCTGGAAGAAAACCGCGCCGCCACCGCCGAAGTGGTGCGCAGGGAAAAAGCCGATATGGGTATCGCCTGGGATGGCGACTTCGACCGCTGCTTCTTTTTTGATGAAAACGGCGATTTTGTCGAGGGCTACTATCTGGTTGGTTTGTTGGCTGAGCATTTTCTTAAGAAGGAAAGTCTGAACAGGCACGTCAGCAACGCCATTGTTCACGACCCCCGCCTTACCTGGAACACCATCGATGTGGTCAAACGCCTGGGCGGTACCCCGGTGCTTACCAAAACCGGCCACGCGTTTATCAAACAGTGCATGCGCGATAACGATGCCATTTACGGTGGTGAGATGAGTGCTCACCACTATTTTCGCGATTTTGCCTATTGCGACAGCGGTATGATTCCCTGGTTGTTGGTGGCAGAAATTGTCAGCCAGTGTGGTAAGCCCCTGTCGCAGCTGGTGGCGGAATGCCAAAAAGCCTACCCGGTCAGTGGTGAAATCAACAGCCGAATCCAAAATACCGAGGCGGTACTGGCCGAGCTTGGCGAGCGCTATGGCCCCGGTGCCAAAGCCGAAGACCGCACCGATGGCCTGAGCCTGGATATGGGGGAATGGCGTTTTAACGTGCGCCTGTCAAATACCGAGCCGGTGGTGAGACTGAATGTTGAGAGTCGCGGTGATCAGGAATTGATGCGGGAGAAAACGGCGGAATTGTTGGCGGTGATCAGAGGATAGCTGCGAGCTACTGGCTACGAGCAGCCCGAGCGAACCTGTCATCCTGAGCGCAGCGAAGGATCTCTGTGTTACGTCACGGTAAGAGGTTCTTCGCTGCGCTCAGAATGACGGCTCGCAACGATCAATACGTTCTAGTGATAGAAAAATTCGCCAGTTCTTCCAATGTTTTGATTAAGGGGGAATCTGGCAGTTGTGACAACTGCTGTTTGGCCGCGTCCACCTGCTGCTGTGCCTGCTCCATGGTGTAATCCAGTGCGCCAGTCTGTTTGACGATAGCCACCACTTGCTCCAGTTTGTCTATCTGCGCCTCTTTAATGGCTTCGCGAATGGTGGCGGCTTGCTGGTCGGTGCCCAGGCGCATGGCGGCCAGCAGTGGCAGGGTGGGCTTGCCTTCCGCCAGGTCATCACCAACGTTCTTGCCCAGTTCTTCCGCATTGCCTTGGTAGTCCAACCCATCGTCCACCAGTTGAAAGGCCAGACCCAGGTGGCGGCCGTAGCGCTGCATGGCTTGCCGTTGTTGCGGCTGTTCAGTGGCCAGTACCGCGCCTACCTGGGCAGCGGCTTCAAACAATTGCGCGGTTTTTTTGCGGATCACCTGAAAATAATCCGCCTCACTGATATCCGGGTTGCCCGCATTGATCAACTGCTGCACTTCCCCTTCGGAAATAATATTGGTGGTGTCCGCGAGGATGGACATGATCTCCATATCGCCAATGGCCACCAGCATTTGAAAGGCCCGGGAGTACAGGAAATCACCCACCAGTACACTGGGGGCATTGCCCCAGCGGGCGTTGGCGGTGGCGCGGCCGCGGCGCATGTCGGAAGTGTCCACCACATCGTCGTGCAGCAAAGTAGCGGTGTGGATAAACTCAATAATCGCCGCCAGCTCAATATGGCGCTTGCCCTCATAGCCGCAGGCGTTGGCAGCCAGTAGCACCAACAGCGGGCGCAGGCGCTTGCCGCCAGCGTCCACAATGTACTGGCCGATGTTTTCCACCAGGCCCACATCCGAGTGCAGTTGGTTGATAATCAGGTCGTTGACCGCCAGAAAGTCGCTTTCTACAGCGCGGTGGAAGGGCAGCATAAGCCAGTGGCTTCCTTAATATAGGGGTGAGTGGGGCTGGAATCCTAGGTGTCGGCCTTTGAGGTGTCAAGGGCGCAAAAATTCCCGGAAAGGCAGGTAAAATAAGCGCAAATTTGGCCTTGCGACCCATGGGTGATTTCCGTACAATTGCCGCCCTCGAATCTGGGGCTCGGCTTTTAAGACGACTTTCTTGCTTATTCGACTCTTTATAATAGGGTACGTTATATAGGGTACGAGACAAGAGCGTGTATTAAGTTGGCCCAAATGCAGCAAGTTTGGAGCAATTTATGTACGCAGTTATCGCAAGCGGTGGCAAACAGCATCGCGTCCAGGAAGGGGAAATCCTGCGCCTGGAAAAACTGGAAGTGGCCACTGGTGATTCCATCGACTTCGACGAAGTGCTGATGGTTGCCGATGGCGAAAACATCAACATCGGCGCCCCTGTGGTGGACGGTGCCAAAGTGAGCGCGGAAATTCTGGCTCACGGTCGTGGCGAGAAAGTGAGCATTATCAAGTTCAAGCGTCGCAAGCACCACCGCAAGCAAATGGGCCACCGTCAGTGGTTCACCGAAGTGAAAATCACCGGCATCAGCGCTGGTTAAGACAGAATTTAGGAGACTGGATCATGGCTCACAAAAAAGCTGGTGGTAGTACCCGGAACGGACGGGATTCAGAAAGCAAACGCCTTGGCGTCAAGCGCTTCGGCGGTGAAACCATTTCTGCGGGCAGCATTATCGTGCGTCAGCGCGGCACCAGGTTCCACGCCGGTGACAATGTTGGCATGGGGCGCGACCACACTTTGTTCGCCAAAGCGGAAGGCAAGGTGCAGTTCACCACCCGTGGCGACAAGAACCGCAAATACGTAGAGATTGTGACTGCCTGATTGTGGCTGTTACCTCTGCTTAAAAAGGCCCCCTCGCGGGGCTTTTTTTGTGTCAGTGGATTATTATTAGTCGCACGTTGCACGTTAAGGCCTCTACGCTTGTCATTCTGAGCGTAGCGAAGAATCTCTCTCTGATCCGAGCTGCGAGATCCTTCGCTACGCTCAGGATGACAGACAGGGTGCCTGGTTTTAGCGTGCGACATCCGACGTCAGACGTGCGACCACCGAGTATTACCTCGTTTTGAAAAAAGTTGGTTAAAGCAACATGAAATTTGTCGATGAAGCACCCATTCGGGTTCAGGCGGGCAAGGGCGGCAATGGCTGCATGAGCTTTCGCCGGGAAAAATTTATCCCCCGCGGTGGCCCGGATGGTGGCGATGGTGGCGATGGCGGTTCCATCTATCTGCAAGCGGACGAAAATCTCAATACCTTGGTGGATTACCGCTATACCCGCAGCTACAACGCCGAGAGCGGCAAGCAGGGTAGTGGTGGCAATTGCACTGGCCGAAAAGGGGATGACCTGATATTAAAAGTGCCAGTGGGTACCACGGCCATTGATGTGGATACCGAGGAAACCCTCGGCGACCTCACGGAGCCCAACCAGCGTTTGATGGTGGCTCAGGGAGGCTGGCATGGCATCGGCAATGCCCGTTTTAAATCCAGCACCAACCGCGCGCCGCGACAAACCACTCCAGGTAAAGAGGGGGAGGTGCGCAACCTCAAGCTGGAGTTGAAGGTGCTGGCCGATGTGGGTCTTTTGGGCTTGCCCAATGCCGGTAAATCCAGCTTTATTCGTGCGGTATCGGCGGCGCGGCCGAAGGTGGCCAATTACCCTTTTACCACCTTGGTACCCAATTTGGGAGTCGTGGGTATGGATGGCCACCGCAGTTTTGTGGTGGCGGATGTACCCGGTTTGATTGGTGGTGCCTCCGAAGGCGCAGGTTTGGGTATTCGCTTTTTAAAGCACCTCACCCGCACCCGCTTACTGCTGCATGTGGTGGATATGATGCCCTACGACGGCACGACTCCAGAGGAGAATGTCGCCACTATCGACCGGGAGCTGGAGAATTTCAGCCCGACGCTGGCGCAGCGGGATCGCTGGTTGGTGCTCAATAAGGTGGATTTGTTGCCGGAGGCGGATCGCGAACAGCGTTGCAGGGAGTTGATTGCCGCGCTGGATTGGCAGGGGCCGGTGTTTTCTATTGCCGCCATCTCCAAACAGGGCACCGGCGACCTGTGTACAGACATTATGGATTATCTGCAAGAGTGTTGGCAGGCGGAAGAAGCCAACCCGGAGCTGGCTCAACAGGAGTCTCAGCGCCGTGAGCAGATGCAGCAGGAAGCTCGTGAGCGTATTGAAGAATTGCGCGATGCGCGCCGCCGTGGTTCCGGCCCGGAAGATGATGACGATGATTGGGATGATGATGACTACGATGTAGAGGTCGTCTATACCTAGGGGGCGTTCTCAATTAGTGAGCTGTTGCTGCTGGAGCCCATTTTGGCTCTCAGCAAGGCGCCGTGAGTGCTGTGTAGTCGCTCTACATGAGCGAACGGTAACACCGCTGAGGGCCAAAATGGGCCCAGCCCTTCGGGTTGCGCCTGAAATGGCGCCATACTGTGTTATTCGTCGTTCATTTGGAATGACCAAACCACTCTCCTCATGCCTTGTCTGGCGCCATTTCAGGCACAACAGCAATAACTCACTAATTGAGAACGCCCCCTAGGATTAATCCTGCGGTATCGAGGGCTCTGTGGTGGCCACTATGTTCAGGGTTAGCTCCTTGCCGCCGCGTACGATGTCAAAAGCCAGGGTTTCCCCTGGGGCCAGGTCAAACATCAGTTGGTAAATGTAGCCCTGGTCGGTGCGCCGCTGGCCATTGATGCCAATTATAATGTCCCCGCTCAATAACCCCGCACTGCTGGCGGGCCCGCCGTTACCGATGGCGGTTACCATCAATCCGGACTGGTATTCAAAACCGAGCAGCCCCATTTGCCGCTCGTTCAGCGATTCCACAGACACATCACCGATATACCCCCGTCGAACGTAGCCGTATTCGCGGATGTCTTTTAGCACTTTCAGGGCGTCATTGGATGGTATTGCAAAGCTGATGCCGTAGCTGCTGGCGGCTTTGCCGTTGCGGTTAAGGGTGGCATTATTGATGCCCAGCAGTCGCCCGTAAGCGTCCACCAGGGCACCGCCGGAGTTGCCGGGGTGGATGGTGGCATCGGTCTGGATGCTTTCCCGATACTGACGATGGCGGCCACTGCTGAATTGCTTTTGCCCCAGGGCGCTGATAATGCCCTGGGTGACGGTCTGGCCCACGCCGTGAGGGTTGCCGATGGCCAGCACCACCTGGCCCACTTCCGCCTCCATGGAGTTTACGGTTTCAATGGGGGTGAGCTCGTCCAGGTCGACCTTGAGCACCGCCAGGTCGGTGGCCTTGTCGCTGCCCACCACTTCAGCCACCGATGTGCGGCCGTCATGCAGCTGGATATTGATTTGATCGGCGCCAGATACAACGTGCAGGTTGGTGAGGATGTGCCCGTCCCGGCTGAATATTACGCCGGAACCCAGGCCGATGGCTTCGCGGGTGCGCGGGGTTCTGGCGTTGACCAGGCGGCTGAGTATGGGGTCGTCCAGAATCGGGTGCCTGGCGCGCTGGATTACCTGGCGGCGGCTGTAAATATTGACTACCGAGGGTGCCGCCCGGCGCACCGCATCGGCGTAGGATACCGGGCCCTGCCAGGCGCTCTGGCCATTTTTGCCGAACCACTGTTCCGTATTGCTGAGCAGCAAAATAGCAGCGGCAGCGGCAACTCCGATAAGTACCGGCCAGCCGATAAATTGCAGAATGCGGGAAGTCATAGAGTGGCGGCAGTGGCGATCAGACCGCTTTCAGTGTCGGGTCGTCTTCGTTGTCGTTTTCGTCATTGGCCACCTGGTGGCCGGGGCGGGCTTCGATACCGTAATCGTCCTTTAAACCATATTCTTCACTGAGTACGCCACCCGGCGCCTTGGGAGCATAGTCTTTGGGGGGCTCAGGGGGCGTGCCAGCCAAGGGTTCGCTGCTGTTATCAGTTAGCTTGCCGGTGCCGGCGTTCACCAGTTGGCGGCTGATGTCCGGGTTGGCCAGGTGCATGGCGCTACTGGCCATATGTTCATGCACGGCTTTGTAGCTTTGAGTCAGGTTGTTGATAAGCCCGGAGGTTTGGATAAAATGCTCGGTCACTTCCTGCTGGTAGTCCTTGAGGCTGTTCTCTGCCTGTTGCAGCTTGCTTTCCAGTTCACGCACCTTTTGTTGCTCTGGATTGGTCAGGCGTGACAGCAGCATGCCAATAACAGCGCCTGCCACAAGGCATATCAGGGCGGTGATAACAACGGTGGTGCTCAAGGGTCTTCTCCCGGGTCAACAGACCTAGAGTGTCTCGTAACCGCCACACTGAATCAACGTTTTTTTGTTTTTAACACTTGAGGTAGTCAATGAATCCAACCCCTATGGAGCGCTATCGGAAAGATCTTGAGCGCAGCGGGTTTAGCCACGATACAGCCCAGCAGCAGGCGGTGGAAAAACTTCAGGATCTTTATGAACGGCTGGTGGCTGAGTGGCGCGAACAACAGGGCCGGGGGCGTTTGTCTCGCTGGCTTGCCGGGTTTTCTGGCGGTCGCGGTGAAATTCGTGTGCAGCGCGGTTTGTACTTCTGGGGTGGTGTTGGCCGCGGCAAAACCTATTTGATGGATAATTTCTACGAGAGCCTGCCTTTTGACGCCAAAATGCGCTCTCACTTCCATCGCTTTATGCGCCTGGTGCACCAGGAGCTGAAGCAGCTCGAGGGTGTGAAAAACCCCCTGGAAAAAGTCGCCGATGGTATTGCCGCCAAAGCCCGGGTGTTGTGTTTTGACGAGTTCTTTGTTTCCGATATTACCGATGCCATGATTCTTGGCACGCTACTGGAAATGCTGTTCAAGCGCGGCGTGGCGTTGGTGGCCACCTCCAATATTGTTCCCGATGGCCTGTACGAAAACGGTTTGCAGCGCGCCCGTTTTCTGCCCGCCATTCAATTGCTGAACGAGCATACGGAAGTGGTCAATGTGGATGGTGGCGTGGATTACCGTTTGCGCGCCCTGACTCGCGCAGAGCTTTACTACTCTCCACTGGATGAGGGGGCGGAAACCGCTTTGCGTTCGGCTTTTGATGATTTGGTGCCGGCGGCAGACGAGGTGTGCGAGGGGCAGCCATTGGAGGTGGAGGGCCGGGAAATTGTTACCCGGTTTATTGGTGAAGACGTAGTGTGGTTCGACTTTCTGGCCATTTGCGATGGCCCCCGCAGCCAGAATGACTACATTGAAATCGCCCGGGAGTTCCATGCGGTATTGGTGGGCAAGGTGCCGCAAATGGGGCGAGATAACGACGATCAGGCGCGGCGCTTCATTAATATGGTGGACGAATTTTACGACCGCAATGTCAAACTGGTGCTGTCGGCGGCGGTGCCACTGGAGGAGATCTACGCCGGTGGCAACCTGGATTTTGTGTTCCAACGCACCCGTTCCCGCTTGTTGGAGATGCAATCTCACGAATACTTGGCGCGGGCGCACAGGCCTTGAGTTGGGACTTGGTGCTGGGGCCGAAGCGCAGTATGGCTTTCTGTGACACGCCGTGAACCCGTCCATGGGGGCTCGTCGCCAGCATCCATGCTGGCGGCGGTCACAGAAAGCAATACCGCACTCCGGCCCTCAAGTTTGGGCGTGGCCCCCATCCTTTTGTGTTAAGCCTCGGTGCTGGTACAGCCTTGCAGGACCGTATGTGGCATGGATGCCGCATCCGAGCTTACATGGATGCTTATTCTGAAAACGAAAGTACAGCGTGTCCTGTAGGGCTTTACCAGTGCCTGAGCGCCACCGCAATTTGTTGTTGGTTAAGGGCGAAAAAAACCAGTTGAAATGCCCTTCTCACTTCGGTAGTATTCGCGCTCTTTTTTGGGACGAGCCCCGAACTCAAACCCAAACATTCAGGCAGGAAACAATGAAAACTTTTAGTGCCAAACCCGAATCTGTACAGCGCGACTGGTATCTGGTTGACGCCACAGACAAGACCCTCGGTCGCCTTGCTGCCGAGATCGCCAGTCGTCTGCGCGGTAAACACAAGCCGGAGTACACTCCGCACGTGGATACCGGCGACTACATTGTTGTCACCAACGTAGAGAAGATCCGCGTTACCGGCAACAAGGCGAAAGACAAGATTTACCACAGCCACACCGGGTACCCCGGTGGCTTGAAGTCCATCAGCTTTGAAAAGCTGGTTGATAAAGCCCCCGAACGCACCTTGCAGAGCGCCGTAAAAGGCATGCTTCCCAAGGGGCCGCTGGGTCGCGCGATGTTCAAAAAACTGAAGATTTACGCTGGCAGTGAGCATCCGCACGCCGCTCAGCAGCCACAAGAACTGAATATCTAACGGACGATTGATTATGGCAGACAACCAATTTTACGGTACCGGTCGTCGCAAAACCTCCTCTGCGCGTGTATTCATCAGCAAAGGTAGCGGCAACATCACCATTAACAATCGCACCATCGACCAGTACTTTGGCCGTGAAGTGGCGCGTATGATTGTTCGTCAACCGCTGGAAACAGTGGAAATGGCGGATCAATTTGACCTGAAAATTACCGTCAAGGGCGGTGGCAGCTTCGGTCAGGCAGGGGCGATTCGCCACGGTCTGTCCCGTGCTCTGCTGCAATACGACGAAAACCTGCGTGGTCCACTGCGTGCCGCTGGCTTCCTGACCCGCGACGCCCGTGAGGTGGAGCGTAAGAAAGTCGGCCTGCACAAAGCCCGTAAGCGTCCGCAGTTCTCCAAGCGTTAATTGCACGCTGCAATGCAGTATCGAAAAGCCCGGGTTTTGCCTGGGCTTTTTTGTGGGTGTTTGACGTTGGACGTTCGGTGTTTGACGAAAAGCCTTGACTCGGCAGTGATGCGGGGCATCATCACGCCGTCCAACGTCCAACGTCCAACGTCCAACGTCCAACGTCCAACGTCCAACGTCCAACGTCCAACGTCCAACGTCCAACGTCCAACGTCCAACGTCCAACGTCCAACGTCCAACGTCCAATTTTTCACCAGCTTTTCATCAATTAATTCAATAAATTGCCCCCATCACTCCAAGGGCTATATTGCTAAAAATGGCGCTTTTCTTTACTATGGCCCGCTATTTGTGGGTGGCCTTGCATCACTGCCCCCAACTCTCTCGCTGGTACCAAAATTGAGTAATAACACTAAGGGGAAGCGTCATGAGTAATGACGGTGTCAATCACGACAGACGTCGTTTTTTGATTGGGGGTGCCTGTGCTACAGGCGCAGTCGGTGGCATCTTTGCCGCAGTGCCATTTGTCGGCTCCTGGGCGCCCAGTGCCAAGGCCAAAGCTGCCGGTGCGCCGGTCAAGGCTAATATTGGCAAGCTGGAACCGGGTCAGATGATGACTGTGGAGTGGCGCGGCAAGCCGGTGTATGTGGTGCGCCGTACCGAAGCGGTACTGGAATCTCTGCAAAAAACCAAAGACCGGGTTCGCGACCCCAATTCTGAGAAGTCCAAACAACCCGCTTACGTAGACCCTTTTAACCGTGCCATCAAACCGGAGTATCTGGTTCTTGTCGGTTTGTGCACTCACTTGGGTTGTGCTCCGCAGTTTCAGCCTCAGGTTGGGCCCATGCCGTTTAATGCGGATTGGCAGGGCGGTTTTTTCTGCCCTTGCCACGGTTCCATGTTCGATTTGGCCGGGCGGGTGTTTCAGGCAGTTCCTGCACCGACTAACCTGGAGGTTCCGCCTCATCGGTTTGAGGGTGACATACTCGTAGTTGGCGAAGATCAGGAGGCCGCATAATGAATAAACTGGCCCAGTTGGGAGCCTGGTTCGACTCCCGTATGCCCATGCTCCAAGTGGAGTGGAACAAACACATGGCGCAGTACTACGCGCCCAAGAATTTTAACTTCTGGTACTTTTTTGGCGTTCTGTCACTGCTGGTGCTGGTAAACCAGATCGTAACCGGTATCTGGCTCACCATGCAGTACACCCCCAGCGCTGAAGCCGCGTTTGCTTCGGTGGAATACATCATGCGTGATGTGGACTGGGGCTGGCTGATTCGCTACATGCATTCCACCGGTGCCTCCATGTTCTTTGTGGTGGTGTATTTGCATATGTTCCGCGGTTTGCTGTACGGCTCTTACAAAGCGCCCCGCGAGCTGGTGTGGATTTTCGGCATGGCCATCTACCTGGTGCTGATGGCGGAAGCCTTTATGGGCTACGTATTGCCCTGGGGCCAGATGTCCTACTGGGGCGCCCAGGTGATTGTATCTCTGTTTGGCGCTATTCCCGGGATTGGCGAAGGCCTGGTGGAGTGGGTGCGCGGTGACTTCCTGATTTCCGGCGCTACCCTCAACCGCTTCTTTGCCCTGCATGTGGTGGCCTTGCCGCTGGTGCTGCTGGGCTTGGTGGTCATGCACATCTTTGCCCTTCACGAAGTGGGTTCCAATAACCCGGACGGCGTGGAAATCAAAAAGAACAAAGACGAGAACGGTGTGCCCCTCGACGGCATCCCCTTCCACCCCTACTTTACCGTGCACGATATGGTGCCGGTGGTGGTATTCTTCTTTGTCTTTGCCTTTATCTGCTTCTTTGCCCCGGAAATGGGCGGTTTCTTCCTGGAATACGCCAACTTTGAAGAAGCCAATGCCCTGAAGACTCCAGAGCATATTGCCCCGGTTTGGTACTTCACCCCGTTCTACTCCATGTTGCGGGCGGTGCCGGACAAGCTCGGTGGCTTTATCTGTATGGGTGCAGGTGTGGCTGTTCTGTTCCTGTTGCCTTGGTTGGACAAGAGTCCGGTCAAGTCGATTCGCTACAAGGGCATTGTCAGTCGTATAGCCCTGCCAGTCTTTGCTGCCAACTTTATTATTCTGGGTGTATTGGGCGTTAAAGCCCCCACTGACGCCCGTACCGTTTTGGCACAGATTTGCACCATTATTTACTTTGCCTTCTTTATTTTGATGCCTTTCTGGACTGCACGGGAGAAGGTGAAACCTGAGCCTGCCCGCGTGACCATGAATGGTGGAATGGGTGCCTGGAAGTCTCTGCTGGTATGGATAGGTGTGGCTTTGCTGGCCTTCCTGCCGCTGAAAGCTGTGGGTGCAGGCGGTGCGCACCCCTGTGGCACCATCGACTGCGACCCATTTGTGAATCCGGCGCTGGTTGATATAGCGGATGACTTGACCAAAAGTGACTTCAAGCGCCTGGAGCAGGAATCCCGCCAGCGCGGTGTGCAATTGTTTGCCAACTACTGCATGGGGTGTCACTCCGCCAAGTATTCCCGCTACGAGCGCGTTGCCGACGACCTTAATATGCCCCACCAGTTGGTGTTGGATAACCTGGTGTTTAACGACGGCAAAATTGGCGATCTGATGGAAATTTCCATGCCGCCGCGCAAGGCCAAGGCCTGGTTTGGCGCTACGCCGCCGGACCTGACGCTGGTGGCTCGCGCTCGCAATCCGGAGTGGCTTTACACCTACCTGCGTCACTTCTACAAAGACGACAGCCGTCCTCTGGGGGTGAACAACAAGGTATTCAAAGACGTGGGTATGCCCCATGTGTTGATGGAACTGCAGGGCTTGCAGGAGTGTGCGCCGGGGCCATCGCTGGATGCGCACGGCAACCCGAAAACTGATCCGTTAACCGGTGCTCCTATACTTGATGATGACTGCGGTGATTACAAAATTGTTCAGCCGGGTACCATGACCACGGCGGAATACGATCAGGCCATGTACGATCTGGTGAACTTCCTCGAATACGTGGCCGAGCCCATAGCTGAAAAGCGTCAGAGTATGGGCGTTTATGTGTTGCTGTTTCTCGCCTTCCTGTTTATCTGGGTGTGGTTGCTGAACCGCGAGTACTGGAAAGATATTCACTGAGTTCGGTTATATTTTTGGGCCGCCCACAGGTGGGCGGCCTTTGTTGTTTTAATAAGTGTTTTTACTGTACCAATAGATGAGGTTCCCCATGGGGGTTGTTGCTAAACGTTCTTCGATGACATTTTTTTCCGATCCACAATGTCATTACTGCCACCGGGTTCGCATCGTGCTGGCTGAAAAAGGCGTGACTGTGGATATTGAAACCGTTGATCCGGCCAACCCGCCGGAGGAACTGGCGGAAGTCAGCCCCTACAACTCTGTGCCAACCCTGGTAGATCGCGACCTCGCCCTGTACGAATCCAAAGTGATGATGGAATACCTGGACGAGCGTTTCCCCCATCCGCCGTTGCTGCCCGCTTACCCGGTAGCCCGCGCCCTGAATCGTCAGTTTATGTTTCGCATTGAGCGCGACTGGTGTCAGATGGTGGATTTGATCACCGCCAAAGGCAGCACCAAAGAGGCGGACGCGGCTCGCAAGCAGTTGCGTGACGAACTGGTGTCCATCGCCCCCATCTTTGCGGAAACCCCTTATTTTATGAATGAGGAATTTTCTCTGGTGGACTGTTGCCTGGCACCGATTTTATGGCGTTTGAACTGGTTGGGTATTTCGCTGCCCAACAACAAGCAGGTAAAACCCCTGCACGCTTATATGCAACGTATTTTCGAACGTCCGTCAGTGCTGCAAAGTTTGTCAGAAATTGAACGGGAAATGCGCCCCTGATCGTACGGGACAGGAGTATTCCATGTCTTCGATGAGTTCCAATCGGCCCTACCTGATCCGCGCCTTTTACGACTGGATTGTCGACAACGACTGCACCCCCTACGTGGTGGTGGACGCCTATTACGATGGCGTTGAAGTGCCCCAGCAGCACGTCAATGATGGCCAGATTGTGCTCAACTTGTCCCCCCGGGCCGTGGCGGGTTTTTCTCTGGAAAATCAGCAAATTCGTTTCAGCACTCGCTTTGGTGGCGTGCCTACGGATATCCGCTTGCCCGTGGAGTCGGTGCTTGGCATCTATGCCCGGGAAAATGGCCAGGGTATGGTGTTCCAGCGCGAGGAACCGGCAGTGGCCCTGGCTCCGGTACAGCCGGTTCCCGACGACAATGGCGATGAGCCCACGCCTCCGGACACGCCCCCGTCTGGGCCCTCCGGCCCACGGCCCACACTAAGAGTGGTTAAATGACACTCTGGTGTCATCCTGAGCGCAGCGAAGGATCTCACAACGATCAAATATTGATATCCTCAGGTCGGCTGCGCCACCTCAGGATGACAGCTACACGAAAAACTCCGAGGTAACCCAATGAATGACCCAATTGTAATTGTCGGTATGGCACGCACCCCTATGGGGGGCTTTCAGGGAGACTTCAGCACCGTGTCTGCCACCGAACTGGGTGGAACGGCCATTCGCGCAGCGGTTGAACGCGCCGGCGTAACACCGGATCAAGTGGATGAAGTGCTGATGGGCTGTGTGTTACCTGCAGGGCTGGGTCAGGCTCCGGCCCGCCAAGCGGCGCTGGCTGCCGGCCTGCCGAAAAGTGTGCCCTGCAGCACCGTGAACAAAGTCTGCGGTTCCGGCATGAAAACCGTAATGATGGCCGCCGCCGAACTGCAAATCGGCAGTGCCGATGTGGTGGTGGCCGGTGGCATGGAAAGCATGACCAATACCCCCTATATGCTGCCCAAGGCCCGCAGCGGTCAGCGCCTGGGTCACGGTGAAGTGCTCGACCATATGTTTTACGACGGCCTGCAGGATGCCTACGCCGGTGGCCTGATGGGAGCCTTTGGCGAAAACTGTGCTGACAAATACCAGTTTACCCGCGAACAACAGGATGAGTACGCCATCGAATCCCTGCGCCGTGCGAATGCGGCTATTGAGGGGGGCCATTTCAAAAATGAGATCGCTCCGGTGGTCGTGAAGAGTCGCAAAGGCGATACCCTGATCGATACCGACGAACAGCCGGGCAAGGCGCGCCCGGACAAGATTCCCGCTTTAAAACCTGCCTTTAAAAAAGACGGCACCATCACCCCGGCCAACGCCAGCTCCATATCCGATGGCGCGGCGGCACTGGTGCTGATGCGCCAAAGTGAGGCGGAAAAACGCGGCCTTAAACCCATCGCCGCCATTCGCGGCAGTAGCCAGCACGCCCATGAGCCGGAATGGTTTACCACCGCACCGGTAGGCGCCATGCAAACATTGCTGCAAAAACTCGATTGGTCAGTAGCGGATGTGGACCTGTTTGAAGTGAACGAAGCCTTTGCAGTGGTGAGCATGGCAGCCATGACTGAACTGGATATCCCCCACCATAAAGTCAATGTGCACGGTGGTGCCACCGCCCTGGGCCACCCGCTGGGTGCCAGCGGTGCTCGCATACTTGTCACGCTGATTGCGGCCCTGCAAACCCACGGCAAAACCCGCGGTATGGCGTCCCTGTGTATCGGCGGCGGCGAGGCCACTGCTATTGCGGTGGAGTTGCTGTAAGTCATCGCGCCTTGGCAACATGTAGCCCGGGTGCGCCCCGCTCTCAGCGGCTGAAAAAAAACCACTTTGCGCGTATCATTGCGCCCTGTTTACCCAATCACACCGACAGGCTGCCGGTTGCAGCACGCTTAATTACTGGAGACTGCTGAATGATTATCAAACCCAAAATCCGCGGTTTTATCTGCACCAATGCGCACCCGGCGGGTTGTGCCGCCAGCGTTCGTGAACAGATCGAATACGTCAAACAACAGGGCACCATCGACAGTGCGCCCAAAAAGGTTTTGGTGATTGGTGCATCCACCGGTTACGGTTTGGCATCGCGGATTACCGCGGCTTTTGGCGGCGGTGCAGATACCCTGGGTATCTTCTTTGAAAAGCCCCCCACCGAAAAACGCACCGCCTCTGCCGGTTACTACAATTCTGCGGCTTTTCACGAGGCGGCGCGGGCGCAGGGACTGTATGCCGAAAGTCTCAATGGCGATGCTTTCTCTGACGAGCTGAAAGAGCAAACCATCGCCAAGCTAAAGGCGGAAATGGGCCCGGTTGATATGGTGGTATACAGCCTGGCATCGCCGCGCCGCACCGACCCGAAAACCGGTGTGACCTACAGCTCTACCCTCAAGCCGGTGGGCCAGAGCTACACCACCAAAGGTTTGAACACCGACACCGAAGTGGTGAACGAAGTTACCGTAGAGCCCGCCAGCGACGAAGAAATTGCCAACACCGTCAAGGTGATGGGCGGCGAAGACTGGGAGTTGTGGATCGACGCCCTGTCCGACGCCGGCCTGCTGGCGGATGGCTGCAAAACCGTGGCTTACACCTATATTGGCAAGGAGCTCACCTGGCCCATTTACGGCAAGGCCACCATCGGCAAGGCCAAGGAAGACCTGGACCGCGCCTCCAGCGCCATCGCCACCAAACTGCAGGCCATTGGTGGTGAGTCCAAAGTGGCGGTTCTGAAAGCCGTGGTTACCCAGGCCAGTTCTGCCATTCCGGTTATGCCCCTGTATATCTCTCTACTGTTTAAAGTGATGAAAGAGCAGGGCAGCCACGAAGGGGTGATTGAGCAGATTTACGGCCTGTTTGCCGATCAGTTTTACACCAGGGGCGAGCGAGATACCGACGAAGTGGGCCGCCTGCGTATGGACCTGAAAGAGCTGGACGACTCCATTCAGGACAGGGTCAAGGAGTTGTGGGCTCAGGTATCCACTGAAAACCTGCGCGACCTGTCCGACTACGCCGGATACCACGAGGATTTTCTCAAGCTGTTTGGCTTCGGCTTTGACGGCGTGGATTACGACGCCGATATCAGCCCGCTGGTTGAGTTGTAAATCAGCTGCTTTCTATCCGCTGTCATCCTGAGCGTAGTGAAGGATCTCTGTACTGCTTCCTGGTGCGAGACTCTTCGTTGCGCTCAGAATGACAGATACCCACCGCGTAGCCCGAAACTCGTTGTTATGTTAAAACAACTCTCACCCTTGGTCCGCCGTATCACCGCCCCCAATCCAGGCCCCATGACCGCTACGGGTACCCACACTTACCTGGTGGGGGGGGAACAGGTTGCAGTGATCGACCCCGGCCCGGCCATTGATTCCCATATTCAGGATATTCTCGCCGCCTGTGGTGACAGGCTCAAATGGGTGGTTGTTACCCATACCCACCCGGACCATTCCCCGGCGGCTCAGGCGCTAATAGCAGCCACCGGTGCCGAGCCCATCGGCCAGGTTATGCCGGACGACGGCCACCAGGACAGCAGTTTTCAGGTGGACCGCAATATCGCCGATGGCGAATGGCTGGAGTGTGGTGAGTTTCGTTTGCAGGCTATCTACACACCGGGCCATGTGGGTAACCATGTGTGTTACCTGCTGGAACAGGAAAAAACCCTGTTTGCGGGCGACCACCTGTTTGGCGGTGGCTCGGTAGTAATTATTCCCCCCAGCGGTGACATGAAAGACTACCTGTCATCACTGCAAAAACTGCAGACACTGGATATCGACACCATCGCCCCCGCGCACGGCGGCCTGATAGATGAACCCCGGGAAAATATCGAACAACTGATCGAGCACCGTTTGAAACGGGAGCGCAAAGTCATCTCCGCTCTTGAGCAATTGGGGGAATCCAGCCTGGAAGCACTGCTGCCGGTGGTATACGGCGATGTAAGTGCTCACTTGCACAAAGTCGCCAGTTACTCCCTGTGGGCGCATTTGTTAAAACTGGAAAAAGATGGGGTCGCTCAGAAAACTATTCACAAACACTGGGCCTTTGGTGAGGAACATTGGGTGTTGGTTTGAACCACACAAGCCGTTTTTGTAGGGGGGATTAGCCGAAGGCGTAATCCACCAAGGGTTTGGCAGAATATTTGCTGGATTACGCTGCGCTAATCCACCCTGCGTGCTGGCTTGAGGGCGCGGTGAACGACAACTACTGCTCCAGTTAATACCACCAATATCGCAATCAGGCTGATATGTTGCGTAAAGAACAGTGGCTGCCGAAAAGCATTTCCGGTAATCAACGGCACAGCCACCATTAACAGCGCGTACAACACAACCGGTAATACCAGTGGCAGATACCCCCGCCGCTGCTTCAGCATCATTTGGGCTGACAACAGCGGCAGGTAAACCAGTAAACCAATCAGCCGGTGTTGTTGGCTGGCATCAATGCCCAGTGCCGACCAATCCCACTGCTGCCTGGCTGCTGTCATGGCGAGCAGAATACGCAGGCTGTTGGCCAGCAGGCAGGTCGCCCAGGCCGCTATTGCCGCAGCCGGTAACGCCAGTACCTGAAGACCTGGCTTTTTGGGTTGCCATACCCAGCAGTACACCAGCAATGACAGAATCATAAAATTAATACCGGCGCAGCCTTTTACCAGGCGCACATCGGCGCTGTAGCTAAACCATTCCAGGTTGTCGCTCTGCAAAAACCGATGGCCGCTGAGCCACTCCAGCAAGAGCGCCAGTGGTTGCATGATCCAGTTGAGGTCGGCGATGGAGGCAACGCTATAGTGGTGTTTCAACAGCAGGGCCAGCCCCAGCGACAGCGTCCACCACAGCCACCCCGTTCTCAACAAGGCCCAGCCTTGCTCCAAAAGCGGCTTAGCGGGCCAGGGCATAGTGCGCTCTGCGTCGATGCAACAGGGTTGCCAGTAGTAATGCGATCAGTGCCAGCAGGTACAGCTCCGGCTCCGGCATGGGTTTGCCTACTGCGTGGTTGCTGACTCCCTTGGGTAAGGGCAGGGGTTGTTTGACGTCTTTGCTGTTGCCGGTTGTATTGCGCACGGTTTCGTCAACGGCCACAAAAGAGGTGTGCCGTGTGAGCAATGAATATCTCAGGCCAATGTCGACAATGCTTTGGCGTTGCCGGTCGGCATCCTGGTCAGCAATAACATACATTCGTTCCAGCCGCTTGCGTGCCCACAATTGTGGCAGGGTATGGTCCGCTGCTGCGGACTCCTGCAGTGCAAATGACCACTGGTGTTCCCCCTGGCCGTTGTTTCCTTTCAGCCCGATGGTGGCCTCGGGCCCGGCGTTGCGGTATTTCCCCAGCACCATAACCGCGCGCTGTGCCAACATGTCCGGTACCCTGGCCGGCTCCATATCGTACAGTTCTACATCCTTGGCAGTTACCTGGATATTGGTGAGCGCCGGGGCAGCAATATAGTTGAAGAAGCGCTTTGCCTGGCGGTTGGCCTCGGCCCGGTTAGTGACTACAAATGCCTCTGACCGGCCAGCCTTGGCAATGCCTTCGATCAAATAGCGGTTTACCGACGAACCGATACCAAACGCAAATACATTGTTGCGGTGCAGGTTCTGGTCAATCAGCGAAAACACCCGCTGTTCGGCGCTGATGTAGCCATCGCTGATCAGCACAATATTGCGCGAACTGTTTTCGTCGCCATTCATGGCGAGGGCTTTTTGCATGGCAGAGTAGAGATTGGTGCCGCCGCCACCGGACTGGTTGTTCATCATGGCGCTGGCGCGGGCGATATTTGTGGCGGTTGCCGCCAGCGGTTGCGGTGACAACAGGCGAGAGCCCCCGGCGAAAAACAGAATATTGAAACGATCGCTCGGAGTCAGTGTGCTCAGCAGCCTGTTCATCAACTGCTTGGTGGTATCCAGCGGAAAGCCATGCATGGAACCGGATACATCCACTACGAAAAAATAATCCCGGGCGGGCAGTTGTTCCGGCAATACTTTTTGAGGGGGTTGGGCAACCAGTAGAAAGTAATTTTCACCGTTGCTTTCAAAGCGATTAAGCCCGGTGAGTATCTGCTTGCCTTGCAGCTGGTAACGCAAAATAAAGTCACGGTTGCCCGCATCTTTACTGTCGCGCAATTGCAGGTTGGCGGTTTTATCGTCTTGCCAATCGGCCATTATTTTGTGGCTGGGTGAAGTGAGGCCACTAATGGGTAAAGGCGAAGCGATTGTTACCTCAATGCCGTAACGCACCGGGTCTTGTGTGCCCTCGGCCAGATAGGGGTTGCCAATCCAGCGGGTTTCGCCACTGGATTGCGCCGCATCGCCGCCGTAGCGTGGCCCCACCACACCGGGCAGTACAAATTCGTAAATGCTGTCTTCCGGTGTGATGATTTCGGTGTAGGTGAGTTCAATTTTTATCCGGTCGCCAGGCATCACATTGGCCACATCCATAGAGAACACATTGGGCCTTTTCTGGGATAACAGCGATGCAGATTTACCGGCTTTTTTGGCGTCGTTAAAAATCTTTTTGGCCTGCTGTTTTTCCTTGATCTTGGCCACAATGCGTCGCTCGCCAATGGTCATTGTCATACCGTTGACGGCGGCCCGGGTAGAGCCGGGGAAAATATAACGGGCGTTGATGGGAATATGGCCTTCGTTGCGATATTCCTGGGTCAAGGTCACGCTGGCAATAAAACCATTGAGCCGAATATCTGCGTGACTTGCTTTTAAGGGAAGGCGATCAGTACCGGAATAGTCACCTTCTACAAAAAAGTAGGGAGCATCGCTTTCTTTTGGCGGGTTTGGTGCCGCTAAGGTGATTGTTGCTGCTGACAGTAAAAGCAAGACTGCCAGCAGCCGACGGGTGGTGGCTGGGCGCATAATTATTCTCCGTTGATAGACGGAGCTACTATGCCGACAGATTCTGTAGCTGGGCTGGAGCTACTCTGGATGTCTATGGAGACTTTGTGGAGAGCTCAAGAGCGGAATAATCGCCACTGAAAATGCCTGGGCCACCAGAATTAACTGTCCAGCCGAAACGACAAATCCACCGCTCGACAGTGCTTGGTCAGGGCGCCGGAAGAAATAAAATCAATCCCCGCTGCGGCTGCATCCGCTAAGCCTTCGGCGGTGATGTTGCCGGACACTTCCAGTTTTACCTGCCCGGCTGCCAGCTCAACTGCTTGAACAACCATCTCTTTCGCAAAGTTGTCCAGCATCACTATATCTGCACCGGCATCTATGGCTTGTTGCAGTTCGTCGAGGTTTTCCACTTCCACTTCCACCGGCTTGCCGGGGGCGATTTGCTGGGCCTGGCTCACTGCCTGGGATATGCCACCACAGGCGGCAATATGATTTTCCTTGATCAAAAAAGCGTCGTACAGACCGATGCGGTGGTTGTGGCAACCGCCGGTTTTTACGGCGTATTTTTGTGCCAGGCGCAGGCCGGGAATGGTTTTGCGGGTGTCGAGTATTTTGATCGGACTGTCGCCAAGCAAGCGGGCAAATTCGCTGGCGGCGGTGGCGGTGCCACACAGGGTTTGCAGGTAATTGAGCGCGGCGCGCTCGCCGGTTAACAGGCTGCGGGCGTTGCCGGACAGGGTAAACAGGGTCTGATCCGGGGCAATGGGCTGGCCGTCTTCCACCATCCATTCAATCATTACCTGAGGGTCCAGCTGCCGGTATACCTCGTCCACCCAGGCGCGGCCGCAAAAAGTGGCAGCTTCGCGGCTAATGACCCGTGCCGATGCCTGGCGTTGCGGGGGAATCAGCTGGGCGGTGATGTCGCCGCTGCCAATGTCTTCTGCCAGGGCGCGCGCCACACACAAGCGAATATCGTCTGCCAGTTGGGGGGTGATAGACATGCTGGTTACCGGGGGTGATTGCAGAGGGCGCGATTATAGCGGTCCCACTTCGCGAAGGGCAGTGCCGTTGAGTGGGGCTTCACCGTTGCACAGCGGTATTGGTGCCATCTGGCTTGTGAAAGGGGTCGCAAATAGTAAAAAAGTATTAAAAATCGACTTTATATTTGGTTCTTATGGTTTAGATTTATGGCGTGGGGAAGCCCCTTGAGCATTGCTCCGTTTGGTACCCACCCCCTTATTTAACCGCTACTCACAATCGGTGAACACCATGACTAGGCACCTGCACGTTGTCGACAGCACATCAGCCACCGCCAGAACCAGGCGCCCCGCAGAGCTGGACCCGGGCCTGCAAATGCTGGCGTCCAAGTCGGTGAATTTTATCGCCGACCGCCTGGAGGTGGTGTTCGAGCAGGTGGACGACACCTTCTTCGACCTGGCAGACAACGCGGAAAATAACCAGCAGCAAACACTGTACTTTGATGCCATGCGGGTTTTGCGTATGAACCGCAACTCCATCGAGCAAGAGTGCCTGAAATACGTGCGCAGCGGTTTTTATGAAAGTACCCTGGCCAGCTTGTTGATGGCCGCAGCAGAGGAGTCGGATGCGGATCTGGACTCCATGGAACTGATGGAAAACGACGAGGTAGAACAAAAAGTGGCCTTTGAGGTCATGGTGCGTCGCGCTGAAGAACACAGCAAGCGTGGCCTGCAGATTCTCTGCAAGCGCCTGGACAGCCTTTACGACTGTCAGGTCGATGACACCAATAACCCGCTGGGGGGTGAGGCCATTTGCCGCGCTTTCCAGCAGGCGACTGAAAAGGTAGAGCTGGATATTCGCTCCCGTCTGGTGTTGCTGAAATTGTTTGAGCGCCATGTGCTGTCCAAATTGGCGGAGTTGGTTCAGCAGGGCAATCTGTTGCTCAAAGAGTTGGGCGTTTTGCCCAATATTGAGCAGACCAGAAAACGCTCGGCATCAAACCGCCAAGTAGCTGGCAGCAGCCGTCAAGTGCCTGCCAGTGGTGTCCCGGCCGCCAGCGGTGTATTGGAAAAACTCAGCAGCCTGATTGCCCGGCAGCAGAATACTCGACAGCAGGGCACAGAGCTGCCCGGCAGTGCCGACAGTGAACAATACGCCCCTCACGAAGATTTATTGGCGGTTATTGGCCAGCTGCACGATAACAGCAATCACTTGAGTGCCAATGGTGATACACAATCCTTGCTGGATCACATCGGCCAGCAGTTGCCTCAGCAGCTTAGTCAGATGGACCGCACTGTGGTGACTCTGGTGGATTTGCTGTTCCAGCAGGCCTGCGAAAACAACGTGGTTTCCCCCGCCCTGAATGGCGCCATGAGAAACCTGGAACTGGCAATTGCCAAAATTGCCCTGCAGGACGGCCAGTTTTTCGACAGCGAACAACACCCGGCTCGGCAATTGCTCAATGAGGTAGCACAAGCGTCCGTGGGCTTTGGCGAAAACGAGGAAGCCAGCAACGACCCGGTGTACAAAAAAATTCACGAAGTGGTGGACCAGCTTCACCAGTCGGACGTAGACAGCGATCAGCTGCCGCAACTGCTGGATGATTTTGTGTCTTTTGTGGGCCGCGAACAGCGCCGCAGCAGGGCAGTGGAACATCGCATGTTGGAGGAAGAAGATGGCCGCTCCCGCCTGAACACCTCCCACACCATTGTTAAACAGAGTCTGGAGCAGCGTCTGTTAGGGTTTGAGCTTCCCGGTGTTGTCACGTCTTTTGTGGAGCAGGGTTGGGGCAAAGTCTTGTTTTTGGCACACCTGCGGGAAGGGGAGCTTTCCAGTGCCTGGAACGATGCCTTGCAACTGCTGGAAACAGTGATTGCTTTCGCCGGGCCGGAAGGGGCAATTGATGACGGCCTGGATCGTGAAAAGTTGATGGAAGAAGTTCGCCTGCAACTGGAAAAAGCCGCTATCGACCCCTACCAAATTGAATTTCTTGCCAAGGGCATAGAGCGTTTGATAGAGCTGCGGAAAACAGGCCGCGAGCAAGGCAAGCCGGACCCGAAACTGGTTGCCAAAAAAGTAGCGGCGCTGATGCTCAATATTCCTGGTGAGCCCTGTAAGCTACCGGTCAATAGCAACGATAAAAACGTCGAATCCCGCTACCTGAAACAAATAGACAATCTGGAAAACGGCGACTGGGTGGAATTGGCAACCGGTGAAGATACCACTCGTCGGGCGCGTTTCGCCGGTGTTGTTGGCGCCGATGACGATGGCAAAAACGGTACTCTGATTTTTGTTAATCGCCGGGGATCAAAAGTGATTCAGGGCTCCCGTCAACAATTGGCCCGCGCGGTAAAAAGCCAGCGCTTGGTGGTACTGGATAAGCAGCCATTGTTCGATCAGGCGATGGAAACCGTGCTGGATAACCTGCAGCACAGCCTGGAAGACACAAAAAATATTGCCTGACAGTCAAGGCTGAAAAAATGCTAATGCATTGAATACTGGAATTTTTTTACCAGTATGGCTATAGTTTTCCCGACAATAAATCCAAAAGTAAATCCAAAAGTGCTCCCATGGCCGAAGGGCATCTGCACATTGTTAAAAATGGAACTACCCTGCAACAGCGACAAAGTGGTGTTTTGCCGCCGCCTTTGCGCATGCTTCGGGATCGTGCAGAGCGCCATTTTTCCACGCGACTGAAAGCGGTTTTTGAACAGGTAGACGACACTTTTTTTGACCTTGCCGACCGTTCCGACAACTCCCGCCAGCAAACACTCTACTTTGATGCCATGCGCCTGATTCGCTTTGAGCGCAAAAACATCGAATCCAGTTTTCAAAACTCTCTGGAATTGGCTTTCGACAGCCTTGTCGACTCTGAGGCGGCGGAACGGCGCCAGCAACGACAACAAAAAAACAGCGCTTTTGAGTTGGCGGACGGCGATGAGCTGGAAGAAATCATTGCCCTGGATGCCATGGTGTCCAGAGCCGATGAAGGCAACCGCCAGCAATTACAGACTTTGGCAACCCGCCTGGAGTCTCTTACCGGTGAGTCGGTGTCACTGAAAGACAACCCGCTGGGGCCGGATACGGTTTGCGATACGTTTTTCCGTGCCACTGCCGATCTGGAAGTTGGTATTCGTTCCAAACTGGTATTGCTGAAATTATTTGAACGCCATGTCGTTTCCCCTCTGGGAGATTTTCTGTCGCAAAGTAACCAATTGCTGCAAGAGCTTGGGGTGCTGCCCGATCTGGAAAAACGCCAGGGGGCCGAGGCGCAGCCCATTCGCTCTCAACCACAAAAAACGCTGCTAGAAAATGGCCGTCACCCCGGGGATTTTCTCGACCGCGACAGTCTGCAACAGCAACAAAAAAACTACGGCCGTCTGGTGAGCCAACTGAATTCGGTGATGGCTCGTCACTGGCAGCAGGGTGAAGAAGAAAACAATGGCAAGCTGCCGGAGCTGCCAGAAGCGGCCCCCGCTGAAGTTTTAAAAGCGGTAGGACAATTGGAAATAAGCGGCGTATCGTCGCTGCTGGAACGTATTCAGCAACAGCTTGCCAGCGGTAGCCACCCCATGTCGCTGGGTAGCACCGAGCGGGGGTTGGTGCATTTGGTGGATGGCTTGTTCGACCATATTTGCGCGGATGAAAGTTTTCCCCCCACTCTGGAAACACAGATGGCCGAATTGCAAATTGCCATCGCCAAAGCCGCACTCAGCGATTCCGGTTTTTTTGACAAACAACGCCATCCCGCCCGCCGGTTGTTTAATGAAATCGTGCAGGCAGCGCAGGGCTTTACCGGTGCGGAAGACCTGGATAACGACTCCCTGTATCCGCATATAAGCCAGGCACTGCAACAGTTGTTGAACTGTGCCAGCAGCCCGGTGCGTCTTACCCAGGCGCTGACTGAGTTGGTGTCAGTAACGGAAAAGCAACGCCGTCAGGCGCTCTCTCGCGAGCAACACTTGCTGGAAGACGAGCAAGCCAGTTCGCAACTTCATCACTCCTACAACGCGGTCAAGCAACTGCTGCACGATGGCATGGTAGGGCGCACTGTGCCCAAAGTGGTGGTCACTTTTGCAGAGCAGGCCTGGTGCAAAGTGCTGTTTTTAAATCACCTGCGCGAGGGCGCCGAGTCTGCCCAGTGGCGCCGAGCCAAAACCATGTTTGAACAGGTGTTGGAGTGCAGCCTGGGGAATAATGGCGAACAAACCTGCGGCGTAGAGCTGGCCGCCAATATACGCAGCAAGCTGGCAGAGATTGCCCTCGACCCTTACCAGACGGAACATCTGGTGCGCGATCTGGAAAAATTGCTCACGCTGGAATCACCTGAAGGCCGCTCGACATCTGACGCCGTTGCTGTCGAACAAGTTTACCCGGCGATTCCCGGCGAGCAGAAAACCCTGATGCCGGGTGATGCCCTGCCGGATATGACGCAACTGGGTGATACCATCGAGGAGCATTTTCTCCACGATGCAGAATCCATTCCCGCCGGTTGCTGGGTGGAGTTCAGTGTTCCCGGTGGTGGCTTGCGAGCCCGTTATATCGGTGCCGCAGGCCCCCAGAATATTCATATCTTTGTGGATCGTCAGGGCCATAAAGTAGCCGCTGGCAACAGCCGCCAGTTGGCGCATTTGCTGAAAAAAAACCAACTGGTGATTATCGATAACAGCCCATTATTCGATCGCGCTCTGGCAGCGGTGATCGACAACATGCGCCAACAGTAAGCCTGTCACGCTATTGCGAGCTGTGCGGCAATCTCTCAGGCCCTAATTTATTTCACTTGCCCCTCGCGGTAAGATGACGTCAATGAATAACGCCATCGACACTCAGGGCTGGCTGCGCGATGCGCTGCCAGTGCCATCCCCCAACCATAATCAAAGGCCGCAAAATACGCCGGTGGACTTGCTGGTAATTCACAATATCAGCCTGCCGCCGGGAGAGTTTGGCGGCGGTCACGTGCAGCGTTTTTTCTGCAATGACCTAAACGGCGCAGAACACCCGTACTTTGCCACCATTGCCGACCTGCAGGTATCGTCACATTTATTGATTGACCGCCAGGGCAAGGTGACCCAGTTCGTCCCCTTTGCGGCTCGCGCCTGGCACGCCGGGGCGTCACAGTTTCAGGCGCGGGACAATTGCAACGATTTTTCCATCGGCATAGAGCTGGAAGGTACCGACGAGTTGCCCTACAGTGATGAGCAGTATGCGAGCCTTGTGAACGTCACCCGGCAATTAATGGCTCAGTTTCCCGGCATAACTGCCGAACGTATAGTCGGCCACAGTGATATAGCCCCGGGGCGCAAAACTGACCCGGGCCCGGCGTTTGATTGGGCGCGTTACAAAAAGGCCTTATAGCTGGTTATCCCCGCGCAGGCGATTAATAAATGGGTGGCTGAGAGACTTAAAACTTTTGTCATCGCGAGAGAAGCGCGGCGATCCAGAGGCTTTACTTGTCAATCGGTACTTGTACATCAGGGTCTTAAAAGACACTGGATTGCCGCGCTGCGCTCGCAATGACAGTTTGGCTGGTCATCCCGGACATTAGGCGGGAACGACAAATGTTTTCAGAATGAGGTAACAGATGGATTTTTTAATAATTCTTGTAGCCTTGGGCCTGCATCGGTTGATTCCGGATTTGCGCTTTTTGCACCAGGACGGTTGGTTTTTCAGTTGGCTCAAGCAGTTGGGTGACGGGCCTTTGCCGTGGCCTAAATTTATTGTTTCACTGGTATTGCCTGCGGCGTTGATGTGGCTGCTGGGCTATCTGGTTGCTCAGTGGGCGGGCATGCTGGGTACTACGGTATTTGGTTTGTTGGTGCTGCTTTACTGTCTGGGGCGTGGCAACTTGCCCGCCAATCTGCAGACCATAGAAGGCCATGTGGAACAGGATGATCGCCAGGCGGTGTTTCACGATACCCTGGAGTTGCAAGGGGACGATACGGCACTGGACGTATTGGACAGGAATGTACTGGACAGCGAATCCACCCCTGCCCGCAACAGCGGTGAGGAACTGCACCAGGCGCTTTTGCAAAAACTCTCTTATCGATTTTTTGAACACAGCTTTCCGGTGGTTTTCTGGTTTTTTCTGTTGGGCGCTCCCGGTGCGCTGCTCTATCGTCTCAGCGAGCTGCAGGCCAACAAAACACAGCGGGATGGCTCGGGCGGCAACTGCGATGCCGATGACGGCATTACATGCCCGGCTCTGAACCTTGCTCAACGCTGGTTGTGGTTGATGGAATGGATGCCGGTGCGCATGCTCGGCTTTACCTTTGCCCTGGTGGGCAACTTTGGTTGTTGCATGCACCACTGGAAGGAGTGTGTCGTGTGCCCCATACGCACCACCGGCCAGGTGTTGTTGCACTACGTGGTGGGCGCACTGTCGGCAAATGTGGACAGTGCCGATATTCAGGTAGCGGAACTGGAAGCCGTACACAGCCTGTTCCACCGCGCCATGGTGCTGTGGCTCTGCCTGATTGCGTTTTTGGTGGTTCTTTAAAACATAGGTTGCAGGTTACAGGACGGGCTGCGCCCTTACAGGTGACAGGTAAAACAAGGCAGCTGTATTCTGTTAGCTGTAGCGCGCAGCGCGTCCTGTCACCTATTCATTATGCCAGCGAAACAGCCAGCCAGCGGTAATTAAGAACACCAGGCTCATGGCAGTAAGCACCAGTACGCCGGGCAAAATCTGGCTCAGGTCGCCGCCTTCCAGCATTACCGTTCGCGCCGCACGTACCATATGAGTCAGCGGTGAAATTTCCGCTATGCCTTGTAGCCACTGCGGGGCGCGATCCAGGGAGAACCACACCTCCGACAGCAGCAACATGGGAAAGCTGATGGCATTGAGCAGGCCGTTGGTGAATTCTTCGCTGGCGCTGCGGCTGGCAAACAACAGTGCCAGGCTGATAATGCTGAGGTTGCCCAAAAAGGCAATCAACAGCAGTAACCAGGGGTTGCCCACCACCAGTAAATCCACCAGCCACCAGCAGGCGACAAACAAAATGGTGGTAACCACCAGCATAATCGACAACCGCGACATGCCCTGGGCCAGCAGAAACTGCCAGGCTTTTACCGGTGCTGCCTGCAACCGTTTCAGTACGCCGTTTTTGCGGTAGCGAACAATCACGTAGCCGACACCAAACAGCCCGCTGAACATAATGTTCATGGCCAGCATGCCCGGCAGCACCCAGTCGATATAGCGCACCTGGCGGCCACTGGTGGTTTGCAGTTGCCAGCTGGTTAATTCCGCAGCCAGCAATTCCTGTAGTAAACGGCTTTTGGCTGAGCGTTCGTTAAGCCAGTAGGTTTGCTCTGCCGGGTCGAACAGCATGGCGATTTGCTGGTACTGAATCTGCTTGAGTGCCCGCTCTCGGTCGCTGTAATTGATGGCGCTAATGTAACCGCGCTCGGCACCGGGAAAAGCGCTGCTGTCGCCCAGTACGCCGACGCTAAATACCTCGCTCTCCTCGCCGGAAAACGATAGCGCCAGTATCACCACCAGCATGGGGGTGAATACGAAGGACCAGAACAGCGAGGCTTTGTCGCGGTAGTATTCGCGGTTGCGGGCGGCCCAGAGTGCGAGGACTTTATTCATGTTAATTACGTAAACGATGTCCGGTTAATTTTAAAAACAAATCATCCAGAGTGGGGTTGCGCACTCGCAGGGAGCTCAGGTTTACCCGCCGCTCTATCAGCTGGCGAATGGTCTGTTCAACAGAGTCGGTTTGTATTTCCAGCTGGCTGCCAGTTTGATTGATCGGTAACGGCAAGTCTTCGAGTTGTGATGCCAATTCAGTGTTCTCCAAACAACTGTTATCCAGACAAATGTAGCTGTGCCCAAAGTGATGATTCAGCAGTTGTTTGGGCGAACCCTCGGCGATAATCTTGCCGTGATCCATAATAATTAACTGGTCGCACAGCTGCTCCGCCTCGTCCATATAGTGGGTAGTGAGCAATACGGTTTTGCCCTGCTGTTTGATGTTTTCGATCAGCTCCCAGAAATTGCGCCGGGATTGCGGGTCGAGGCCCGTGGTGGGCTCGTCCAGGAACAATAGTTTCGGGTCATTTATCAGCGCGATGGCCAGCAATAATCGCTGCTTCTGCCCACCGGACAATTTGGTGGCAAAGCTGTCGAGAAACTCCTGCAACTGGCACAACTCCGCCAGCTGTTGAATATCCATAGGCGTGTCGTAAAAGCCGCCAAACAGCTCCAACACCTCGCGAGTAGTGACAAAATCCATCAGTGCCGTGGACTGGAATTGAATACCCACATCCAGCTTGAATTGCTCATCGCGAGGCTGGCCCCGATACAGAATGTCGCCTGAAGTGGGTTTTTTTATGCCTTCAATAATTTCAATGGTGGTGGTTTTGCCAGCCCCGTTGGGGCCCAGCAGGCCAAAGCAGATGCCCTCGGGAATATCGAAGGAAATATCGTTCACGGCGCAAAAGTCGCCGAATTGTTTAACCAGATTGCGGACTTGGATAATTGGTTGCATTGTTCTTTGTTCCTGAGGCGGCGGCAGTATAGCATTGGTGCCTGTGACGCTGATGGCGATCAATACAACAATGGAAAAATAAATGGTTCAGACAAATACTGTATCAACCTGGCGTGAAGCATTTCGGGTTTATCAGAAGCCCCAAGTGGTTACGATGTTGTTTTTGGGGTTTTCTGCAGGCTTGCCTTATCTGTTGGTATTTTCGACCTTAACGGCTTGGTTGAGGGATTATGGAGTAAGTCGCACCGCAATTGGCTTTTTCGGCTGGGTGGGTATCACTTACTCAATCAAGGTGCTGTGGGCTCCGGTGGTGGATCGGATTGCTTTGCCATGGCTGACCGAAGCACTGGGGCAGCGTCGCAGTTGGATGATTGTTGCCCAGGTTGGCATTATGGTCGGTTTGCTCAGTATGGCAGTGTTGCAACCAGATCAGGCGTTATACCCGTTTGCATTAAGTGCCGTGTTGATTGCATTTTCGGCAGCTACTCAAGATATTGCAGTCGATGCTTTCCGCATTGAGTCCGCTGTTGATGAGTATCAGGGGGCCATGTCAGCCACCTATATCTTTGGTTATCGCCTGGCGCTATTGGTGGCGGGTGCCGGAGCTCTGTATATCGCCGATTGGGCGAGTTGGGAAAGTGCTTATACGTCAATGGCTGTCCTGATGTTGGTGGGGGTCATAACCGTGCTTTGCATTCGCGAGCCAGAGAGGGTTATTTCCCATGAAACACAGGAAATGGAGCAGCAGCTGAGGCACTTGACGCACAGTGACCGCCCGGGTCGTTGGCACAAAATAGAAGCATGGTTTATCAGCGCTGTAGTTAGCCCGTTCGTGGATTTTTTCAAGAGAAACGGCAGAGATGCACTATGGATACTGCTGTTTATCAGCCTGTTCAGGTTGAGCGATATCACAATGGGTATTATGGCTAACCCGTTCTATCTGGATATTGGGTTCACCAAGTCAGAGATCGCGACGGTTTCCAAAGTATTTGGGTTTTTTATGACGATTGCAGGCTCTTTTATCGGCGGTTTGTGTGTTGTCAGGTATGGAATTTATAAGCCACTTATTGTGGGTGCTGTAGCAGTAGCTTTGGCAAACCTGCCATTCGCATGGCTTGCGAGTGTTGGCCCGAACGTGGAGTGGCTGGCTGTGGTTATCAGTACAGATAACTTAAGCGGGGGATTCTCGAACGCAGTTTTTATTGCTTACCTTTCCAGTTTGACCAACAGAGCTTATACGGCAACTCAATATGCACTGTTTAGTTCTTTAATGACGTTGCCGGGTAAATTTATCAGTGGTTTTTCCGGTGTTGTGGTTGATAGCTTCGGATACAACAGCTTCTTTTTATATGCTGCGGCTATAGGTATACCGGCCATAGTATTGGCGATATGGTTTTTCTATCATTTCCGCAGTGAAAAGATTAAAGCAGTAGCCCATAGCCACTAAGGCCGCCATTGATATTCCCGCAGTTTCACTCTATCTCCAGTAAACAACACGCCTTCCTCCAGCAGCAATTGCCGCTGGCGCTTGTGATTGGGGTGTTCGCCGGGAAAGCTGATTTTACCGGCGGAGTTAATCACCCGGTGCCAGGGCAGGGTAGAGCCAGCGGGGAGTTTCTTCAGTGTTGTACCCACCAGCCGCGCCGCCCGTGGCAAACCCGCCAGCTCTGCCACCTGGCCGTAGGTAACCACTTTGCCGGGCGGGATGGAGTGAAGTACGGCGTAGATGCGTTGTTGGGGGGTGGATTCCATGGGGGTAGGGTAACTGCAATTGCTTCGAGCTGCGAGCCTCGGGCGGCGGGCAGGATGTGCCAATTTGTCATTCTGAGCGCAGCGAAGAATCTCGCAATTTAAACAGGCAAAGAGATCCTTCACTGCGCTCAGGATGACAAGCACGCTCGATCTGCTCGCAACCCGACGCTCGCAGCAGCCCTTGAAACTCCCATACTTACCCCCACCTAATAACTACCCAAGCACTGCAAACGACCGGAACCCGCCAATGCGCGCACTGTTTTTACTGTTCATCATTATGCCCATCCTTGAGATGTGGCTGCTGATCGAGGTGGGTGGTGTTATCGGTGCGGTGCCCACTATCGCCCTGGTCTTTCTGACCGCCGCTATCGGCTTTGCGCTGTTGCGCAAGCAGGGGTTCGACACTTTGCGGCGGGGCAACTGGAAAATGCAACAGGGCCAGATGCCGGCGCAGGAAATGGCCGAAGGCTTGATGCTGGCGGTCAGTGGTGCGTTGTTGCTGACGCCGGGCTTTGTTACCGATGCCATTGGCTTTGCTGGCCTGACGCCGGGTATTCGCCGTTGGCTGTTCAGCAAATTGTCCGGGTTGGTAACTGTTGCCGGGGCTGGCGGTACGGTTTATGAGCATCGCTCGACCCGCCGCGATGAAAATGATGTGATCGAAGGCTCGTACCGCCGGGAAGACTGATCTTGCCTTTCCTGTTCCCTGTAGGGCGAAGCCCGTCCTGTCAGCAGGCGCAGCCTGCGACCTGTATCCTCTCTTTACCCCTTGAAACTCCCATATCAGCCCCTATCTATGTGATGCCCCGGTTGTTTGGGGCAACAAATTTTTGTGTCGATGCCCTTGAATTTGCCGCAGCAGCCACCACATAGGCTTGGAACGCGACTTTTATCTCGCGCACAAACCAAATAACTCTTTGTTTTACATAAAATTGTTTTGCAAATAAAAAGTTGGAGACAACCAAGATGAAAATTCGTCCATTACACGACCGTGTGGTAGTACGCCGCAAGGAAGAGGAAGAAAAAACCGCTGGTGGCATTCTGCTGCCCGGTGCTGCCAAAGAGAAGCCCAACCAGGGTGAAGTAGTGGCCGTAGGCGCTGGCAAAGTATTGGATAACGGCGATGTGCGTGCCGTATCTGTAAGCGTAGGCGACCAGGTGGTATTTGGCCCTTACGCTGGCAGCAACACCGTAACCGTAGACGGTGAAGAACTGATCATCATGAACGAAAGCGAAATTTTTGGCGTAATCGAAGCGTAACGCTCGGTTAACACATTACAGACAGACTGAAAGATAAAGGAAAAAATCATGGCAGCTAAAGACGTAAAATTTGCTGACGACGCCCGCCAGAAAATGCTGGCCGGTGTAAATGTACTGGCCGATGCCGTCAAGGTAACCCTGGGTCCCAAAGGCCGCAACGTGGTTCTGGACAAGTCCTTCGGCGCCCCCACCGTCACCAAAGACGGTGTCTCCGTGGCCAAGGAAATCGAACTGGCGGACAAGTTCGAGAACATGGGTGCGCAAATGGTGAAAGAGGTGGCCTCCAAAGCCTCTGACGAAGCCGGTGACGGCACCACCACTTCTACCGTTCTGGCGCAGTCCATTCTCAACGAAGGCCTCAAATCCGTTGCGGCGGGCATGAACCCCATGGACCTGAAGCGCGGCATCGACAAAGCGGTTGCCGCCGCTGTGGAAGAAGTGGCGAAACTGGCCAAGCCCTGTGAAGACTCCACCGCCATTGCCCAGGTAGGCACCATCTCTGCCAACAGCGATACCGCTGTGGGCGACATGATCGCCAAAGCCATGGAAACCGTTGGTAAAGAAGGCGTTATCACCGTAGAAGAAGGTTCCGGCCTGGAAAACGAACTGGACACTGTAGAAGGTATGCAGTTCGACCGCGGCTACCTGTCCCCGTACTTCATCAACAACCAGGACAATATGAGCGTTGAGATGGAGAGCCCCTTCATCCTGCTGGTGGACAAAAAAGTCTCCAACATCCGCGAGCTGCTGCCGCTGCTGGAAAATGTCGCCAAAGCCGGCAAGCCGCTGGTGATCGTTGCCGAAGATGTGGAGGGCGAAGCCCTGGCCACACTGGTAGTGAACAACATGCGTGGCATCGTTAAAGTTGCCGCCTGTAAAGCTCCTGGCTTCGGCGACCGCCGCAAGGCCATGCTGGAAGACATCGCTGTTCTCACCGGCGGTACAGTAATCTCTGAAGAAGTGGGCCTGGAGCTGGAAACCGCCACTCTGGAGCACCTGGGTCAAGCCAAGCGCGTGACCATGAGCAAAGAGAACACCACCATTGTTGATGGCGCTGGCGACCACGGCTTTATCGAAGCCCGTGTTAACCAGATTCGTGCCCAGATCGAAGAAACTTCTTCCGATTACGACCGCGAAAAACTGCAAGAGCGCGTAGCGAAACTGGCTGGCGGTGTTGCCGTAATCAAGGTTGGCGCAGCCACCGAAGTGGAAATGAAAGAGAAGAAAGCTCGCGTGGAAGACGCCCTGCACGCCACCCGCGCTGCGGTGGAAGAAGGTGTGGTTCCCGGCGGTGGTGTTGCCCTGATTCGCGCGGTACAAGCCATCGACGGCCTGGCCGGTGACAACGAAGACCAGAACGTGGGTATTCGCCTGGCGCGCCGCGCCATGGAATCTCCGCTGCGTCAAATCTGCGACAACGCCGGTGAAGAAGCTTCCGTAATCGTCGACAAAATCAAGCAGGGCGAAGGCAACTTCGGCTTTAACGCCGGTACCGGCGAATACGTAGACATGATCGAGCAGGGCATCCTCGACCCCGCCAAAGTAACCCGCACGGCACTGCAGGCCGCTGGCTCTATCGCCGGCCTGATGATCACCGCAGAAGCCATGGTTGCCGATCAGCCGGAAGACAGCGCCCCAGCCATGCCGGATATGGGTGGCATGGGCGGAATGGGTGGCATGGGCGGTATGATGTAAGCCCAAACCGCCGCAAAGCCCCGACTTGAAAAAGCCGGGGCTTTTTTTCGGTATATCATTCCCACGCAGGTGTATTGTTGTTTGGTATAGCGTCATCGCGAAGGAGCGAAGCGACTGTGGCGATCTCCAGCCAGTTGCCCCGCTATTAAGAGATTGCCGCGTCGCCTGCGGCTCCTCGCAATGACAGTGAACATGACAGCAGTGTGATTTGCCGGGCTACCCATCACTTATTAACTTTTCACAATAAAGGACCAAGCCATGAGTATCGAACTGCCCGCGCTGCCCTATGCGCAAGATGCACTGCAACCGCACATCTCTAGCGAAACCCTGGAATACCACTACGGCAAGCACCACCAAACCTACGTGGACAAGCTCAACGGCCTGCTGCCTGGCAGCGAGTTTGAAGGCAAAACCCTGGAGGAAATCGTCAAAACCTCCTCCGGTGGAGTATTCAATAACGCCGCGCAAATCTGGAACCACAGCTTCTACTGGAACTGCCTGAGCCCCAATGGGGGCGGCGAAGCCACAGGCGCCATTGCCGATGCCATCAACAGCGCGTTTGGTTCTTTCGACGCTTTCAAAGAAGAGTTTACCAACAGCGCCATTAACAACTTTGGCTCCAGCTGGACCTGGCTGGTGAAAAAAGCCGACGGTTCCCTGGCCATCGTCAACACCAGTAACGCGGCAACTCCGCTCACTGGCGACGACACCCCGCTGCTGACTGTCGACCTGTGGGAACACGCCTACTACATCGACTACCGCAACGCTCGCCCGGCCTATATGGGGGCGTTCTGGAATCTGGTGAATTGGGAGTTTGTAAACGCTAACTTCGCTTGATTTTTGCCTATTCCCCGAAAGCCCCGGCTGTAATGCAGTCGGGGCTTTTTTGTGGTTTCCTTTCCCAGCGACTAGAATCTGCACAGGATATGGATACCTATTACAACAAACACAATTACTCTTGGGAGGTACGTTATGGAGCATTTACTGGAATTGCTGGCCCGCTGGGGTCATGGCCTGTTCGGTGTTACCTGGATCGGTTTTCTCTACTATTTCAACTTTGTTCAGGGCGGGTATTTCAAAAAAGCCTCGCCGGAAGCACTGGCCGATGCCAAACAGCATCTGGCACCTGCCGCCCTGTGGTGGTTTCGCTGGGGGGCGATGTTTACCTTTATCACGGGCCTGTATTTGTTTGGCCGACTCGCTGGTGGCTTTAATAGCCTGATTCTGGTGGCTGCGGTGATGGGCACCATTATGTTCCTCAATGTGTGGCTGGTGATCTGGCCCAATCAGAAAGTTGCATTGGGCATGGTGGAGGGCGATGCGGCCGCTGCCGGTGCCAAGGCACTGCTGGCGTCGCGCACCAATACGCTGTTTTCCGGCCCGATGCTGCTGGGTATGGTGGGCTCTCACAGTCACGCGGGGGCATTGGACCCCTGGTGGTCCAATGTGGATGGCAGCAGCACCACCGGTTTGATTGTGATGCTGGCGATTGTGTTGTTGCTGGAACTCAACGCCCTGTTTGGCAAGCAGGGGCCGCTGGCCAGTGTGAAAGGGGTGATTCACTGTTCCGTGCTGCTGTCGGTGGTGATGGCTGCGGTGCTGCATTATCTCTAACAAAATGCGTTTAAATGTGCTGCTGCAAAGCCGGTGTTCGCACCGGCTTTGCTGTTTTTGCAGGGGGCTGTACAGGGGTCTCTTTTTCCGCGCTGAGGCAGTGTATAATCGCCGCCACTGAATTCGCTATTCATCCCACGGGGTAAGCATGCCAGACAGCAAGAACTTTAATTCCATTGTGCCGGATCAGGACGAGCGCATCGGTGCCCGTGGGCCGGCAACGCCATCACGCCGGCCCAGAGCGCGCAATTCCGCACCCGCAGCCCCTCAGGGGAAGCCGTCAACCGGTGGTGTCTGGAAGCTGTTGGTGATGGTGTTGTTGCTGGCGGTCGCCGCCGGTGGCTGGTACGGCTGGCAGCAATATCAGCAATTGACGGCGTTGCAGCAGAGCTTTGACCAACTCAATGATCGCCTGGCCTCCACCGACGATTCCCTGAGTAAATCCGGTGATGCGCTACTGCTAAAGATCAAGGAGCAGAACGAGACTCTGGAAAAGCACTGGAGCGAAATTCGCAAGTTGTGGGGCGTGTCCAACGACCGCAACAAGAAAAAAATCGAGAAAAATCAGAAGGATGTGGCGGTACACAGCAATCGCCTCGCCAAGCTGGATAAAGCCACCGCCGGTCTCGACAAGGTGGTGAAGCAGAGTGAACTCAACAGCAAGCAAGTGGCCAGTATCAACAGCACACTGTTGTCGGCCAATGTGGATATGGAAGCGTTGCAGCAGCAATTGCAGGAAACCGTGCAGCAGCTCAACAGCATGGAAAGCAGCCTGAAGAGCTGGCAGCAGCAAGTGAATGGCCGCCTCAACGAAACCGACGAAGCCATTGATTCCATCGATGCCTTCCGCCGTCAGATCAATCAGCAACTTTTGCAGTTGCGTCAGGGTAATGCTGTCGGCGGCCAATAGTTAGCCGGGGCGGAGGCACTGCTGTTCAGACACGCCGTATATACGTCCCTGTAGGCTCCTCTGCGGCATCCTTGCCGCAGAAGGTCTGAAAAGCAGTACCTCCACCCCTATGAAAGTAAAGCCCACCATCCAGCCGGGGGACATATGACCACCATTCGCCAAGATGACCTGATCGACAGTGTGGCCGATGCGCTGCAATTTATTTCTTACTACCATCCGCTGGACTATATCAACGCAGTCCACGAAGCGTATTTAAAGGAAGAGTCCAAAGCCGCCAAAGACGCCATGGCGCAAATTCTTATCAACTCCCGTATGAGCGCCATGGGTCACCGGCCCATCTGCCAGGATACCGGCATTGTTACGGCCTTTGTAAAAATTGGCATGGATGTGCGCTGGGATGGCGATATGAGTGTCGGTGACATGATTAACGAAGGCGTACGCCGCGCCTATCTGCACCCGGATAATGTGTTGCGTGCTTCTATTCTTGATGATCCAGCGGGCAAGCGTCAGAACACCAAAGACAACACTCCGGCGGTGATTCACTACGACATTGTGCCCGGCGATAAAGTGGAAGTGGACGTGGCCGCCAAAGGCGGCGGCTCCGAAAACAAATCCAAAATGGTGATGCTCAACCCCTCCGACAGCATTGTCGATTGGGTGGTAAAAACCCTGCCCACCATGGGTGCGGGCTGGTGCCCGCCGGGGATGCTGGGTATCGGCATCGGCGGCACCATGGAAAAGGCCGCTGTATTGGCCAAAGAATCCCTGATGGACGAAATCGATATTCACGAACTGCGCGAGCGCGGCCCGCAAAATCGCGTGGAAGAACTGCGTCTGGAAATCATGGATGCGGTCAATGCCCTGGGTATTGGTGCCCAGGGGCTTGGTGGTTTGACCACCGTGGTAGACGTAAAAATCAAGGATTACCCCACCCACGCCGCTTCTCTGCCGGTGGCGATGATTCCCAACTGCGCTGCCACTCGCCATGCCCACTTTGTGTTGGACGGTTCCGGCCCGGCGCTGCAAACTCCGCCGGATGTGGATCAGTGGCCGGATATCGCCTGGGAAGTGGGTGACGATGTGCGCCGCCTCAATCTGGATACGGTCACTCGTGAAGACGTGGAATCTCTCAAGCCCGGTGAAACCGTGTTGCTGTCCGGCAAAATGCTCACCGGTCGCGATGCCGCCCACAAAAAAATGATCGATATGCTGGCCAAAGGCGAGCAATTACCGGTGGATCTGACCAACCGCTTTATCTACTACGTGGGCCCGGTAGACCCGGTGGAAGGCGAAGTGGTTGGTCCGGCGGGCCCCACTACCGCTACCCGTATGGACAAATTCACCCGCACCATGCTGGAACAAACCGGTTTGGTGGGCATGATCGGCAAGGCTGAGCGGGGCCCCGCCGCTATCGAAGCCATCCGCGACAACAAAGCGGTGTATCTGATGGCGGTGGGCGGAGCGGCCTACTTGGTGTCCAAAGCCATTACCGCTGCCGACGTAGTGGCCTTCCCGGAAATGGGTATGGAAGCCATCTATGAATTTGCAGTAAAAGATATGCCGGTAACGGTGGCGGTGGATTCCAGCGGTGAATCCGTCCACCAGACCGGCCCGCAAATCTGGAAAGCAAAAATCGAAGAACGCGCGGTGCAGGTTCGGTAGCAAGTTTTGCGTTCATAATTTTTTGCTACTGTGGAGACAAAATAAATTCCAGTGAATGTGGCAGGAATGTTACAAATGCCTGATTTACATGCATAAAGCCCACTGGTATAAATGCTGAATATGGCCGCATCGACTGCAGTGTGTGGCCGGGGGAAACATTGTAAGCACCACCAAAAAAACAATATTTATTTTTTAAATTTTTAATAGAAGAAGGAATCACTTATGCGTAAACAAATAACCATAGCTGCTGCCGCAATAGCTTTTGCCGCCGCTGCAACAACCACTCAGGCCGAGAGCAGCCACATCTACCTTGGTCCAACTCTGGGTTACTACCACGCCGCCAGCAAACGTTCATTCAATAGCGACAGCAACGATTCTCCGTTTGTTCAGCTTACCGGCGGTATTCGCTTTCACAACAACTGGGCATTGGAACTGGGTTACGGCACCGATATCGCTGGCAGCGACCTGGAAAAGAGCGAGCTGAACGCCATTTTTTACCTGGGCGATGAGGCGGAGTACAAAAACAAGTTGCGCACCTACGTTGTCACCGGCATCAGCCGTTTCAGCAGCGACGAAGCCAACCTGATTGATGGCTTTGATAGCACCTGGCAGGGGCGTTTGGGTTTTGGTTTGACCAAGCTCTACCAAAACAATTGGGAAGTGCGTGGTGATGTGAGTGTTTACCAACAGATTCGTGACGAAGGCCCTTTCGAAAACGCCACCGACACCGCTTTCAGTCTGTCTTTCCTGAAACACTTTGGTGAAGTGGCCGCTGCCCCGGCACCGGTGGTAGAGCTCGAGCCGGTTGTCCAACCTGAGCCCGTGGTGGAGCCTGCTCCCCAGCCTGAGCCCGAGCCCGAAACGCGCACCATTACCGTTCGCCTCAACGTGGAATTTGAATTCAACAGCGATGTGGTGCGCGGCATCTACGGCGACGAGCTGGAAGCCATTGCCAACGCCATGAAAGTTCAGAAAGACATCGAACTGGTGCTGGAAGGCCACACCGACTCCAAAGGTGCGGATGACTACAACCAGAAGCTGTCCGAGCGCCGCGCCAAAGCGGTAAAAGCTCAGCTGGCTGAAACCTACGGCATCAGCGCCGAGCGCATTTCCGCAGTGGGCTATGGCGAATCCCGCCCGGTGGCCAGCAACGACACCGACGAAGGCCGCCAGCGCAATCGTCGCGTAGTGGGTGAAATGTCTTATACCGAGGTTGCTCCTCAGTAAAACAGTTTGACGTTCGAAGTTGGACGTTTGACGAAAAACCCGGGCCCTGGCTCGGGTTTTTTCGTTACGGATTCCGAGACTTCTCTGTCATCCTGAGCGCAGCGAAGGATCTCTATACTGGCGGCGTCTAACGAGATTCTTCGCTGCGCTCAGAATGACGGGGCCAGAGCAACCCTCAAGCTGTAATTTTTGCTAAAGTGCCAATGGATTTTCGCTCACCAAAATCAGGAAGATACCATGCCCACAACCTTGTACTGGCACGATTACGAAACCACTTCCGCCGAGCCCGCCCGCACTCGCCCCTCCCAATTTGCCGGGGTGCGCACCGATACGGAATTAAATGTTATTGGCGAGCCGTTGATGATTTATTGTCAGCCCAGTCGGGATTTGCTGCCCGCTCCTGGTGCTTGTTTGGTAACCGGAATTACGCCTCAGCAGGCACAAAAAGAAGGGTTGTCGGAGCCGGAATTTATCGCCCGCATTCACCACGAGCTGTCACAGCCGGGCACCTGCGGTGTGGGTTACAACAGCATTCGTTTTGACGACGAGGTTACTCGCTATACTCTGTACCGAAACTTCTACGACCCCTATGAACGGGAGTGGAAAAACGGCAACAGCCGTTGGGACATTATTGACATGTTCCGTCTGGCGCGAGCCTTGCGGCCGGCAGGCATTAACTGGCCAGATTACGACGACGGCTCGCCGTGCTTTAAGTTGGAAGAACTGACCAAAGCCAACGGGTTGTCTCATGAGTCTGCTCACGATGCCCTGTCCGATGTGTACGCCACCATCGCCATGGCCAAACTGCTGCGGGACAAACAGCCCAAGCTCTACCAGTATCTGTTCGACAATCGCGGCAAGCAGCAGGTAGCAAAAAATATGGATGTGTACTACCAGCGCCCGTTTTTGCACGTTTCTTCCCGGCTGCCAAGGGAAAACGGCTATCTGGGCTTGATGATGCCGTTGGCAGTCAATCCCAACAACAAAAACGAAATACTCTGCGCCAACCTCAATGGCGACATCGAACCGTTGCTTGCTCTGGATGCGGAGCAAATACGGGAGCGACTGTACACCCGCAGTGAAGATTTGCCGGAAGGGGAGAGCCGCATTCCATTAAAAGGCGTACACCTAAATCGCGCCCCGGTGGTGGCCACCGCCAAGTTGCTGGATGATGCCAATGCTGAACGCCATGGTATTGATTTACCCCACTGCCGCAGCAACTGGCAACGGCTGCGCGATGCATCGCTGACCGACAAACTCACCCAGGTGTACAACGCCCCTCGGGAATGGAGCGATAACAACCCGGAAACCGCCCTGTACAACGGCTTTTTGCCAAACCAGGACAAAGCGTTGCTGGCAGAAGTTCGCAACAGTTCACCGGCAGAACTGGCGGATGATGCCGTTCATTTCAGCGACTCCCGTTACCGGGAACTGCTGTTTCGCTATCGGGCGCGCAATTATCCCGACACCCTCAACGCAGAGGAGCAACACCAGTGGGAGGAGCTTCGCTTTGCCCACCTCAATGATCCGGAGAGTGGCTACCTGACACTGGAAGCGTATTTTGAAGACATTGAAAAACGGCTGGCGGAGCCGGATTGCAGCGAACGGGATCAGCAGATTTTGCAGGCGTTGCAGGATTGGGGGGATGAGATTCTCTAAGGCTGTCATTGCGAGTCGCGAAGCAGCGCGGCAATCTCGTCCAGTATGGCAGAGGGGTTGGAAAGTGCGGTAGTAACTGTATGGAGATCGCCGCGTCGCTACGCTCCTCGCGATGACGGGAAATATCCTCCTCCCTCCGTCATTGCGAGTGAGCGAAGCGACCGCGGCAATCTCGACCAGAATGGCAGAGGGCTTGAAAAGTGCGGCAGTAACCGGATGCAGATCGCCGCGCTGATGATGTTTAAAGCAGCTGTTGCAAGCGCGCTGTCATGCTGTCAACACCGGTTTCAAACGGGATGACCTCAACTATCCGGCTGAATGGGTCAACCACATAAACCACTGCAGAATGAGTGAGTTGGTAACCTTCTTGCCGCTGTTCCGGGGCCTCTTGCAGAAACATTTTGAATGATTTGGCGGTGCTCTCCAGAGCAGTTCGCGATCCGGTTAGCCCCACAAATCGCTTGTGAAAAGAGGCCACGAAAACAGCTACTTTTTCCGGGGTGTCCCGCTCGGGGTCTATGGAAATAAAGGTTGGGGTGATGTGGTCGGCATGGCCGGATTCTTCCAGTTGATTGATCACCCTGGCCAGTTTTGACATCTGCGTCGGGCATATATAGGCGCAGTGGGTAAAGCCAAAAAACACCAGTTGGTGACGCCCGGCAAAATACTGCTGTGACACTTGCTCGCCAGTGTGACTGGTCAATAAATAGCGCACACGCTGGCCGTTGTCTTGCTGATACCACAGAGCCAGCGCAAAGCTGCTTGCCACCATCGCCAATACGCTGAAAAACAGCAGAGCGGTTTTTTTTCTGGGGGTGTTTTTCATGGCATGTCTCTATTTACGGCTCAGGGCTTCAGGCTGGCGAAGTAAGCGGCGATATTTTTAATATCCTGGTCGGACAGGTGTTTGACCATCGGGGTCATTAGCGGGTCTTTGCGCTTGCCATCCCGGAAGGCAATCATTTGTTTTTCCAGATATCTGTCTTTTTGACCGGCGAGATTCGGCCACTCCGGATTGTTGCTGATTCCCTGGGGGCCATGGCAGGCGGCACAGGAAGCAGACTTTGCTTTTCCGGCCTGGATGTCAGCGGCAGTAGCTACGGCGGGCAGGCCCAGGGTAATGATCAGAGTCAGTAGGTATTTCATGATTGTCCTCGTTGGTCAGATTGAGAAAGTGCAGTTGGTTTTCCGGATGCCAGCCAGTAGCCGAAAGCCATAAACAGGCCGCCGCCGATAATGTTGCCCAAGGTGACCCAGAACAGGTTGTGTGCCATCCCTCCAAGGGTGACTGCCTCTGTGGGGTTGGCCAGCAGAGCGAGAGCCAGCAAGGTCATGTTGGCGACGCAGTGTTCATAGCCGCTGGCGATAAAGGTAAACAGGCACCAGAAAATCACCACGCATTTGGCAACGTCGTTGCGGGTGCGGGCAGACATCCACAGTGCCAAACACACCAACCAGTTGCAGAGCACGGCCCGGGCCAGCAGAGCAATGGCCGGGGAGTTCATTTTGTATTCCGCCACCTTGTTGAGCAGGGCGGCATTGTCGTAAATCAGGGCGCCACTGCCCCCAACCATAAACAGGGCAGCCAGGCCGACAGAACCAATCAGGTTACAGCCCCAGGAGCTGAGCCAGGTTTTGGCGAGGTCGGTCCAACTGGTCAGGCCTTTTAACTGGCCAATAACCATGTACATGGTGTGGCCGGTAAACAATTCAGCTCCGGCAAATACCACCAGTGTCAGAGCGATTCCGAAAGACACTCCCATAACCAGCTTTTGCCAGGATGGGTCGATGCCCACCGCCACTGAAAAAATCAGGATGATTCCCAGGCCCACATAGGCGCCAGCCATCAGTGCCCCCACACAGAATGCAGCGGGTTTGTCCCTCAGTACATCAGACTTTTTGCGCGCCAGCTCAGCAAAGTGTTGCAGGGTTTGTTCGTACATTCTGGTTGCTATGTGCTCATCGAATTTGTGCGCAGTATAAAGGGCTAATTATAAAAATGTAAATAAAATATATGTTAAATTGAGTCGTTTTACTTTAGTATTGCCTGGTGGTTAGTCTGTTATGCGAACTTTTCACAGATAAAAATAGTTAATAAACAGTTATTTATTTAATTTTTGGTTTTTTGTGGATACTTGAGATTGGCTTCTGAAATTATAAAAATTTATTTCATATATATGTATAAAGTGGAGAAAATTCGATGATTCAAGAAACAGTTCTGGTGCTGAGCCTGGTGTTGATGGCGGTTGTTCTGGGCGGTTTTGTGTTCGTCGCCCTCAACGCCAGCAAAGATGGCGGTGATTATCAGCCCATTCAAAAGCGAGCTTACGGTGTGCGTCGCAAGCTGTTCTGGCTGTTGTTGGTGGCGGGCATTCCCATCACTGTAGCGACAACGGTGGACTTGCCGTTTGCAGCCACCAGGGGCGATGTGGCCGATGCTGACAGGCAAATAGAGGTGGTCGGCTATCAGTGGTACTGGCAGCTGAGTGGCAGTTCTGCCGAAGTAGGTGAAACAGTGGTGTTCAACGTGGCGGCGGCGGACGTGTCACACGGTTTGGGTGTGTACGACAAACACATGCGGCTGATTGGCCAGACCCAGGCGATGCCGGGTTATACCAATTCCTTGAAGCTCACTTTCGAACAGCCGGGGACCTACAAGCTGATGTGCCTGGAATATTGCGGGCTGGCTCACCACGCCATGGTGAGTGATTTTATTGTGACTGAAAAACAACAGTGAAGGAAAAACCATGAATGATGCAATAACAACTTCGCCTTCAAAAACAACCTCGCCCTCAAAGGATTCCGGACGCACCGCCATACTGACGTACCTCAGTCTGTCGGCGCTTGTCTATGTGTTGATGATGCTGTTTGGCCTGTTGATGCGCATGGGTCAGGCGCAGTGGCTGGGAATTGACCCGGGTTTGTTCTACGAAATTCTCACCGCTCACGGCGCTGGTATGGTGGGTATTTCCGGGTTGGCCGGCAGCGCGGTGATGTGGTACTTCCTGCGCCGCCATGTGGAGCTGAGCACCGCTATATTGTGGACCAATCTGGGCTTTTTTCTGTTGGGTGTGGTGTTGATACTCGGAGGTATTTTCCTGGGGGGCTACGCCGGTGGCTGGACCTTCCTGTTCCCGCTGCCCGCCAAAGGTCTGGGTGCCTGGGGCCCCGCGGGGGCAGCGTCATTCCTCAGCGGCCTGTTGTTGATCGGGGTGGGTTTTTTGCTGCTGTATCTGGACGTGGCCAGGGCTATTCTTGCCAAATACGGTTCTCTGGCACGGGGGCTTGGCTGGTCACATCTGTTTGGCCGCAGTGAAGACGTACCGCCGCCGGCGGTGGTGGCATCGACCATGGTGCTGATTGTCAATATCACCGGTATTGTCGCAGGTGCGGTTGTTCTGGTGTTGCTGCTGGTCAATCTGTTTATGCCGGAGTTTGAGGTGGACGCCCTGCTCACCAAGAACCTGACTTATTTCTTTGGTCATGTATTTATCAATGCCACCATTTACCAGGCGGTGATCGCAGTGTACGAGGTGTTGCCGGAATACACGGGCCGCCCGTGGAAAGTGAACAAGGTGTTTCTGGCCGCGTGGACGGCGGCGACGGTTATGGTGATGGCGGTTTACCCCCACCATCTGTTGATGGACTTTGTTATGCCCACCTGGGTTCTGATTATTGGCCAGGTGATTTCCTACACCAGTGGCTTTCCCATTCTGGTGGTGACCGCTTTTGGTGCCCTGACCATTGTGCACCGCTCGGGTATCAAGTGGGATATGGCTTCCGGGTTGTTGTTCCTGTCCATGTTTGGCTGGGCGGTTGGTGTGGTGCCTGCGGTGATCGACGGTACCATTGCGGTCAATCAGGTCATGCACAACACCATGTGGGTGCCCGGACACTTCCATATGTACCTGATTGTGGGCCTGGTGGCCATGCTGTTTGGCTTTAAGTACTACATCGCCAACCAGGTAGGCGTCACCCGTGTGATTGACCGGATTGCCTTCTGGCTGTTTGCCGTTGGCGGGTTTTTGTTCTCGGTCAGCTTTCTGGTGAGTGGCTATAACTCCATACCCCGGCGCTGGGCCCAGCATTTGCCGGAGTGGGTCGATTACAGTGAATCCGCCGCCGTGGTTGCTGTTGCGGTGGCGCTGGGGGCAGCGATATTCGCCCTGCGTTTTCTCACCAGTTTGGGCCAGGCAAGGGCAGCCCGGTGAAACATTGGGCATCGGTACTGGCAACGGTGGGGGTCCTGGCCGCCGGGTTTGCCGGGTTGTCTATAGGTACCGGTGGCTGGCAAATCTGGACCGCTGAAAGTGCCCGGCGGGTGGCGGTGCAGAAAGCGCCGTTGACGCTCCCTGAAGCCAACCTGCTGAACCAGGAGGGTGAGGCCATGGCGCTGGCCGCTGACAGAGAGTTGTGGCTGATGGAGTTTGTCTACACTCGCTGCCCTACGGTGTGTCTGGCTATGGGCGCGGAGTTTTACCAGTGGCAACAACAGCTGCGGCAGCAGGGTTTGGAGGACCGAGTGGGCCTGTTGAGCTTGACGTTCGACCCAAGGGACAGCAGCCGTGACTTGCAAGGCTATTTGCAGCGTTTTTCCGGCTCGGCTGATATCTGGCGGGCCGCCCGCTTTCAGGATGCGTCAAAACTCACGGAAATTATGGAGTTGCTGGGGGTCATTGCCATTCCCGAGCCCACGGTGGGGTTTGTGCACAATGCGGCGGTGTATCTGGTGTATCGTGGTCAGGTGGTGGGTATTTATGACTACGACGACCGCCAGAGTATTCAGGTGGCATTGCAGCGTCACTTGTACGGCCAAGCGGTGAGCGCCTTATGACTGCTCAACGCTGGAACCTTGTGCTGGCCACCGTGCTGGGATTGCTGCTTTTCCCCCTGCTGGCAAGCTGGCTGGAATCTCGCCTGTTCACCCATGTGCTGGTAGAAATCCCCCTGTTGGTGTTTATCGGATTTATGATCGGGCGCCGGTTGAGCCTGCCGGTGCGCGCCGTCCTGTTGCGGGTGAATGCCGGTGGCATCAATGGTGTATTGGTCGCCAGTTTTGTGCTGGCGTTCTGGATGATTCCCCGGTGGCTGGACGCATCCCTTGGTTCCCCCCTGGTTGCCTGGGCGAAATACCTGTCATTGGTGGTGGCGGTGGGTATTCCTCTGGCGTTGAGTTGGCCACAGATGCATGTGGTGGCGCGAGCGGTGGTGAAAATAGAGTTTCTTACCATGTTGTTCCGGCTGGGTTGGATTTACCTGATTTCCCCACAGCGGTTGTGCAATAATTATTTGCTGAGCGATCAGGTGTTCCTTGGACAAGGCTGTTTTGTAGTGGGAATAACGCTGATTATTACCTGGTTGATACCGGTTTTTTCCGGTAGCGCCACTAACACCACTAACGCTGACAAAGCAGATAATCGGCCGATTAAATGCAATTGACGAAATACACCGACCTGTCATTGCGGGTCATTATGTACTTGGCTCTCCATGACAATAAGCGCGATACCATCAAGCGCATAGCAGAGCGCTACCAGGTATCCCGCAACCATTTGGTAAAAGTGGTTCATCAACTGGCCACCCTTGGATTTATTGATTCCACACAGGGGCGCGGTGGCGGCATTGCGCTGGCTGAGGCGCCGGAAAATATCATTGTTGGTGATGTGGTGCGGGCCATGGAGCAGTCGCTGGATATTATCGACTGCGAAAAGGAAACCTGCCCGCTCCGGCCTGCCTGCCTGCTAAAAGGGGTGCTCAATGAAGCATCCCATGCCTTTCTGAAAAGTCTCGATCAATACTCCATCGCCGATTTGGTGAGAAACCGGCCCCAGTTGTTGCGGTTGATTGGCTGACGGGAGATACCACCACCCCTTCCACCATTGCGAGGCCGCGGGCCGCGGCAATCTCGACCAGAGTGGCAGAGGGTTTGAAAAGTGCGGTAGTAACCGTATGGAGATCGCCGCGTCGCTACGCTCCTCGCGATGACGGGAAATATCCTCCTCCCTCCGTCATTGCGAGTGAGCGAAGCGACCGCGGCAATCTCGTCCAGTATGGCAGGGGGTCTGAATATGGCAGTAAGCCGTCAGGCCTTGGCCAGATTACGGCTCTGTGCGCTGCTACCGGCACTTTGGCCGCTGGCATCGTAGGAGTGGTTTTCGGCGGGGGTGCCCCGTTGCAGAATGTGTTGGGCCTGGCGAATGCTGCCCTGTTCCCGTTGAATCAGCATACCCAGTTGGCGATTTTCTTCCCGGCATTGCTCGGCAGCGCTGCTGAGGTTTTGCCAGGTGTTTTCAAGTTGCGCATTGCTGCTGGCTGCCAGCAGCTGTTGCATGCCATCGCGGTCGGCGCTATATCCCGCCTGGGTGAGCAGTGTTTCCCGCAGCCGGGCGGCAGCTTCTAACTGTTGCACCAACTGACTTTTGTGGTTGGCGTTATCAACCAGGCCTTCCGTGTCTTGCTGTTGCAGAGCTTCCCGCTCTTTGCCCAGGCACTGTTGCAGCGCCTGGGTAAGTTCCCATTCCTGATGCAATTGTTGTTGCAATTGTTGTTGCAGGTCAGTGGCTGTCATTACTTACAGCAGTTTCCTTTCCAGTTGACTGAGTTTGTCGGCAATGCGCTGCGGGTCGGGCTGATAGCTGCCGCTGGCGATGGCTTCGCGCAGCTCGGCAACACGGGCGCTGTCTACCACGGGGGTATTGGCCAGGCTTTGCTCCAGCTCTTGCAGGCGGGCGGCCTGGTTGGTCACGGTCACGGTGTCACTGGCGGCCGGGGCATCTGCCTGGTTGCGCCCGTGAACGCTGTTGTCGTTGGCGTTTTCCGGGCCTTTGGCCTGGGATGGTACTCTTGACGCCGGTGCCGGTATATTGCCGGGTCTGAGTTGTTTGATATCTGAGTCCATAGGACTGCTCCACGAAATTTTCAGGTCTGCCCCTTGATGGCGGCATTCTGGGGGAAAACTTTAGGCTAAAAACCTTGAAAACGCCCCGTTTATCTTGAAATGTTACCCGTCTGACTCATTATCCCTGAATCCGTTACTCCAGCATATTTGCTTGGAGATCGCCGCAGTCGCTGCGCTTCTTCGCGATGACGGGGAAAGTTAATCCACCACAACGGCGCCTGTTTTGTCGATGGTGCCTTCAACGATTTTCTTTGAGCTGAGGTTCTGCACCCGAATCCGGTCTCCAACGGCACCATTGGCCAGGGCTTTGCCGTTCATTCGTACTTCAAAATTGCGCTGTTGGGCAATCAATGTCACCTGCTGGCCGCGCTTTATCAAGGTGGGGGATTTTAGCATGTTGCGGGTGAGGGTTTTGCCGGCAGATACGGTGCGTGTCAGCTCTTTGCCCACCAGTTCCTCGTAGTGCTCCATATAACCGGCGGGAATCTGGTGCAATGCCTGCTCTACCATGGTGAAGTCATCCCCGGTGAGCAGTGCACCTCTTTGCAGCGGATGGTTGGCGGTGGCTACCTCCGCATAGGCCATTACCGTTACCGGCACGTACAGGGTCCAGGGTGAAGGGCCGGTGCAGCGCACACCCACGGTACTTTTGCCGATCAGTTTGCCACCGGGAGGCATAAATATCTGCAGTGAGTCCCCGCACTGTTCCAGTTTCAGGCGTTTGTCCAGCTTGCCAGTTGCCACATTGACGGAACTGAAATGCTGTATTTGCGGCTGTTGCAGCAGGTAGTTTTTTACCGCTGCGCGAATACTGGTGTGTGACTGGTTGTCGCCAGCCTGTGCCACCTGTATTCCGGCGCAGCCGATCAGCAGCAAAACGAGCAAATAGTGTTTGGTCATTGACGGGTTCTCCTATCCAGAGGATTCGTAGCAATTAGTGTGCCGCCATGACCGATGGCTTCAAATAATCCGCTTCGACGGGCGGCAAAACGGCGGACAGAGGTTGCCGCTTCCCGCCTTCTTGTCTGCCGGTTGGTTCTTAACTTGTTGAAAAATAGATAAAAATATTTTGGCACGGGCTTTGCTAACTCTCTTGTGAATGCACAACGCAACGAGAAACGGCCATGCCAAGCTGGATTAATAACGCTCTGGATTTACACGCTCAGGCCATCGCGGTTCGTGGGCGGCGCGCCGAAATTTTGGCGTCCAATCTGGCCAATGCCGACACTCCGGGATACAAGGCCAGAGACATCAATTTTCGTGAGGTGATGGCTCAGGTGCAGGGTGGCTCTACCTTGCGCACCACCAGCGAACGTCACTTTGGCAGTGCAGGCGCGGGAAGCAATGGTGAGTTGATTTATCGCATTCCCAACCAGGCGTCGCTGGATGGCAACACCGTGGAAACTCAGGTGGAGCAGGCTCAGTTTGGCGAAAACGCGTTGCGCTACCAGGCCAGTTTGAATTTTCTCAACGGCTCCATCAGGGGGTTGATGTTGGCCCTCAGAGGCGAATAGAGGTGAGAACCAGGAGAGAGCATGAGTTTATTTAATGTAATGGATGTATCCAGTTCTGCGTTGCAGGCCCAGTCGGTGCGGCTAAATACGGTGGCCAGCAATATCGCTAATGCGGGGGTGGTGAGCTCCTCTGCGGAGCAGGCGTATCGCGCTCGTCAGCCGGTGTTTTCCACGGTGATGCGCGATGCTTTTAACGACTCGGTGGCCGGAGTGCGGGTGTCGGAGGTGGTCACCACAGAGGCCGCCCCGGTGAGCCAGTTTTCGCCGGGACATCCCATGGCGGATGACAGTGGTTATATCTACTTTTCCAATGTGAACCCGGTGGCGGAAATGGCCAATATGATTTCCGCGTCCCGCTCTTATCAGAACAGCGTAGAGGCGATGAAAACCGCTCGGCAGCTGTTGATTCAGACACTCAATATTGGCCGATAGGAAGGAGTGAGCCATGCAGTTAGAAAACCCGTTTAGCAGTATCTCAGGCCTTTCCACGGCGGAGCAGCTGGCTGGCGCCCGTCAGCAGGGCAGCAACGACCCCAATGATCTGGGGGTAGAGGAATTTCTCAGCCTGATGGTGGCACAGCTGGAAAATCAGGACCCCACCAACCCTCAGGACAGCAGTCAATTCCTGGCCCAGATTGCCCAGTTTGGCACTGTGTCCGGCATCGATGAATTAAATAATTCTGTGGGTGGCCTGGTGAATTCGCTGTCGTCCAACCAGGGTTTGCAGGCCGCGTCTTTGGTGGGGCGCGATGTTACCGCCAACACCAATATCGCTCCCCTGGCTCAGGGGGGGGATTTTGGCGGTGTGGTAGAGCTGCCCACAGCGGTCAATGGTTTGACTGTTGAAGTGGCGGACCTGGCGGGTAACCTGGTCGCTCAGATACCTCTGGGGCCTCAGTCTGGCGGCGCGGTGCCGTTCGCCTGGGATGGCACCAATCTGGATGGCGATGCGGTTGCGCCGGGGCCTTACCAGGTGACGGCGACCGCCAATATCAACGGTCAGGCCGCGGCAGTGCCCGCGTTTACCCGGGTGAGCATCGACAGTGTTTCCCTGAGTGGCAGCGGCGACCCAATACTCAATCTGGAAGGCGGTGCCACCATGAGGCTGTCAGAAATTCGCGAATTTTATTAATGCGCTCATTGTCATTCTGAGCGCAGCGAAGAATCTCAATATTTGTTCGAAGTACGAGATCCTTCGCTGCGCTCAGGATGACAAAAGCTAAAACAGAACAAAACCATCAGGAGAATAACCATGGCATTTGATACCGCAGTATCCGGTTTACAAAGTGCGTCCGCAGAGCTGGGGGTGATTGGCAACAATATCGCCAACAGTGCCACTACGGGCTTTAAAACATCGCGGGCGGAATTTGCCGACCTGTTCGCCACCGGCTTGCTGGGCTCCGGCTCCAACGCCATTGGCCGCGGTGTCAGTTTGAGTGCGGTCAGTCAGCAGTTTACCCAGGGCAATATCAGCTTTACGGAAAACTCCCTGGATGTGGCCATCAACGGCAACGGCTTCTTTATTCTCAACGATGGCGGTTCCGAAGTGTTTTCCCGGGCGGGGCAGTTTGGCCTGGACCGGGATGGCTTTGTGGTGAATAACGAGGGGCTGCGCCTGCAGGCATTTCAGGCGGATGTCTCCGGCACCATTTTGCCGACGCTGGGAGACTTGCAGCTGGATACCGGCCTGATTGAGCCCGAAGCCACCACTTCGGCGGAAATTGTCGCCAACCTGGACTCCCGGGAAGCGGTTCCACTGACCCCTTGGGCCGGCCCGTTTGATGCCTTTGCAACGCCGCCAACGGCACCCACCTCGGACCAGTTCAACAATTCCACGTCGACCACCATATTCGACAGCCTGGGTAATCCTCACATCCTCAGCACCTTCTATGTGAAGTCGGCCACCCCAAACCAGTGGCAGGCATACACACTGGTGGATGGAGTGTCCACATCCGGCCCGGACACGCTGCAATTTGACCAGACGGGCAGGCTGGATACCGCCGGTGGTGTTATTGCCCTGAATATTGCCGGCTGGGTGCCGCTCAATTCCGATGGCACACCCACAGGGGCGCAGGCCCAGTCGTTTGCCGTGGATGTGGCGCAAACCACCCAGTTTGGCAGCAACTTTGCGGTCAGCAATATCAATCAGGACGGCTTTACCAGTGGCCAGCTGCGGGGCATTGAAGTAGATGCCAGCGGTGTGGTGTTCGCCCAGTACAGCAATGGCCAGTCCCGGGGGCTGGGACAAATCGTGCTGGCCGGATTCTCCAATACCCAGGGCCTGCAACCTCAGGGTGGCAGTATCTGGACAGAGACCTTCAGCTCTGGCCCACCCACCCGTAACCCCGCCGGCGATGGTGGCTTGGGTGTGTTGCAGTCCGGCGCGCTGGAAGATTCCAACGTGGAAGTGACCGAGCAACTGGTGGCCATGATTGTTGCCCAGCGCAACTTCCAGGCCAACGCCCAGGTGATACAAACCCAGGACGCGGTAACGCAAGCGGTCATTAACCTGCGTTAATGACATGAAACCGGAGGCCAGATAATGGATCGCTTACTGTACATAGCCATGAATGGCGCCAGCAGCGCCATGCGCGAGCAGGTGCACACCACGCACAATCTGGCCAATGCCTCCACTACCGGTTTTCGCGCTGATCTGGCGGCACTGACCACCGCCACAGTCAACGCCAGCGGCACCCGCAGCTATGTGCAGCTGGCGGGTGTCGGTGCGGATACCGGTAACGGCCACGTTCAAACCACCGGCCGCGATCTGGATGTGGCGGTTAACGATGGCGGCTGGCTGGTGGTGCAGACCCCTGAGGGTGGCGAGGCAGTGAGCCGCCGCGGTGACCTGCAAATCGACCCCTTTGGTCGCATGACCAACGGCGCGGGCGACCCAATTATGGGGGATAACGGTCCCATTGCCATTCCCCCTTTCGCCAGTATGGAAATCGCCCCGGATGGCACTATTTCCATTGTTCCATTAGGGCAGGACGCTACCGCCCAATCGGTGGTGGATCGACTCAAACTGGTGCGGGTGGAAGACCCGAGCCAGCTGGAAAAGGGGCTGGATGGGCTGTTGCGCCTGAAAGACGGCGGTGAGTTGGTGGCAGACGCTAGCGTGCGGGTGATCCCCGGTGCCCTGGAAGGCAGCAATGTCAATCCGGTGGCGGCCATGGTAAGGATGATCGAACTGTCCCGCTCCTTTGAAAGCCAGACCAGACTTATGCAGATGGCGTCGGAAAACGACCGGCTCTCTGCCGAAATAATGCAAGTTAGCTAGAGGATTGCACCATGAACCAGGCACTGTGGATATCAAAAACCGGACTGGATGCCCAGCAAACCAGGCTGGCGACCATTTCAAACAACCTGGCCAATGCCAGCACAGTGGGATTCAAGCGTGGCCGGGCGGTGTTCGAGGACATGCTCTATCAGAATCTGCGTCAAGTCGGCGCGCAGAGCTCCCAGGATACCGTGTTGCCCAGTGGCTCGATGTTGGGTACCGGGGTGCGGGTAGTGGCCACTGAAAAAACCTTTACCCAGGGCAACCTGTCCAACACTCAGAAGCCTCTGGACATTGCCATCGAAGGCCGGGGCTTTTTGCAGATCACCATGCCCGACGGCACTCTGGCTTACACCCGCGATGGCTCCCTGCAACTGGATGCTCAGGGGCAGATAGTTACCGCCAACGGATTTTCCCTGCAACCCACCATCATCGTTCCGGAAAATGCCCGCTCGGTTACTGTGGGGGGAGATGGCATTGTCTCGGTGGTCACCGAAGATGGTGCCTCTACCCAGGTGGGCACGCTCACCATTGCCGATTTCGTCAACCCGGCGGGTCTGGAACCGCGAGGTCAGAACCTGTTTGTGGAATCCACCGCCAGCGGCACCCCCCAGGTGGGTAACCCCGGCACCAACGGCCTGGGCACCCTGGCTCAGGGCTTTCTGGAAAGCTCCAACGTCAATGTGGTGGAAGAACTGGTGAACATGATCGAAACCCAGCGCACCTACGAGATGAACTCCAGAGCCATATCCACCACCGACCAAATGCTGCAATTTCTGACGCAGCAGATTTAAGGGAGAATTGAGATGATTCGTTTTTTGGGTTCGACGTTCGACGTTCGACGTTCGACGCGGCGCTTCGTCCAACGTCGAACGTCCAGCGTCAAACCAATACATCGACAGCCCCTTATCGCCACCCGTCATTGCGAGGAGCCGCAGGCGACGCGGCAATCTCGTGATGCTCGCTGCCAGGCTGATGGAGATCGCCGCGCTTTGCTCGCGATGACGAGTGTTCCAGGTTCCAGCGTGCGACGTGCGACGTGCAACGTGCGACCGGTTTGTTACCGGCAACTCCTTGCCGCCTTTGCCGTTGCATCCCTCGCCGCCTGCAGCTCTGCTCCGCAGAAATACGGCAACCACTACATCGACAATGAAATTCCCTACGAATATCTGGCACCGGCACCGCAGGATGGCGCTATCTACCAGTCCGGCTATGAATTGGCGTTTTTCGAAGACATCAAAGCGCACCGGGTAGGTGACACCATTACGGTGTTGTTGAGCGAGCAGACGTCGGCGGAAAAGAGCAGCGCTACCAGCCTCGACCGCACCAGCAGTACCACCATCAACGGCCCCAACGTCAATGTGTTGGGCAGTACCCCCAGTGTTAACGGGCGCTTTAATCTCGGTGCCGATCTGGACTCCCAGCACGACTTCAGTGGCGCTGGCAGCAGCAACCAGAGCAACAGTCTCAGTGGCAGCGTTACGGTAACCGTGGCACGGGTTTTGCCTAATGGTAATTTAGTGATTCGCGGTGAAAAGTGGATCGAAATTAACCAGGGTCAGGAATTTATTCGCATACAGGGAATGGTAAGGCCGGTGGATGTCAGCAGCGGAAATACGGTGTTATCCACACAAGTGGCCAACGCCCGCATCAGTTACAGCGGCAAAGGCCAGATGGCCGATACCAATCGCATGGGCTGGCTGGCGAAGTTCTTCCTGGGACCGCTGTGGCCGTTTTAATGGTCGCTTCAATGGGGAAAGGATATGTTGAAGGTGTTTTCAAAAAACTGTTGGTTTGCCGCCTGTATAATGGCGGCGGCAGTTTGCACATCCGCCAGCGCCGACCGGGTAAAAGACATCGCCAGCGTTGCCGGGGTGCGCAGTAACCAGTTGATTGGCTACGGTCTGGTGGTAGGGCTGGACGGCACCGGCGATCAGACCACGCAAACCCAGTTCACCGTACAGAGCCTGCGCAATCTGCTGTCGCAATTGGGTGTGGTGATTCCCCCCAACATCAACCCGCAATTAAAAAATGTGGCTGCGGTAATGGTGCACGCAGACCTACCGCCCTTTGCCAAGAGCGGCCAGAATATCGACGTGACCGTTTCCTCAGTGGGCAATGCCCAGAGCCTGCGCGGTGGCAGCCTGTTGATGACGCCACTCAAAGGAGCTGACGGCCAGGTGTACGCCGTGGCTCAGGGCAGCCTGGTGGTGGGCGGTTTTGGTGCCGAAGGTGCCGATGGCTCACGGATTACCGTGAACATTCCCAGCTCCGGGCGCATTCCCAACGGCGCTAGCGTGGAACGCAGTGTTGCCACCCCCTTTACCCAGGGCAATGAACTGGTGCTCAACCTGCATCAGCACGACTTCACCACCGCCCAGCGACTCTCCAATGTTATCAACAATCGCTTTGGCCCCGGCACGGCGGCTCCTCTGGACGGGTCCTCCATCAAGGTCAATACGCCGGTGGACCTGGCTCAGAAAGTGGCCTTTTTCGCCGAAGTGGAAAATCTCGAATTTACCCCCGGTCAGGCCGCCGCCCGTATTGTGGTGAACGCCCGCACCGGCACGATTGTGATGGGCCGTGGCGTGCAAATACTGCCGGCGGCGGTGGCCCACGGCAATCTCAGCGTTACCGTTTCCGAGAGCTTCGATGCCAGTCAGCCGGAGCCGTTCTCCGACGGCGAAACCGTGGTGCTGCCGGCATCGGAAATTGCAATTACCCAGGAACAGGCGAGAGTCTTTGCCATTGGTGCCGAGGGCACCGGTGTGGCCAGTGTGGACGAGGTCGTGCGCGCCATTAACCAGGTGGGGGCCGCTCCCGGCGACCTGATTGCCATACTGGAAGCGCTCAAGCAGGCAGGTGCCCTGCGCGGCGAACTGGTGGTGATCTGATGGACCTGCAAGCCGCTCAGGTGATTGGTACGCCATCTGCGAACAGGGGCTCTGCGGTGACGGATTTGTCGTCTTTGGCGGATCTGCGTGGCCGCGCCGGACAAAACAACCCGGCGGCACTGAAGGAAGTGGCGCAACACTTTGAAGCGCTGTTCGTGCAGATGATGACCAAGGCCATGCGCGACGCCATTCCGGAAGGTGGCCTGTTTAACAGCGACGAAATGAAGTTCCACCAGGGCATGTTCGACCAGCAGCTGTCCCTGCACCTGGCCGAAAGTGGCGGTATCGGTCTGGCTGCCATTATTGAGCGCCAGCTGTCTGGCCCCCAAGCGGTCGTCAGTGGCGGCGAATTACAGTCACTAGAACAGGCCTGGCAGCGCTCCACAGCCATTGGTCCCGTGGCCGCCAACGAGCCGGTTTTCAAGCCCGAATTGGAAACCTTTGAACCGGAAACCCTTGAATTACAAACCATTGAATCACAAACCTTTGAACCGCAAACCCCGCAGCAATTTATTCAGGCACTGTGGCCCCACGCCCAACGCGCCGGTGAAAAGCTGGGGGTGGATGCGGAGGTATTAGTGGCTCAGGCGGCGCTGGAAAGTGGTTGGGGCAAATACACCATTCGCGATGGTGATGGCCGCAACAGCCTCAACCTGTTTGGCATCAAGGCGGATGATCAGTGGCAGGGGCAGCGGGCCAGCAAAGTGACCCTGGAATACAGTGACGGCATCGCCCGCAAGGAGCGCGCCAGCTTCCGCGCTTACGAATCTTTGGAGCAGCTGTTCGACGACTATGTCCAGTTCCTGCAAAAACCCCGCTATCAAAGCGTTCATCAGGCCGCCAATGGCGATGAATTTGTCCAGCGTTTGCAGGACAGCGGTTATGCCACCGACCCGAACTACGCACAAAAAATTACCGCACTGATGCAGCGCGACAGTTTTCGCGCTCAGGTGAACGATGCAAAGCTGTCTCAGCTTGAACCCGTTGCGGTCAGGAGATAATTGTTATGGCAGATGCTTTTGGAATAGGTGTTTCCGCGCTCAACTCGCTGCAGCGCGCCATCACCACCACTGGCCACAATATTGCCAACGCCAACACCGAAGGCTACAGCCGCCAGCAAGTGAGTTTTGCCACCCGCCCACCGCAGCGGGATGGCAACAACTTTATTGGCGCCGGTGTGGAGGTGCAGACCATACGTCGCGCCTACGATGAATTTCTTGGCAACGAACTGCTGTCGCGGCAATCGTCGTTCAGCGCAGTGAATGCCTATCACGACCTGGCTGCCCGGCTGGACAGCCTGGTGGCGGACCAGGACAGCGGCCTCAACGTGTCGGTGCAGGCGTTTTTCCAATCCATTCAGGATGTGGCCAACGACCCCACCTCTCTGCCCGCTCGCGAAGTGCTGTTGGGCCGCGCTCAGGCATTGGAAAATCGTGTGAGCTTTTTCAATCAGAGCCTGGATTCGCTGGAAAACGCCAGCAATCAGCAACTGCGCAGCGCCGTTGCTGAAATCAACAGCCTGGCGGATTCCATTGCCAGCGTCAGTCAGGATGTGGCGGAAGCGTTGGTGAGCAACCCCAACAGCCCCCCTAACGATTTGCTGGATGAACGTGACCGCCTGCTGTCCCGGCTGTCGGAAATCGTTGGCATTACCCCTGTCCAGCAGGGGGATGGCTCCCTTAACGTGCTGATTGGCAATGGTCAGCCCCTGATTGTTGGGGGGCAGGTGCAGCGCCTGGATGTGCAGTTCGACCCCCTTAACCCCAACCGCCTGGATGTGGCTTTTACCGGCTTGACCGGCAATGGCGATGTGATCACCAACCAGATTCGCGGTGGTGAGTTGCAGGGTATTCTGGATTTTCGTGGTCAGGTGCTGGACCCGGTGCGCGCAGAAGTCGGCCTGTTGGTTCAAGGAATCACAGACCTGGTTAACGAGCAGCACCGCTCCGGGCTCGACCTCAATGGCCAGGTGGGGGGCGACTTTTTTACCCCGATTGCGCCACAGTCTATCGCTTCTGGTAATAACCTGGGCAGCGCCGCCGTGTCGGTAGCCATTGACGATGTGGGGGCGCTGCTGCCCACGGATTACCGGCTCAGTTTTGACGGTGCCCAGTTTCAACTGCGCAACCTGGCGGATAACAGTGTGCAAACCTTTGCCACATTGCCGCAAGCTGTCAACGGCATCACCATATCCAGTACCGGTACTCCCAGTGCCGGGGATGAATTTCTGCTGCGCCCGGTAGGGGGCGCAGCAGCCCGTTTCAGTGTCGATATTGAACGCCCGGAACAATTCGCCGCCGCTGGCCTGGTGCGCGGCCAGGCAACCATTGGCAATGGCGGCGACGCCACCCTGACTCGCCTGAGCGTGGGCGATGCCAGCGGCCTGCCGCTGGCCGGGCCAATCACCTTGACGTTCAACCCGGATGCACTGGGGGCAGGGGTTCCCGGTTTTGATGTCACCGGTGGCCCCGGCGGTACCCTGGCCTACGACCCCGCCACAGACAGCGGCGGTGCAACCCTTACCCTGGCGGGTTTTGGCAATATCAGTTTTAGCGTTTCCGGTATTCCCCAGGCGGGGGATACCCTGACCATCCAGAACAATACCGGTGCGGTGGGAGATAACAGCAATGCCCTGTCCATCGCCGGTTTTCAAAACAGTCGTTTGCTCAATGGCGGTACCAGCAGTTTTTCTGAACTTTACGGCAGAACGGTCGCTACTGTAGGCATACGCACCAGCCAGGCACAGGCGAGCCTGGCGACAGAGCAGTTGCTGTTGACCAATGTTGAATCGGAAGTGCAGGGAGTGTCCGGAGTCAACCTGGATGAAGAAGCGGCCAACCTGCTGCGCTTTCAGCAAGCGTACCAGGCAGCGGCGCAAATTATCTCCGCTGCCAGCGAATTGTTCGATACCTTGCTGGCGGCCACCAGACGATAACCGTCACCCTGTACGTAATTGTAGGGTGGATTAGCGCAGCGTAATCCACCGCAGTGCCAGAACATTGGTGGATTACACTGCGCTAATCCACCCTACGAATACCAGACGACAACCGTCATCCTTCGCTGCGCTCAGGATGACAGGGGAAGACCAAAAGAGGCTTTTATGAGACTCTCCACATCACAAATTTTCCAGCAGGGCATTAATGCCATACTGGACCAGCAGGCCAGACTGAACCAAACCCAGTTGCAGATATCCACTGGCCAGCGCATCAATACCCCTTCCGATGATCCCAGCGGTGCGGTGCAGATTCTCGATTTTAATGACCAGATCGCCACCATCGAACAATACCGGCGCAACGCCAGCGCCGCCGAAACCCAGCTGCAACTGGAGGAAAATGTACTGACCGGTTTTGGCAACAACCTGCAACGGGTTCGGGAGCTGTTGGTGCAAGGCAATAACGATGTGTTGTCCGACAACGACCGCCAGAGCATCGCCACGGAATTAAGCGGTATTCGCCAGGAATTGCAGGCGCTGGCCAACAGCCGCGACAGCAATGGCGATTTTTTGTTTGCGGGCTATCAGGTCAATACCCAGCCGTTCACCTTTAACAACGGCAGCGTTCAGTACAACGGCGATCAGGGTCAGCGGCTGATACAACTGGGGCCGGCTTCCCAGGTGGCGGTTAACGATTCCGGGGCAGATTTGCTACTGCGCATTCCCGAAGGCAGTGGTCAGTTTACTGCGGAGCCAGCGCCTGCCAACACCGGCACCGCAGTGGTGGGGGCGCTGAGCAACAGCGGCAACTTTGTGCGCGACACCTACACCATCAACTTTGCCCAGGCCACACCTTCAGACCCCATCACCTATCAGGTGTTGGATTCCGGCGCTGGCCTGGTGTCATCCGGCACCTATGAGCCCGGCGACAGCATCGGTTTTAACGGTGCACAGATCGATTTTTCTGGCACCCCGGCGGATGGCGACAGCTTTACTGTCAGTCCTGCGGGCAACCAGGATTTGTTCTCCATCGTCGATTCCGCCATTGCCGCGCTCAACAACCCCGGCACCAGCGATCCCCAGCAGGCGCAATTTCACAGCACCCTGAATCGCGCTCTGGAAGGCATCGATAACAGCCTGGAAAATATATTGCAGGTGCGCACCAGCATTGGCGTGCGCCTTAATACCATCGACAGCCAGCAGAGCGTCAACGACGACAGCCTGCTGCGCCTGCAGCAACTGCGCTCGTCGGTACAAGACCTGGATATCACCCAGGCCATCAGCGACCTCAACTTCCAGCAAGTCGCCCTGCAAGCGGCGCAACAATCCTATGTGCGGGTGCAGGGGTTGTCGTTGTTCCAGCTTTTGTAGGTTTGTCGTTTGAGGTTTGACGTTCGACGTTTGACGAAAAAATCTTGACTCGGCAGTGATGCCGGGCATTATCGTACCGTCCAACGTCCAACGTCCAACGTCCAACGTCCAACGTCCAACGTCCAACGTCCAACGTCCAACGTCCAACGTCCAACGTCCAACGTCCAACGTCCAACGTCCAACGTCCAACGTCCAATGTGATCAAGTTGGCAAAATTTCATACTTTTTCCCTAAAGGTTCCCTTTCAAGGGTCGTTAATGGGGGTGTTGAAAGTGATGGCATATGCTTTCGCGCCCTAATTAACCACCAATCTCAATCCGCAGGCCCAATGGCAACGCGGGAGAAATAAAGGGGATTTGACATGACTCAAACAATTAATACCAATATTGCTTCGCTGACGGCCCAGCGCAACCTGAACAGCTCCCAGGGTGCTCTCAATACTGCCCTGCAAAGACTGTCTTCCGGTTTGCGGATTAACTCGGCCCGTGACGACGCCGCTGGTTTGGCTATTTCCGAGCGCTTTACTACTCAGATTCGCGGTCTCAATCAGGCGGCCCGTAATGCCAACGACGGCATCTCTCTGGCGCAAACCACTGAAGGGGCGCTGGGTGAGGTGACCAACAACCTGCAGCGGATCCGTGAGCTGGCGGTGCAGTCCGTGAATGCCACCAACAGTGACTCCGACCGCGCCGCGCTGAACCTGGAAGTGCAGCAGCGGCTGGCAGAGATTGACCGTATTGCCAATCAGACGTCCTTTAATGGCAGAAGGGTGCTGGATGGCTCCTTTGGCAATGCCCTGTTCCAGGTGGGTGCCAATGTGGGTGAAACTATCAGCCTTAATCTGAATACCAGTGTTCGTCAGGACGGCCTTGGTGCTATTGCCTCGGTAACATCCAGTGATTTGGATACCTTGATCAGCCCGGCAACCGCTGGTACTGCTGCGTCTTACACTACAGGCCAGCTTAACAGTCTTGATTTCAGTACAGCCGCAGTTGCGTTTTCTGGCGGGTCGGCAACAACGACTGGTGGTATTAGTGTTACCGATTATCAAGGCGGCGCGGCAGTTACGTTTGATGTGGACGGTATAGGTATCAACCTGAATGCTGACTATACAAACTTTGCTGGGGTTGTAAGCGAGATACAGACTCAGTTAGATGCGGGTAATGCTGGTGAATATGTTGTAAGTGATGATGGTACTGATATCACCATTACCAAAACTGCAGCGGCTACTAACCCAACCACAGCTGTTGTTATAGATAACGGTTCGGGTACTACACAAGCCGAGTTTACAGGTGCGACAGGTGCTGCAGGTACTGCAGCTGTTACCACCAGTAATTTGGTGTTTGATGTGGATGGCAACACAGTAACAGTTAATACTGACCATTCGGGTGATTTGGCAGCCTTGGTAACTGATATTCAAGATCAATTGAATACTGCCGCCAGCGGAGCTTACACCGTAGCAGCAGATGGTGCTGCAGGTTTTAGCATTACCAGTAATACTGCTGCGGCTTCTCCTGCGGTTACAGTTGATAACTTCCAAACTAGTTCTATTACTGGTGCCAGTGGTGGAACAGCTGTGGCGGGTGTGGATGCGGTGGCGGCCAACACCTTTGTTGTCAATAATGACTTCAGCATTCAGGTTGGCGATGGAACCGCGGTTGCGGTTGCCAATGCCACTTACTCCACTACACAGTCACTGGTAGATGCCATCAATACCGCCTTGGGCAGTAATGGCAGTGCGGAGCTGAATGACGATGGCACGGCGACTATCAATGCCTCTGAAGCCATTACCTTTACCGGTGCTCAGGCAACCGCTGCCGGTTTCGCTGATGCGGCGCTTTCCGGTAATCTGACGTCTACCAACGTATCCACAGTGGCTGCTTCCAACGAAACCATTCGTCGTATTGACTCGGCACTGACCTCGGTGAACGATTTGCGCAGTACCTTTGGTGCGATTCAAAACCGCTTTGAGTCAGTAGTAAACAGCCTGCAGACCACCTCTGAAAACCTGTCCGCTTCCCGTTCGCGGATTCAGGACGCAGACTTTGCTGCAGAGACCGCAGCATTGACTCGCGGCCAGATTCTGCAACAGGCAGGTACTGCAGCACTGGCCCAGGCCAACTCGCTGCCTCAGAACGTATTGGCCCTGTTGCAGTAATTCAAACGCCATAAAAAGAGCCTGGAAGGGGGGTAATCCCCCCTTCGTCATCGGGTTCTACCCGTTTTTGAGGAAAGAAACTAGAGGACTTAGATATGTCCAGCCCTGATATAAGAAGCGTCTCTCCTGTGCTGCCGCCAAGCGGCTTAAGCCAGGATGTCGGGCGGCAAGGTGGGGTGGAAAGCGGCAAGGAATTGCCGCAGACAGTGTCTGGCCAATCAGGACGCCCATCGCAAGAGTCTGTTGATCAGGCGGTGGTGCAAATATCCGACTTTGTTCAGAACATTGCCCGTGAACTGCAATTCCAGGTAGATGATGTTACTGGTAATACTCTGATTACCGTTACAGACAGCGATACCCAGGAAGTTATCCGCCAGATTCCCTCTGAAGAAGTTGTCGCTTTGGCGCAGTATATTGCTGAAAGTGGCGATTTTCCGCTCAAAGGTGCCTTGCTCAATAGTGAGAGCTGACTTCGGTCAGCTCCTTGCTGTTGCCTGCTTTTTTCTTTGTTATTCAAATTGGCACCGAATTTGCTGTTCTCTCAAATAGATAGTTTAAATAGATAGTTTGAATAGTTAGTAAAGACCTAAAGAGATCACGCAAGGAGTCCATGCCTGCGGCTTTTTGACCCCTGTCGAAAACTGCCAGGCCTTTGGATACGGGAGTACATTATGATTACCTCAGCCGGTGTTGGCTCCGGGCTCGAACTCGAATCGCTGATTAACCAGCTTGTCACAGCGGAGCGTACCCCGGTTGAGTCCCGTCTGGTCAGCAGACAGTCTGCACTGACCATTGAATTGTCCGCGTTTGGCAATTTTCAGGGGTCATTATCCTCCCTTCAAAACAGTCTGAACGATTTAAACCAAGCTGCTTCGTTCGGCCAGCGCAATACCACTTCCAGTGATGAAGATATTGTTTCTGTATCGGCCACCAGTGCAGCGGCTGCTGCCAATTACAGTATTTCCGTCACGCAGTTGGCCAGTGCTCACTCACTGGCTAGTGCGAGTTATGACTCGCTCACCGATGCGGTGGGTGAAGGTACCCTGACTTTCCGCTTCGGCACTACAGATTATGTGGCCCCCGATCCAGGCCCGGAAAGTTACAACGGTTTTGCCATAAATCAGGACAGGGACGTGGCAACCATTACCATCGACGATACCAATAACACTCTGGAAGGGGTGCGGGATGCGATCAACAGTGCCGATATTGGCGTTGGAGCTTCTATTGTTAACGATGGTACCGGCTTTCGTTTGTTGTTGAGCTCCAGTGATACCGGGGCTGAAAACAGCCTCCAAATTTCTGTGTCCGATGTTGGTGATGGCAACAATACAGATGCTGCCGGTTTATCGGCGCTGGCGTTTAATGGTTCAGCGACCAATTTGACCCAGACCGTGGCAGCGCAAGATGCACTTTTTACCCTTAATGGGCTCTCTGTCAGCAGCAGCTCCAACGTGGCCAGTGAAGTGATTGAGGGCGTTGAGCTGACTCTCAATGACATCACCTCAACATCGCCAGTAACTGTTTCAGTCAGCGAAGACAGGGGGGCGGTTCGCACACTGATTACTGACTTCGTGGACAACTACAACAACTTCGTCAATGCCGCCAACACGCTGACGGCCTTTAATGCCGAAACCCAGGTTGCCGGGCCGCTGCAAGGGGATTTTGCCGCCCGTTCGGTAATCGCCCAGGTGCGCCAGGCCATCACTGCAGCGGTGGAGGGTTTTGACGGGCCGTTTTCCAGCCTCAGTGAAATTGGCCTGACCACTCAGACAGACGGCACCCTTTCCATCAACAGCAGTCGTTTGGATACGGCGCTGGAAGAAAACTTTGACGACATCGTTGGCCTGTTTGCCGCGGCGGGGTTCCCCTCTGACAACAGCGTAGAATTCGCTGCCTCCAGCGATGCCACTCAGATTGGCAGCTACGCTGTTACCGTGACGCAGCTTGCCACCCAGGGGCAATTGGTGGGCGCGGCCAGCAGCTTCCCACTGGATATTGATGCCGACAACGATGCCCTGACCATTGTCGTCAACGGCATAACCAGCAACCAAATTCTGCTCACCCAGGGCAATTACACCAGCGGTGCAGACCTGGCGGCGGAATTGCAGGCCCGTATTAACGGCGACAGCGCTTTGAGCGAAGCCGGGGCGCGGGTGTCAGTTAGCTACAACGGCAGCGGCTTTGAGATTACCTCAGCCACTTACGGTTCGGAATCCACCGTGGAAATCACCGCAGTGGATACCAATACCCTGGCTGAATTGGGATTGGACGTGGCAACCGGTAGTGCCGGAGTGGATGTGGTCGGCACCATCAATGGCATTGCCGCCACCGGCACCGGGCAGCTACTCAGCGCCGCAAACGGTGATGACGCCGAGGGCATTCAACTGGTGATTGCCGACGGCGCGCTCGGCTCACGGGGTACGGTGAATTTTTCCAGAGGGGTGGCAGACCGCCTCAATACCCTGATTGAAGGTCTGCTTGACCCGCAAGGCATACTGGGTGTGCGCAGCGATGGCATTCAAGATCGTCTGGATGATATTGACGAAGAGCGAGAGGCTCTGGATCGCCGCATCGAAACCATCGAAGCCCGTCTGCGCCGCCAGTTTACTGCCCTTGATGGCTTGCTGGCGCAGCTGCAGCAAACCAGCACTTTTTTGGAACAGCAACTGGCCAATATCCCGCGGGCGGGAACCCTGGTCAGAGGCAATAACAACTAGGGGGTGTTAACAATTAATGAGTCACTACTGTTGTCCCTGAAAAGGCGTCAGTCAAGGCATGAGGAGTGCGGTTTGGTCGCTCCCCTCTCTATAGTGGGGAGTAGCGACGAATAACGCAGGATGACGCCTTTTCAGGGACAACCCGAAGGGCTGGGCTCACTTACTTTTGTAATGAAAGTCGCCCCAGCTGCGTTATCGGTCGCTTATGTAGAGTGACTACACGGCACTCCCTCTGTCTTGCTGGAGCAAAAAATGAACTCCAGCAGTAGCGGCTCATTAATTGTTAACACCCCCTAACCCAATTAACCCACATTGAATACGAGGTCATTATGAGCCCATCCGCCCTGAAAGCGTACAAGAGTGTTGGCGTTCAAAGTGGTATGACGGATGCCACCCCCCATCAACTCATCAGTAAATTGTTTACCGGTGCGCTGGATCGCATCGCTTCTGCCAAAGGTGCCATTGGCAGAAGCGAGCAGACTCAAAAAGGCGAATTGCTGGGCAAGGCGATTGCCATTGTCGATGGTCTGCGCGCCAGCCTGGATCACGAAAACGGCGGCGAAATTGCCACCAATCTGGCCTCTCTGTACGACTACATGGAGCAGCGCCTGCTGGAGGCCAACCTCAATAACGATATCGAACGCCTGGACGAAGTGGCCGGGTTGTTGAAAGAAATCAAGGCAGGTTGGGAAGATATGCCTGTTGAATATCGGTAGCGCCCATGCACAGCCATTCAAACCGTCAGTCTCATTTGCAAGCGGCCATCGAACTGTCCCGGCAAATGGTCAGCGCTGCTGATAGTGGTGACTGGGAACAATTTGCCGAGCTGGAAAAAAGCCGCCGCAGCGATATGTTGGCCTGCTTTGAGCAGCCGGTAGCCAGCGTTGAAGCCAGTGCGGTACGCCAGGGAATTGAGCAGCTGATGACCCTCAACGACGAACTGACCCGCTGCCTGCAAAGTGCCCGGGAACAGAGCGCCCGCCAGTTTCAGGCATTGCGCCAGGGCCAGCGGGCAGTGGGAGTTTACGGGGGGCAGTAGATAGGGCCACCTTATCTAAATATCGACTTTTTTGGCAATGATAGAGGTAAAGGCAGTTTAAAACCCCTGAAACCTCACCTTGTCAGATACATGGATCCCCGCCTGCGCGCACCGCTGTCCGAATAATTTAGAGGCTTTCCCCACGATACTTACCAAGTAAGGCATATCGCTAAATGGGTGGCAGCAAGACTTAAAAAATCGTCATCGCGAGCGAAGCGCGGCGATCCAGCGGCTTTTCTCGTAAATCAGTCACTTAAAAGACACTGGATTGCCACGCTGCGCTCGCAATGACAGCTTGGGTGGTTATCCCGGACAGCAGCACGCCTGCACGGGGATGACGGGTTAGGAGGTTTTTAGCCCGATTGCCCTAGGGTTAATTGAGTGTCGTCACCTAATATCGTATATTTGCAAGTTGATGTGTCGTATTTTTGCGTGAAAAATTGCGTACTATGAAAACCCTTGAAAGCAAAATCAGATATCGAGTTTCCCGGCGTAAGGAATCGGTTTTTACACCGAAGGATTTTCTTGATCTGTCGGATCGTGATCAGGTGGGGCGCGTACTCAGAAAACTGGTTGCCGAAGAATCACTCATCAAGCTCGGCTACGGCCTTTATGCCAGAACCCGCAAATCCTCGGTGAGTGGCAAGACTATTCCTGAAAAAGGGCTGCCGGATCTGGCCAGGGAAGCTTTGATTAAACTGGGCGTTACCCTGAAGCAGTCCAGCGGTGAGCGGGAATACAATAGCGGCAATACTACCCAAGTACCTACGGGAAGGGTGATCGGCGTAAAGGGGCGCATTTCACGTAAAATTGGTTACAACGGAAAGTACATCACACTGGAACATGTTACCTGATAAACAATCCATAGAGGACGCAGCGATCGAACTGGGTGCGGATGCATCCTTTGTCGAAAAGGATTGGTATGCAGTTCAGGTACTCAAGGCGATCTCTGATTTTTCACACCCTTCCATAATCCCCATTTTCTCTGGCGGTACCAGCCTTTCTAAAGGTTATGGCCTTTTAAAACGCTTTTCTGAAGATTTGGACTTTCGGGCTTTGTATTCGGCAGGTGAAATTCCGGGGAGAGGTGAGCGCCGGAGGTTTCGGCAGTCGATACTGGAGGTCGTCAAGGCGATTGATGATATTGAACTTGATGAAAACAGTGTGGAGTCTGGTAGTAACTACTTTAAAGTATCCTTGAGATACCCTGCGCAGCTCGATATTCCGTCATCGCTCCGCAGGGATTTGCAACTTGAGTTCAGCTATACCTAGCCTCGTAGTAAGGTAGAATGCCGACCAATAGTGGCTATGGTTTCGGAGTTGGCAGGGGGTGGTGGTGATTTTGGATTGCCCTGCTTGGCGTGTATCGAGACGGCTGCTGACAAATTCAGCGCTTTGACCTGGCGTGTTATCAAGCGTGACAGGAGTGCTGATGGTGATGACCCGGCAATGGTTCGCCATCTACATGATCTGTTTGCCTTAAAAAATGCTGTCGAAGAATGCCCTGAAGATTTCGTTGAACTGGTTGTTTCATCATTTTCTGAGGATATGAAATCAGGTTCGAGAAGACTTGAAAAAGGCTTGTTGGAGTCTGCAGCTGAAGCTTTGGATATGCTGCGAAAAGATGAGCTGTATCGAAAAGAGTATGACCAGTTTGTTGCTAAAGTATCTTATGCAGACGAAGATGAGCAAATCACATTCGATGTGGCGCTGGGTCATTATGAGAAGCTCATCGGGCTGATAGTTTAATGCCTGAACCTATAACTCCACGGTGGCGTAACCCACCAGACAGGGGCTGAAATTGGCCTCTCAATCAAAAATATGTCCACTATGTGGTGGATTACGCTTTCAGCTAATCCCCCCTACGGCTGATGACCCTCAACGACGAACTGACCCTATGCCTGCAAAGTGCCCGGGAGCAGAGGGCGGTGGGAGTTTACGGGGGCAGTCGACAGAAGACAGAAAGGCTTCTCGCTATGCATGGTGAGAAGCCTTTTTTGTGGACTGATATTTTTATTTTGTTTCAAGAAAAGCTGGCTAGAATTTTTATTCTGGGTCAGAATGGCCGCCATAAAAATGACGCTCTTAGAGTGAAAGTGGCCAATATTCATACTATAGTTTGATAAAAATTGGTCTATGATCCCTGAAAAGCAATAATTTGGGGTGTATTTGCGACCATTGCCACGGAGCAATAGGGTAAGGGGGAAGTGGATGTCGGTTGTAGTGAATACCGCGCAAGTTCTGTTGATTGAGCAGGATGCTGAAAAAGCCAGCAGCCTCAAAACCATTCTGGAGTTTCTCGAATACCCGGTTACCTGGTGCAACGATTGCAGCCGTTGGCAAGACGCTGTTGCCGATGGTGCGCCGCTGTTGACCGCGATGATCAACGAATCCACCTGCAGCGCCAGTGCCAAACTGGTGTCTGAGCTTCACAAAACCTACCCGCGATTACCGGTATATCTGCTGAAAGAAGGGCAGGCGGACGAATCTGCGGATGCTCTCGACAGCAATATGGTGGGCGCCCTGCGTTACCCCCTCAAATATCAGGATGTGGCCGGAGCACTGCACCAGGCCACCATCGCTGCGGCTCAGCCAAAGCGCTCCCAGCAAGACGCCGCCATGCCGCTGTTTCGCTCGTTGGTGGGCAACAGTCAGGGTATTCAGCAGGTCAAGGATTTGGTGCGCCAGGTGGCGGTTACCGATGCCAATGTGTTGATTCTGGGTGAATCCGGTACCGGTAAAGAAGTGGTGGCGCGCAATGTGCACTTCCACTCCCAGCGCCGCAATGGGCCTTTTGTGCCGGTCAACTGCGGCGCCATTCCCGGTGAGCTGCTGGAATCCGAATTGTTTGGCCACGAAAAGGGCGCTTTCACCGGTGCCATCAGCGCTCGTCAGGGCCGCTTCGAAATGGCCGCAGGCGGCACCCTGTTTCTGGATGAAATTGGCGATATGCCCCTTCCCATGCAGGTAAAGTTGCTGCGGGTGTTGCAGGAACGTACCTTTGAGCGCGTGGGGGGCAACACCACCATGGAGGCAGACGTGCGCATTGTGGCCGCTACTCACCAACATCTTGAGCAACTGGTGGCCGAGGGTAAATTCCGCACCGATCTGTTTTACCGCCTCAATGTGTTTCCCATCGAAATCCCGTCTCTCAGCGAGCGCCCGGAAGACGTGCCTTTACTGGTTCACGAATTTGTTGCTCGCATGGCGGCGGAGCGCCGGGGCACTCTGAAAATCAACACCTGTGCGCTGGCGGCATTGTCCAGTTACGACTGGCCCGGCAATGTACGGGAATTGGCCAACGTGGTGGAGCGCCTGGCGATTCTTCACCCCGGGCGCACTGTCAAGCGCAAAGATCTGCCGGAAAAGTACCGCCTCAATGAAGACTGGGTGGCGGAACAGCAGCCGGAAATGGAACAGGATCAGGCCTGGGATGCTCCGCAGTCAACGCCGCGATTGCCCCAGGATGGCATCGACCTGAAAACCTACCTCGGCGATATGGAGGTGGAGTTAATCAGTCAGGCGCTGGACCAGTCCGACTGGGTAGTTGCCAGAGCCGCCAAACTGCTCAATTTGCAGCGCACCACCCTGGTGGAAAAAATTCGCAAGTACGATATTCATCGCAATGAACTGGCGACAGGTTTTTGACGTCAGTCCCCCTGATTTTCCTAACCATCTGATTTTAATTGCTATTTTTCTTGGGCACGGTTATTGCTATCTGTGATTTGTGATCGCAACAATTGCGAATACAAACCACAGGAGCGATATGAGCCAGACGCAACTGAACCCGGCAAACACCGAGCCGCAACCTCAGGCGGCCACACTGTCCGCCCAGCAGCTTGAAGATGCATTTGCGGCGTTTAATCGTGTCTCGGTGGAGCTGGATACCAGCTACCGGGAGCTGCAAGTGCGTGTTTCCCAGCTCACCGAAGAGCTCGCAGAAGCCCGCTCTGCGCGCTTGAAAGAACTGGCAGAAAAAGAGCGTCTGGCCAGTCGCCTGGCACTGCTGATGGGAACATTGCCCGGCGGAGTGGTGGTGCTGGACCCCAGCCACTTCGTGCGTGAAGTCAACCCGGAAGCCGCGCAAATGCTCGGTCATCCACTGGCTGGCCGCCCCTGGCAGGAAGTGCTTGCCCGCAATGCCGCTGAACTGGATATGGCCCAGCAGGAACTGCTTACCCACGATGGCCGTCGCCTGAGCATGAGCCGCCGCTCTCTGCCTCTGCCGGTTATTGGCGAAGAAGTGATTTTGCTCACCGATATTACCGAGTTGTACGCCCTGAAAGAGCGCGTCAACCGGGAGCAGCGTCTGTCGGCGATGGGGGAAATGGCCGCTCGCCTCGCTCACCAGATTCGCACCCCGCTCAGCTCTACCCTGTTGTATGTATCTCACCTGGCAAGGCCGCAACTGGCGGATGGCGACCGTCAGCGGGTGGCGGAAAAAATGCGCGATCGCCTGCGCCATATGGAGCAACTGGTGAACAGCATGCTCACCTTTGTGAAAGGTGGCGCCTGCGAAGCACAGCCTTTTAGCGCCAGTGAGTTGATTGCCAATGTGCAGGAACTGGCTCGCCAGAAACTGACATCAGTGAGCGGCCACTTGCGCATCGCCGGAGAGGTTCCCGCCGCTACCATCAACGGCAACCTGGATGCCCTGGCCAGCGCCCTGCTCAACCTGGTGGACAACGCCGTGGATGTGATTGGCGATGGCACTGACGTACAGCTGGCTGCCAGCATTGAAAGCGACGAACTGCTCATCTGCCTGCAAGACAACGGCCCGGGCATTCCCGCAGATATCCGCGAACAGATATTCGACCCGTTTTTTACCACCCGCGTACAGGGTACCGGCCTGGGCCTGGCGGTAGTGGCCGCCACCGTGCGCGGTCACGGCGGCACCATAGAAGCCGTCGCCAACAAAACCGGTGGTGCCGAATTTGTTGTCCGGTTGCCGCTGAGTCCTCAGGGCGGAGAAAAAAATACCGAAGCCGCCACCAGTATGTGGCAGCGCCAGCACAACGATAAGAACACGGAAGCGAGGTAATAAAATGACACAAAAAGCCAAGACAAAAAATAGAGCTCAGGTACTGGTTGTGGAAGACGACGCCACCCTGCGCGAAGCCCTGTGCGACACCCTGGAATTTGCCGGCTTCAGCGTATTGGCCTGTGACGACGGCAAGTGCGCGATGGATGTACTGCGCACTGAGCGGGTCGGCCTGGTGGTCAGCGATGTGCAGATGGCGGCGATGGACGGCCACACCCTGTTGCGCCAGGTGAAAATCCGCTGGCCGGAATTGCCGGTGGTACTGATGACCGCCTACGGCAGCATTGAAAGAGCGGTAGAAGCCATGCGCGATGGCGCTGCCGACTATCTGGTAAAGCCCTTTGAAGCGGAAGTGCTGGTGGAAATGGTCAGCCGCTTTATCGTCGACAACAGCGTCCCCGCTGGCGATGTGGTGGCGGAAGACCCCCGCACCCAGCAACTGGTGGAGCTGGCAACCCGGGTGGCGGGTTCCGATGCCACGGTGATGATCAGCGGCGAGTCCGGCACCGGTAAAGAAGTGTTTGCCCGCCTGATTCACAACCGCTCCCCCCGCGCCGAAAAGCCCTTTGTGGCCATCAACTGCGCGGCCATTCCGGAAAGCATGCTGGAATCCGTGCTGTTTGGTTACGAGAAGGGCGCATTCACCGGGGCTTACCAATCCCGCCCCGGAAAATTTGAACAGGCCCAGGGCGGCACCCTGTTGCTGGATGAAATATCCGAGATGGATTTGGCGTTGCAAGCCAAATTGTTGCGGGTGCTGCAGGAACGGGAAGTGGAGCGCCTGGGCAGCGACAAGCAAGTGACTCTGGATGTGCGTGTACTGGCCACCACCAACCGCAATCTGCGGGAAGAAGTCAGCGCTGGCCGTTTTCGTGAAGACCTGTTCTACCGCCTCAATGTATTCCCCCTGCAGTTGCCCGCCCTGCGGGAACGCCCCTTTGACATTGTGCCCATCGCCCGCAGTTTTGTAGAGCGTTACGCCCCCGCCGGTTCAGGCATGCAATTTGCTGCAGATACCGAACAGGCGCTGGGCCAGTACCCATGGCCCGGCAATGTCAGGGAACTGGAAAACGTGATTCAGCGGGCGCTGATACTGGCGGTGGGCAATATGATAACCCCGGCGGACCTGCATTTTGAAAGCGCCGAACAAGTACCCATGCCCGTTGCAGCGGCGCCAATAGCGCCACAAGCGGCCAACAATGAACTGGGCAGCGAAATGAAAAACCGCGAACAAATATTGATTCTGGAGGCATTGCAGGCGGAAAACGGTTGCCGCAAGGATGCCGCCGCCCGGCTGGGAATCAGTCCAAGAACCTTGCGTTACAAACTGGCGAAATTGCGTGAGCAGGGAATTGCTATCCCTGGTATGGCTGCATAAGAGGGCTTCACAGTGAACAACAATGTAGATATGAACCAAATGCTGGCGCAGATGCGGGTGCTGGCCAACGCCGCCCAAAGCGGTGCGGTGGAACAGGCCCCCGCTGCTGGCCAGCCCCCGCTGGAAGGCGCCGACAGGCCGGACTTTGGCCAAATGCTGGCGGACAGCATCCAGTCGGTGAGTGACACACAAATGGATGCCGGTGCCATGAAAAAAGCCTTTGACGCTGGCGACCCGGACCTGGAATTGCCGGAAGTAATGGTGGCCCTGCAAAAAGCCAGCCTGTCGTTCCAGGCAATGACCCAGGTGCGCAACAGACTGCTGTCGGCGTATCAGGAAGTGATGAATATGCAGGTTTGAGCTGTTTGACGTTGGGGGTTCGACGTTGGACGATCGCCCGATTGTGGCACCTCGTCAAACGTCCAACATCGAACGTCCAACCCATTAACGCAAAAGCAAATAACGAAAAGAAAAAATGGCAATCGTAGATACGGAAAAAGCGGTACAACAATTTGGCGGTTTCAGCCGCCTGCCACTGCTGCGGCAATTGGGGCTGATGGTGGGCCTGGCCGCCAGCGTTGCCCTGGGGGTGTGGGTGGTCAACTGGGCACAGAGCCCGGATTACGTGCCGCTGTTTGGCAGCCTGTCATCCTCTGACGCTGCCGAAGTGGTGCAGGTGCTGGAGCAGAATGGGGTTTCCTACCAACTCAACGGCAACACTGTGGCCATCCCCGCCGGTGAGGTGCACCGCATGCGGCTGCAACTGGCCAGCCAGGGTGTGCCCCGTGGCGAAGCCGGTGGCGGTTTTGAATTGCTGGATCAAGAGCAGCCCTTTGGTACCAGCAGCTTTATGGAAAAGGCCCGCTACAACCGCGCTCTGGAAGGGGAGTTAAGCCAATCCATCACCACCCTGGCCAGTGTGCAGACGGCCCGAGTGCATCTGGCAGTACCCAAGCGCACAGTGTTTACCCGCCGCAGCAACCAGGCCAGCGCCTCTGTACTGGTAAATCTGTACCCGGGCCGCAAACTCAACGACGCCCAGGTAGCGGGCATTGTGCACCTGGTGTCTTCCAGTATTCCCGGTATGGAATCGGACAATGTGTCAGTGGTGGATCAACAGGGTCGCCTGCTCACCAACAGCAATGGCAACTCCCAACTGGCTGCCAGCTCTGAACAGTTTCGTTTTGTGCGCGATGTGGAGGCCACTTACTCCCGGCGCATTGTGGAGTTATTGACCCCCATGCTGGGGCCGGAAAAAGTCAGCGCCCAGGTGAGCGTGGATATGGACTTTACCGACCGGGAAGAAACCAGTGAAGTGTATTCCCCAGCCCCCGGCAACCGCGCGGTGCGCAGCGAACAAACCCTGGAAGAAAACCGGGTGGGCAACACCGGTATCGGCGGTGTGCCCGGTGCCGAATCCAACACGCCGCCGGAAGATGACGAGGAGCTGCTGGCCGCTGAAACCCCGGCAGCGGCCCAGCCAACCAGCAGCAGCCGCAGCGCCACTCGTAATTTTGAAGTGGATCGCACCATCAGCCACGAACGCAGATCTCCCGGTGAGATCAATCGCCTGTCGGTGGCGGTGGTGGTGGATTATCGGGACCAGATAAACGATGACGGCACGGTGGAAAAAGTGCCCCTGCCGGAAGAAGAAATGAGCCGTATCGAAGCGTTGGTGCGCGAAGCGGTGGGCTTTAACGAGGCTCGCGGCGACAGCGTCAATATTGTCAACAGCGCTTTCCGCCAGGAAGAAGTGCTGGAGCCTGCACCAGAACCCAGTTTTATGGAAGAGTTGCTGCAGAATCCCATGTATGCCAGCTGGGGTAGGCAGCTGTTGGGTATTCTGGCGGTGGTGATTCTGATTTTTGGCGTCCTCAAGCCGGTATTGCGCAGCCTGGCACAGGGGGCTGGGAGCGGTGGCAAGGCTCAGCAGCTGGCGGTTGCCAACGGTGAATTGCAGGGTGGCCAACTGGCGGAAGACCAGGTGACTCTGACCGGCAATACCGGCGTACTGCAGTTGCCCGGTGGCCCCGCCATCAGCTACGAACAACAACTGGATATGGCCAAATCCATCGCCCGGGAAGATCCCAAACGCGTGGCCCAGGTGGTGAAAAGCTGGGTGGATGAAGTGCCTGGGTAAGTTTTTTAACCGTAGGTGCCAGTGGGCAGTTTGCACTTCGCTGGAATGAGTCGCACGTGCGCTTTGCGCACTACAGGATACAGAATGTTGTCATCCTGAGCGCAGCGAAGGATCTCGTACTGCAATCACACAAAGAGATTCTTCGCTGCGCTTAGAATGACAAAAACAAAAGTAATGCAACAAATGTCCAAAATCCTTTCCGACAAAACCGGTGACTTTCAGCGTTGGGTAGCGCCCTCGGTAGATGGCAGCGACTCCGCCAACGACGAGCTGCCGGTGAACGCCGAAGAACTGGAAGCCATTCAGCAGCAGGCTCACGCCAAGGGTTACCAGATGGGCCGTTGGGAGGGAATGAATTCCGGCCGTGAAGAATTGGAAGCCCAGTGCGCCCGCCTCAAGCAGTTGATGGCGGGGCTCAGTCAGCCGTTGCAGCAACTGGATCAGCAGGTGGAAAAAGAACTGGTGTTGCTGGCGGGTGCCATGGCCGAACAGTTGGTACAACGTGAAATCGCCACCGACCCCGGTGTGCTCAATGACACAGTGCAGGGGGCGGTGAATATTCTGCAAAGCACTGCCCGCCGGGTGGACGTGCACCTGTCGCCGGAAGACGCCGCCCTGGTGGGGGACAGCCTGAAATCCCCCGACGCGGAGCAGAGCTGGCACCTGGTGTCTGACCCGGCGCTGAAAGGCGGCGATGTGATTGTCAAAGCCGACAATACTTTTGTGGACGCCAGCCTGCGCACCCGCCTTAACCAACTGATTGCCGATATGCTGAAAGTGGATGTGGACGATGTGGACCGTGCCCTCCATCCCGAAGGCGGAGAAAACCAGTGAGCGATACCGCCAGAAGTGGCCGTTGGAGCAGCTCGCTGGCGGAGTTGCGTCAGCAAATCCGCACGCCTCAACCGCTGGTGGAAGGCGAGCTTATCCGCATGGTGGGCCTCACTCTGGAAGCCGCTGGCTGCCAGGCGCCCATCGGCAGCTGTTGCCGGGTGGCAGTGGAGCACGGTGCCGACATTTTTGCCGAGGTGGTGGGCTTTTCCGGTGATCGTTTGTACCTGATGCCCATCGGTGATATTCGCGGTATTCGCCCTGGCGCACGGGTGATTCCGCTGGGGCAGGCCAGTGAAGTATTTGTGGGCGATGCCCTGCTGGGGCGAGTAGTGAATGGTGCCGGCCACCCCATCGACGGCAACGGCCCTATCGACGGTGAAATTCACGTGCCCCTGCTGGGCCAGAGCACCAACCCCCTGCAGCGCAAACCCATTCGCGAGCCGCTGGATACCGGAGTTCGCGCCATTAATTCCCTGCTTACCCTGGGGCGCGGCCAGCGCATCGGCCTGTTTGCCGGTAGCGGTGTGGGTAAATCTACTTTGTTGGGTATGATGACCCGCTACACCAATGCGGATGTGGTGGTGGTGGGACTGGTTGGCGAACGCGGCCGCGAGGTGCAGGAATTTGTCGCCGAAATTCTCGGCCCCCAGGGTATGCAGCGGGCGGTAGTGGTAGCAGCCCCGGCGGACGATTCGCCGCTGATGCGCATGCACGCCGCCTGGCGCGCCACGGCCATTGCCGAATACTATCGCGCCCAGGGTTTAAACGTGCTGCTGTTGATGGACTCCCTCACTCGCTTCGCTCAGGCTCAGCGGGAAATCGCCCTGGCTATTGGCGAGCCGCCAGTCACCAAAGGCTACCCGCCCTCGGTATTTGCCAAACTGCCGCAACTGGTGGAGCGCGCCGGCAATACCGCCAGCGGCGGCACCATGACGGCAGTGTATACGGTGCTGGTGGATGGCGACGATCACAACGATCCGGTGGCGGATGCCGCCCGCGCCATTCTCGATGGCCACATTGTTCTCAGCCGCCAGATTGCCGAAAGTGGCCGCTACCCGGCCATTGATGTAGAGGCTTCCATCAGCCGAATTATGCCCAGTATTGTCGATGCCAATAACCTGCAACTGGCGCGGCGTTTTAAAGCCATCTACTCTACTTATGAACAGAATCGGGATTTGATCAGCGTGGGCGCTTACCAACCCGGTTCCGACCCCCGCATCGACCAGGCCATTCGCTGCCAGCCCATGCTGGAAACCTTCTTGACACAGGAAGTCAATGAACCGGTGAGTATGGTTAACAGCCAGCAGCAGCTGCAACAACTGTCGAGCCAGTGGCAACAGGTGGCGGAGCAGCAGTTGTAGTGTTGTTGTCATTCTGAGCGCAGCGAAGAATCTCTGCCGTGCATGGCTGACAAGATCCTTCGCTGCGCTCAGGATGACGAAATAACCAAGAAAGTTTGACGTTGGAAGTTCGACGTTTGACGATTACTCCGAACTCATTTCGTCAAACGTCCAACATCGAACGTCAAACATAAATAAAGAACATTGATGAAAAAATCCCAACGTCTGCAAAAAATCTCCCAAGTGGCGGAAAACCGCGAACAGCAAAGCGGTCAACAGCTGGCCCAGAGCCGTCACCACGCAGACACACAGCAACAACAACTGGTGCAGTTGCGCCAGTATCGGGACGAGTACAAACAGCAGTTTCAACTGTTGGGTGGCCAGGGCATCAATGCCCGCCAGCTGGCGGATTTTCACAGTTTTCTCAACCAGCTCAATGACGCCATTGGCCAGCAGGAACAAGCAGTTACCACTTCGCAACAAACTCTGCAAAACCACCACCAACTGTGGCTGCAAGCCCATCAGCGGGTGAAGGCGTTAAACAAAGCCGTAGACAAACGCCGCGCCGACGAAATTTATGCAGAGAACCGCAAAGAACAAATTGCCAGCGATGAGCACGGTATACGTTTAAAACGGGAACGGATTTGAAGCTATATCGCTCAATGGCTTTGCACAATCTTTTATTCCTTCGGCGCTAACGCTCCCCATCTCTGCTAATCTTGGAGGAAACAGCTCTCAGGTCGCGCCATGAAAAAAACAATAATGATGTTAGCTGCCCTGGCGGTAGTGGCCGCAGTGGTAGTTTGGAAACCCTGGCAGAGTGGCGGTGCCAAAACCAAGTCCCGTGCATCTTCGAAGGCGGTTCCGGTGACTGTGACGGCCGCCGAACAGCGGCCGTTCAGTTTAAAAACCCATGCTTTGGGAACCCTTTCCTCCCGAGAGTCGGTGGCCATTACCGCCAATGTTTCCGAAAAAGTCGCCAGTATTCATTTTGAGGATGGCCAGCGTGTTGAGCGCGGCGATATGCTGGTGACTCTTGAGCAGGGGGAGGAACAGGCGCAGCTGTCTCTTGCCAACATCGAGCTGGCTGATCAACAGCGGGAAACCAAACACCTGGAAAAATTGCTCCAGAGCAATTCCATTTCCCAGAACGTACTGGACGCCCGTCGCACTCAACTGGATGCGGCCAGACAGCGCATTCGTGAGGTGCAGGCCAGTATCCAGGATCGCACCTTGAAAGCTCCGTTTAGCGGTGTGCTGGGGCTGCGCCGGGTTAGTCCCGGTGCGCTGGTGTCGCCGGGCACATTGATCGTTACCCTGGACGACATCACTACCATGAAACTGGACTTTTCCGTACCCGCCACTTACCTGTCGGTGTTGCGGCAAGATATGCCCATTAAGGTAACTGCTGCGGTGCTGAAGGATAAACAGTTTAGCGGCCAGGTCACCACCATTGATTCCCGCATTGATCCGGTGAGCCGCTCCATCCAGGTGCGAGCCCAGTTGCCCAATCCCGATGGCTTGCTGAAGCCGGGTATGTTGATGGAAGTGGAACTGGTCAAAGAGCAACAGTTGTCCATTGTGTTGCCGGAAGTGACCGTGGTGTCACTGCAGGATCGTCACTTTGTGTTGGTGGTATCGGCAAATGATAGTGGACAAACAGTGGCCAGGCGCCGGGATGTGAAAATTGGTGGCCGCGAGTACGGACTGGTGCAAGTGTTGGCGGGTTTGAAGCTTGGTGAGCAGGTGGTGCTGGAAGGAGTCAACCGGGTTCGCAGCGGCAGCGCTGTGGCCATCAAACAAGTGGCGAATTCCCAATACTCCCAATCATTCGGAACCGGGGAGTAGGGCGGTGTGGCTTTCTGATACCTCCGTTTCCAGACCAGTCTTTGCTATGGTGATCAGCATTTTGCTGGTGGTATTTGGGCTGGTTTCCTTTGAGCGATTGTCTCTGCGTCAGTATCCCAACGTGGACCGTCCGGTAGTGTCGGTACGCACAGATTATACTGGCGCCTCGGCAGCGGTGGTGGAAACTCGTGTCACCAAGGTGGTTGAAGACCGAATTGCCGGCATTGAGGGCATTCGCACCATTACCTCCACCAGTCGCGATGGCCGATCCGACATCAATATTGAATTCCAGGCGGGCCGACCCATCGATGAGGCAGCCAATGACGTGCGCGATCAGGTGTCTCGCATAGCCGGCAATCTGCCAGAAGAAAGTTCTCCACCGGAGGTGAGCAAGGCGGCTGCCGCCTCCAGCACCATGATGTACATTGGTCTGACCAGTACTGAAATGTCCATCTTGGAGCTCAGCGACTACGCCCGCCGCTATCTGGTGGATCGCTTGTCTGTGGTGGGAGGGGTGGCTCGGGTGCGTTTGATAGGCGAGCTGGAATACTCCATGCGCATCTGGCTAGACCGACAAAAGCTGGCGGCCCGCAATCTCACTGTCAGGGATATCGAAACCGCGCTGCGGGCGGAAAACATCGAGCTGCCCGCTGGCAATATCGAATCCGCCCAGCGAGATTTTACGGTGCGTATCGAACGCAGTTACAAATCGGCCAGGGATTTTGCCGAGATGGTTGTCAGCCAGGGCTCGCAGGGTTATCTGGTGCGCTTGGGGGATGTGGCCCGGGTGGAAGTGGCGCCGGTAGAAGGTCGCCGTTTCAGCCGTGTCAATGGCACGCCCACTGTCACTTTGGGGGTGGTGCCCCAGAGTACTGCCAACTCACTGGATGTTTCCAGGGGGGTATACAGCCGCCTCCATGAATTGCGGCAAGCCTTGCCGTCTCATATGGAATTGTCTGTTAACTATGATCGCTCTACTTTTGTGGACAGTGCCATCAAAGAGGTATACCGAACCCTGCTGATAGCCGCCCTCATGGTTGTGGTGGTTATCTGGGTATTTTTGGGGGATCGCCGTGCCACCTTGGTACCCACAGTCACCGTACCGGTGTCGATTATTGCCACCTTTATCGTGTTGTATGCCTTTGGTTACACCCTCAACCTGTTGACCCTGCTGGCGCTGGTACTGGCCATTGGCTTGGTGGTGGACGACGGTATTGTGGTACTGGAGAATATTCACCGCCGCATTCGCCAGGGGGAGCCACCATTGCTGGCCGCCTATCGCGGTACCCGTCAGGTGGGCTTTGCAGTAATTGCCACTACCCTGGTGCTGGTGGCGGTGTTTATTCCCATTACCCTCTCCCAAGGCAGTACCGGGCGGCTGTTTGGGGAATTCGCCGTTACCTTGACGGCGGCGGTGGTATTGTCCAGTGTGGTGGCGCTGACTCTGTGCCCGGTGTTGTGCAGCAAGTTGCTCAAAAAGCAGGGAGTCACTGCTATCGATGGCAGTGGCAGCCAGCGTTTTTCCTCTTTGACCCGGGTTTACCGAAGATCATTGACTGCGGTGATTGCCCGTCCACGGCGAATGCTGGTGATCTATCTGTTGTTGGCGGGGCTGATCGGGCTGTTCTATGTAAAAGTGCCCATGGAATTTGTGCCCAGGGAAGATCGCGGCGTGTTGATGATCTTCGCTCAGGGGCCGGAGGGCACCTCCTACGAATACAACCGCCAGTACATGGAGCAGATACAAGAGCGCCTGATGCCCATGGTGGATAGCGGCGTGATCAAGCGGCTGTTGATTTCTGCCCCCCGGCATTTTGGCCAGGGTGACACGTTTAACAGCGGCTTTATCGTGCTGGTGCCAGATACCTGGTCATCCGGGCGTCCCGGCGTGACCGAGTTGCGGACCGAAGTGCGCAAACGCATTGCCGATATTTCCGGGGTGCGGGCGCCGGTGATATTGCCTCAGGGGTTGCGCACCGGCTCCCGCAAGCCGCTCAGTTTTGTGATTGGTGGTGGCAACTATCAGGACTTGGCCCAGTGGCGGGATACCCTGCTGGACAAAATCGCCGAAAATCCCAATCTGTCTTCCGTAAGCCACGACTACCAGGAAACCCGGCCGCAACTGAGAGTTTCCATCGATCGCGACCGGGCCGGTGATCTGGGGGTGTCAGTGGCCAACATCAGCCGCACCCTGGAAACCTTTCTCGGATCTCGCAAGGTCACCACTTTCTTGTACGAGGGCGAGCAGTACGATGTGATCCTGGAAGGTGAAAAATCTCACCAGCGCACCGCCCTGGATATGACCAATATCTTTGTGCGCGCGGAACGCAGCGAACAGCTGATTCCACTGGCTAACCTGGTCACCATCAGCGAAATGGCCGGTGCCGAATCCCTCAATCGCTACAACCGACTGCGGGCCATTACCCTAGATGCCAATCTTGCAGATGGCTACAGTCTGGGGGCGGCGCTGGACTTTATGGACGGCCTCGCCCGCGACCATTTGCCCGCTGGCGTCAATGTCGATTACAAGGGTGATTCCATGGAATTTCGCCGTGCCGGACAGTCCGGTGGCTTTGTATTTGTGTTGTCGCTGATGGTTGTATTTCTGGTATTGGCGGCCCAGTTCGAAAGTTTTGTCCATCCCCTAGTGATTATGCTGGCGGTTCCCCTGGCGGTCCTGGGTGCGCTGGCTGGATTGTACTTTAGCGGCCAGACCCTCAATCTCTACAGCCAGATCGGTATTTTGATGCTGGTGGGGCTGGCGGCCAAAAATGGCATTCTGTTGGTGGAGTTCGTCAATCAGCTAAGGGACCAGGGAATGAGGTTTGAAGATGCCCTGATCGAAGCCTGTCAGGTGCGTCTACGACCCATTGTGATGACGGCCATTACCACCATTGTTGGCGCCATCCCACTGGTGATGGCCAGCGGTGCCGGTGCCGAAACCCGCTATGTGCTGGGGGTGGTGGTGATCTCCGGTGTTGCGGTGGCTACCTTCTTTACCTTGTTTGTGGTGCCTTTGGCCTACCGCTTGTTTGCTCGTAATACCGGCTCGCCAAAAGCGGTCAGCCGTAAATTGGAAGTGGAAATAAGTGCCCATCAGAGTCAATAATCTAATGCCCCAAAAATTCGCTTTTTCACGGACAGCAACAGCCACAATGTGGCTTATGCCGTTCAAGGCGAGCAAGACAGCGGCAAACCCTGGTTGGTGTGCCCCGCCTGGTGGGTCAGTCACCTGGAACTGGATTGGCAGCACGAGGGCTTTCAGGAATTTTTTAACGCCCTGGCGCAGCACTTTATCGTAGTGCGCTTTGATCGCCCCGGCACCGGCCGGAGTGATCGCCAGCGCCAGCAATTCAACCTGCGCAGCGAAGCGGATACGCTGGCCAGCCTGATCAAGCACCTGAGCATAGAACGGTGCACCTTGCTGGCCAATTCCTGCGCCGGGCCACCGGCCATTGTCTACTGCGCGGAAAATCCCGGGCGGGTGTCGAAATCGGCGCGCATTAAGTCCAGCATTCAATAAATCGCCGACAGCCACCCGGCGTTGGCTGAGCATCTGAAAAGCAGTATTTCTACCGGTACTTTTTGCAGTTACTCGCCGCCAGAACCTCAACAGTGGCGATTGCAGTAGCCCGGGTAGAGCGCAGCGGAACCCGGGTTAATATTAATGCCGGCCAATTGACGATTAACTTCCCGTCTAATTGCTTTCTTTGGCACCTGCAGCTAGCAAAATAGATCAAAAATATGCTCCACTTTTGTGTGGCCAATAAAACGTTGCCAGATTTTTTCTGGCACATTGCGCGATGGTTTCTGGCGCCTGTTAGTTGTAACCAACAACAGGAGCATCGCCATGAAAACACTATTCTTTTTTGTACTGATCACCACTGGTATATATGCACAGGCAGAACAAACCAACATCGCAGAAGACGCGGTCAACCTGGTCATTCAGCGCCCGCACCAGAAAGCCATGTTGAGTTATCTGGATTACCGCCTGACTCTAAACGGCAAGAGCATCGGCAAACTGTCCAACGGCGAAACAATGGAATTTCGTCTGCAACCGGGGCGCTACGAGTTAATGGCCAATGACAGTAAATTCAGCCGAATTTCACTGTTGGTGGAAGAGGGAAAAACCCTGGTAGTAGATGGTCGGGTTGGCCGTGATTTGCAAATGTCGCTGGTAGAGCGTTCGGCGCAAAGGAGCGTTGCCAGCCGGGGGGAGTGATTGGCTAAAGATTGCCGCGGTTGCCTGTCCTTTATAAAGGACAGGCTTCCTCGCAATGACTATTTCTCACTAAACCCACGACTTTTTAACAGCGGGCCAATAACCGGATCACGGCCCCGGAAGCGGCGGTAGAGTTCGCTGGGGTCTTCGGTGCCGCCGGTGGAGTACACATGTTTCAGCAAGCGCTGGGCGGTTTCTTGATCGAAAACAGCGGTTTCTTTAAAGGCTTCAAAACCGTCACTGTCCAGCACCTCCGACCAGATGTAGGAGTAATAACCTGCAGAGTAGCCGCCGGCAAAAATATGGGCGAAGTAGGTGCTGCGATAGCGGGAGATAATTTCCGGAATCAAACCGTATTTTTCCAATACCTCGGTTTCAAAAGCGCGGGTGTCTGTCACTTCGCTGTCAATACTGTGCCACGCCATATCCAGCAGCGATGCGGCCAGGTATTCGGTGGTTTTAAACCCCTGGTTGAAGGTGTTGGCTTTTTTCATTTTGGCAATCAGCTCGTCGGGAATTGCTTCCCCGGTCTTGTAGTGACGTGCGTATTGCTTCATGACTTCCGGGTGAGCGGCCCAGTGTTCATACAGTTGGGCGGGGAATTCCACATAGTCCCGTGGCGTGGAGGTGCCTGCCAGACTGGGATAATGAGCTTTCGACAGTAAGCCGTGCAGGGCGTGGCCGAATTCGTGGAAGATGGTGGTTACGTCGTTAAAAGACAGCAGCGCCGGGTCGTCGCCAATGGGTGGGGTGTAATTGCCCACGTTCATAACCAGTGGTGTGACAAAGTTATTGTCCATGTTTGATTGGGTGCGGAAGCTGGTCATCCAGGCGCCGCCGCGCTTGCTGGCGCGAGGAAAAAAGTCGCTGTAGAAAATGCCCAGGTGGTTGCCGTTTTTGTCTTTGACTTCGTAGGTGCGCACGTCTTGCTGGTATTTGGATATACCGTCAATGGGTGTTACCTCTACCCCCCATAATTGATTGGCAACATGGAATGCTCCATTCACTACGTTGTCCAGTTGCAGGTAGGGTTTGATTTCTGCCGAGTCCAGGTTGTATTTTTCTTTGCGCAGTTTCTCTGCGTAGTACCACCAGTCCCAGGACGCCAGTTTAAAGTGGCCGTCTTCGGCGTCGATCACCGCTTGCATTTCCTCGCGCTCGCGCTTGGCTGTGGCCAGTGCCGGTTTCCACAGTTGGTTTAACAGGCCGTAAACGCCATCGGCGTTTTTGGCCATGTTTTCTTCCAGCACAAAATCGGCGTGGTTGGCGTAACCCAGCAGGTTGGCTTTTTGCAGGCGCAGGTTGGCAATGCGGGCGACAATCTCGTTGCTGTCGTTGGCATTACCCTGGTCGCCACGGGTAATGTAACCGGTGTAGAGTTTTTCCCGCAGGTTGCGGTTTTCCGCGTAGCTCAGGAAGGGAATCATGCTGGGTTTGTCCAGTGTGAACACCCATTTGCCTTCCATGCCACGGGCAGTGGCGGTTTGTGCAGCGGCTTGAATAACACTGCTGGGCAGGCCGGCCAGGTCGTCGCTGTTGTCGATGACCAGTTGGAAGGCGTTACTTTCAGCCAGCAGGTTTTCGCGGAATTGCAGCGTCAACAGAGACAGCTCTTTGTTGATGGTGCGCATTTGTTCTTTTTGTTCACCCACCAGGTTGGCGCCACTGCGCAAAAAGCCTTTGTAGCGTTTGTCCAGCAGGCGGCGCTGTTCGACGCTAAGCTCCAGCTCATCCTTCTGTTCGTACACCGCCTTCACGCGGGCGAACAGGTCGGCGTTCAGGTTGATGTTGTCGGAGTGGCTGCTGGTTTTCGGTGCAAGTTCTTTCGACAGCGTTTGAATGTCAGGGTTGGTGTGCGCCGAGGCCAGGGCGTAAAACACCCGGCTGACGTTGGTGAGTGATTGGCCCGAACGTTCCAGCGCTACAATGGTGTTGTCGAATGTTGGCGCTTGCGGATTGTCGATAATGGCCTGCACTTCAGCGCTGTGGTCCGCCATGGCCTTTTCAAATGCAGGCAGGTAATGCTCGTGTTTGATGCGGTCAAAGTCCGGGGTTTCGAAGGGGGTGCCCCAGTCGCTAAAGAAAGGGTTGCTTGCTGTAGTTGCGTCGGGAGATGCCACTGGCTCTACGGTGGCTTGTTGGTCATCGCAAGCGACCAGACCGATGGCCAGCGCTATTACGGCCAAGGTACGTAATTTTGTCATGTAACCTCTCCGGTTGTTCATTTGTTGCTTTTTTGCTTTAAGTTCGGGTTATTTTCCCTGATCCTGGCTGCAAATGAAACCGTTTGGTTGCGGGTGCTCAGGGGCGCCTTGTCTAAATCAATACTACTTCGGCGAATTTCGTGTCCTTGGTAAAATTGTTGTAGGGTGGATACGCTTTCAGCTAATCCACCCTAAGTCTGCTATCACCGAAGCCGTCATTGCGAGGAAGCGAAGCGACCGCGGCAATCTCATGATGTACGCTGCCAATCTGCTGGAGATCGCCGCGCTGCGCTCGCGATGACGTGAACTGGTGGATTACGCCGCTTCACGGCTAATCCACCCTACGGAGGGAAGCTATTAATCAAGCGCTATTTATTGATAGCCAATGGCTTTTGATATATCCAGGGCCGCCTGCTGCAAGTAAGGCTTGATGTTATCCAGCTTTTGTTCTCTGGAGATATGGCGGTCAAGCAGTATGGACATCATCAGTACGCCGGCGGTATTTTTCTGGTGGTCAAAAATGGGGTAGCCGATGTCCAGAACCCCAAGCAGTACCGGGCTGTCCATGCATTCGTACCCCTGTTCGCTTACCCGGTTTAAAATCTTTCTCAAGTTTATTGATGGCCAGCTAGTATCGACACCTGCAACAAACACCCACAGTAGTGAAAGAATTCCTCAAAGCGTTATTTGGACTTCTACAGGTCTGGCAGCAGGCTCTCATACTATAAGAGTAGTTAAGAAAAGTGGTACCTATTTGACGGTTGACGGCTTTGCTTATAAATAAGCTATTTTCTTCATAATATAACTGAAGGGCAGGGTTGACCCTGTCCTTGATTAATTGAATGCCAATAACATTGGATAAAGTTTAGATGACGTTGATTGACTGGGTAATCGTGGCCGCCTATGTAGTCACAGCCGTTGCCATCGGTTTGTACTTTACCGAAAAAGCCAAAAGCAGTGCCGATGATTTTTTTGTGGCCGGGCGTTCGTTGCCCTGGTTTATTGTCGGCACCTCCATGGTGGCGACCACATTCTCCACAGACACGCCGCTGTTTGTCGCCGGCGCGGTTCGCGACCAGGGTATCTACGCCAACTGGATTTGGTGGTCTTCCGCTATCGGGGCACTGGTTTCGGTGTTCTTTTTTATGCACCTGTGGCGTCGCAGCCGGGCCATTACCGAAATCGAGTTTGTGGTGCAGCGCTACGACAATACCCCGGCCATGCATGGCCTGCGCATATTCAAAGCGCTGTTCGACGGCTTGTTTATCAACTGCATTTTGATGGCCTCGGTCACCCTGGCCATGTCGAAAATTATTGTGGTGATTCTGGGGCTCTCCTCTGACCCGCTGTTTCACCTGCCGTTGATTGGCGGCGTTACGCCAACCCTGCTGATACTGGCTATCCTGGGCCTCTGCGCGGTGGTGTATACCGCCATGTCCGGTTTGTACGGGGTGGTGTATACGGACCTGGTGCAATTTGGCCTGGCCATGATTGGTGCCATCGCCCTGGCGGTGATTGTGTATGTGGATTTGTCCGCCAGCGGCGGGGTGATGGCGAACCTGCAAAAGTCCCCCCACTTTACCCCGGAAACCCTGAATATGTTCCCGGAGTTTGGCTGGAACCTGGATACCGCCACCTTTCTGATTCTGGTTGCCATCGGCTGGTGGTATGTGGCACCGGGCGCGGGCTTTTATATTCAGCGCACCCTGGCGGCCCGCTCCGAGCGGGATGCCATGTTGGGTATGTACTGGTTCGCCATTTGCCACTATGTGCTTCGCAGCTGGCCCTGGATTGTGGTGGGGGTGGCGTCGCTGGTGTACTTCCCGGGGCTGGTGGATGCAGAGCGATCCTACCCGGAAATGATTCACGAATTTCTGCCGGTTGGCTTAAAGGGTGTGATGGTGGCGTCCCTGCTGGCAGCCTTTATGAGCACTCTGGATACCCACATCAACTGGGGCACGTCCTACGTGATCAACGATATTTATCAGCCCTACGTAAAACCCGGCCGCTCCGCTGACCATTACATCAAGGCGGCGCGAATCTGCATGGTGTTGATTACCTTTGTCTCGCTGATCATTGCCACACAAATTACCAATTTGCTGACTGTGGTGAAGTACTACAGCGTAATTTTTGCCGGTGTGTCCTTTGTGCTGATTATTCGCTGGTACTGGTGGCGCATCAATGTGTGGTCGGAAATTGCCGCCTTTGTGTCCGCCGCGGTTGTGGGCAATGTTCTGCTGTTTACCTTGCCGGATACCGAAACCGAACAATGGTTTGGGGTGCGCATGCTGCTGAACCTGCTGATTACCGCAGCCATTGTGTTGTTGGTGACCTGGCTGACACGCAGCGACAAACCCTCAGAGCAGACAGTGGCTTTTTACAAGAGCCTGCGTGTTCCCGGGCGTGGCTGGAAGCGGGTTCAGCAGGCATCCGGGCTTGCGCCGCTGGCCGCCAACCTGAAAGTGAATTTGATTGCCTGCCTTGCCAGCATCGTCATGTTGTACAGTTTGTTGCTGGGCATTGGCCACGCGCTGTTCAGCCAGTGGTTTGAAGTGGCGGTTTATGGGGTTGTTGGCATTGCTGCCTTGCTGGTGGTAAAAAGAAAAATGCCGGAGGTGATTGGCCAATTGCAGGAGTGATACCCCATTGATAAACGCGTTGATTGTGGGCATGGGCCGTATGGGGCAACTGCATGCCCAGGCTTTTGCGTCGCTGGATAATTGCCAAGTGGTTGGCCTGTGCAGCCCCCGCATAGAGCAAAAAAACACTCACACTCATTTCCCCGGTATTCCGCGCTTTACCGACTTTACTCAAGCGCTGGCAATCAGCAAACCCGATCTGGTATGCATTGCCACTCCCACTCGTTTTCACGCCCAATATGCCCTGCAGTCACTGGAGGCGGGCGCTCATGTGTTTGTTGAAAAACCAGTGGCGGATAATCTGCAAGACGCGCAACAGGTGTTTGACCGCGCCGACCGCTTGCAGCGCAAAGTGCTGGTGGGCCATATACTGCGCTTTCATCCGTTGTGGCAACAATTTGTCAACAAAGCCAAAAAGCTCGGCTCCCCGGTTGTGATGCGGTTTAGCCTCAATCAGCAGAGCGACGGCGAACTGTGGTCCATTCAGCAGAAGTTGTTGCAGGATACCACCGCGCTGGTAGACGGCGGCGTTCACTATGTGGATGTGATGCAACAAATTGTGCTTTCGGATGTTGTTGAAACTCGCAGTTGCCATGTGCCACTGGCGGCGACAATATTGCCCAACTACAGCCATATCCAGATTTGTTTTGCCGATGGTTCACTGGGTTTGTTTGAAGCCGGATGGGGGCCAATGATTGGTGGTCAAGATGCCAACGCCGCAGAGGTTACCGGGCCTTTGGGCAGCGTCAGTTTACGGAGTAATGAGTCTGGCGAGTATCTGCTCTGCCACAGTGCTGCACTGGATAATGCAGGGAATTTCAGCCAGCCCGACCCTGTCGAAGTGCGCGCACAATGCCCGGATATACACGAGTTGTGTCGCCGACAACTGCAATATCTTGTGGACTGTATTCAGCGGGATTCGGACATGCAGGTGCATTATCAGGATGTTTTGTCCGGACTGCGGATTGTCAGTGAATATCACTGCAGCCCAATAAATAATTAACGAACGGGCACTGTGGCCGTAGGCACCATGGTACTCATGTACAAGCGCTTGGTGCTGGACCTGAATCTGGCGTAACTTGCTGTGACACGCTGCAAGTACATCCATGTAAGCTCGGAGCCAGCATCCCTGCTGGCTACGGTCACAGCAAGTTACGCCAGATTCACGTTTTCAAGTTTTGCGGGGCAGCAATGAGAGAAGATCAGACAGGTATATGGCTACCAACCCAATAAAAACCCCCGTGCGCTGGGGCATTGCCGGTTTGGGTAAAATTGCCCGGCGTTTTGCGGCGGACTTGACCACCCATGTGAGCAATGGCGTATTGCAGGGGGTGGCTTCCCGCAATGGGGAAAAGGCCCGCAGTTTTTCCGAAGAGTTTGCCTGCCCCCTGGCGTTTGGCAGTTACGAAGAACTGGCTGTCTGCGATCACATTGACGCGGTGTATGTGGCCACCATCCACCCTTTTCATCGGCCTTTGGTTGAGCTTTTTTTGCAAAATCGCAAGCATGTTCTGGTGGAAAAGCCGGCCTTTACCTCGCTGGCAGACTGGGATGCCATGGCCGAGCTTGCCCGGCGTCAGCAGTGTTTGCTGGTGGAGGCCATGAAGGTTATGACTTTTCCTGCCTACAGGGAGCTGGTGTCTTTTTTGCGTATGGTGCCAAAAGTGGCAGCCACAGAGCCGGTGGCCGTTGAAAATATAACCGCCGCCTTTGGCAACTATCACCAGTTTGACCCGGCCTTGTCGGTGTTTGACAAATCCCTGAGCGGCGGTGCGTCCTGGGATGTGGGGGTTTATCCGTTGTGGCTGTACGCGGATATTTGTCGTCACCTCGGTATTGCACCTGGCGAGCCGCAGGCGCAACTGTCAGAGCACACACCGGGCAGCGGTGTGGATGAGCGTTGTTGCTATCGCTTTGGCCATAAGGGTGGCATGGGGGCGAATTTGTCCGCTTCGCTGGTGGATGACTTTGACCGCGATGCGGTAATCACCGGCCCGCAGCTGGATATTCTCATGCACGGAAAATGGTGGAACCCCCATCGCATCGATATCGCCTTTCAAGGGCGGGATTTCAGTATTGAAAAGCCGGTGGTGGGCGGCGGCATGCAGTACGAGGCGATGCATTTTGGCGAGCTGTTATTGCAGGGTCGGCTGTCTTCCCCCTGGCTGCCTGCCGACCAGACCCGGCGGGTACTGGGTTGGGTGGAAGGGGCCTTGTGCAAGGGGGGCTTTCAGCATTTGGTGTCCGGTTGATAGCGCAGGGCAATCAAACTTAAAAATCGTCATCGCGAGCGCAGCGTGGCGATCCAGTGACTCTGTTTTTATATCCGTGCATTAAAGACACTGGATTGCTACGCTGCGCTCGCAATGACAGCCGGGGTGGTTAAACCGGCCAGCAGTACGCCTGCGCGGGTAGGATGGTAGATGGGTTGTTCGGGCGCTGGTAATACCCTAAATAATCTCCTGCTCCTTCAGTTCCGCCAGCTCAGATTCTGACAGTCCCAACAACTCCGCAAAGATTTCCCGGTTGTGGCTGCCCACCTCCGGCCCCGCCCATTGGGTGTTGCCTGGGGTTTTGGCCAGCCGTGGCAGGATGGCGGGAATATCCAGCGGTTTGCCGTTGATCTCTACCCGTTCAAACAGGCCGCGATCCTGAAAATGGCGGTCGTTGAACATGTCTTCCACATTGTAGATGGGGCCGGCAGGTACCCGGGATTGCTCCAGCAGGTCGAGAATATGCTGGCTGCTGTGGGCACTGCACCAGTTGGCCAGCGCTGCGTCGATTTCACCTTCGTGTTGCACCCGGCCAGCGTTGTTGGCCATGCGCGGGTCGCTGGCCATGTGCGGGTAGCCTGCCACCGTCATCAGGCGCTGGAAGATGGAGTCGCCGTTGCCGCCAATCACCACAAATTTGCCATCGTTACAGCGGTAGGTGTTGGTGGGCACAATACCGGTGACGGTGGTGCCGGAGGGTTCGCGAATCTCCCCGGCGCCGGAGTATTCGGGAATCACCGCTTCCAGCAGGTTAAACATGGATTCGTACAGGGCCACGTCCACCACCTGGCCGCTGCCGTCGTTGCGCTGGCGTTCGATAATGGCCAGTAATACACCCATGGCGGCGTGCATGCCGGAAATGGTGTCGCCAATGGACAGGTTGGCGCGCACCGGTGCCTCGCCGGGGTGTCCATTCACATAGCGAAAGCCACTGATGGCTTCGCACACCGAGGCAAAGCCGGGTTTGTGGGAGTAGGGGCCAGTTTGTCCGTAGCCGGAGATGCGGGTGTACACCAGGCCCGGGTTAGACCCGTGAAATACTTCCGGCCCCAGGCCCCACTTTTCCATGGTGCCGGGGCGAAAATTTTCAATTACCACATCGGCGCCGTCGATCAGTTGGCGGGTCAGTTCCCGGCCTTTTTCAGACTTCAAATCCAGGGTGATGCACTTTTTGTTGCGCCCCAGGCTGCGCCACCAGTAGGACGTGGTGACGCCATTGTCGTCGGTTTCGGTTTGCCGCCAGCCGCGAATGGGGTCGCCTCCGCCGGGGGGCTCAACCTTGATCACTTCGGCGCCAAAATAAGCCAGCATCAGGCCGGTAAAAGGGCCTGCCAGCAGTTGGCCCAGTTCGATAACGCGAATACCTTCAAGGGGGCGATGGTTGGACACCGGTGGCTCCTGTGGATGATTGTCGGCGCGCATTATACAGGGTAACCATGTAGCCCGGGTGGAGCGCAGCGAAACCCGGGAATGTACTTGCTTGAAACTTGCTACAGGTGACTTTGAGAACGTACAGCTACCCCTATGGGGTGGAATAAGTACATCTGTCATAGAAAGCAGCTATAAGGCCGCAGTTTTTAGCATTGTACGGTCACCGTATATTCAGTATGCTCAGTGACCCGCCGGTTTTGCTGGCGGGAGCCATAAGAACGATATTTGGCAGCTGCCGAGGGGGTTTGATTTGCCAGTCAATACAGTTGCAAAGGTTTGCCAATAATGCCCCGTGGGTTGCGTTTTGCCCACGTACCCTGCGCCCCTGTCCGGGAGTGCCGCGGCACCAAGCGGCACTCAAAAATACCCTTTAGCTATTTTGCCATCTGCTTGTTCAGCAAGCGGATTTGGATATCCCCATGCCAGTAACAAAGAGCTTGAGAACCTATACAACCCTGGGTTTTTACCACAAATTTTCCCAGCTGCGCAGCGACTCCTGGAGCCGCCTGAAGGAACAGCTGAGGCGGCTGCTGGACGAGCGCGCCAACGACACTGAAAAACGCGTGGCCCGCCGTGGGGTTATCGCTCTGATGCGATTGCTGGAGCGCATTGAAGATTACACCGCGTTCCCGTCGAAAAAAGATTTTGACTACCTGCAGACGCTCTACAACGCCAGGGATTTTCGCAAGCTCAACCAGGTGGTGAAGCGCATCGACGCGGCGCTTACCTCTGACGCGTACCGTACTCGCGAGATCGACCTGGAAGGCCTAACGGATAAAAACAACCCGCGCGACGACTGGCAGGGGCGCCCCCACCACCACAAGGGGTATTTTGAAGTGTTGGTGGTGGATGATTTTGTGTCCTCTGCCCATGAGGAGCAGGTGCGCGCCGAGCACCTGGCACTGCGCGACGACAGTGACGATTTTATCTACGACGTTGTCACCGTGCGCAGTTTTGAAGATGCGCTGATTGCGGTGATGATCAACCCCAATATCCAGACCTGTATTATCCGCTACGGCTATTCCCTGCGCTCTGCCCACAACTACGACATTTTCCAGCACTATCTGCTGGATGCGGACGAGGCGGAACTGCGGCGCATGTCCGACACTGAACTGGGCACCAAACTGGCGGAGAACATCAATCGCCTGCGTCCGGAAATCGACCTCTATATGGTGGCGGGCAGTGCCTCGGAAGAAGTGGCCGGCAAATCCAGTTTGTTCCGCCGCATGTTCTATCGCGAGCCCGGCCATGTGGAGCAGCACTCCAGTGTGTTGCGCGCTATCCGGCAACGCTACGAAACCCCGTTCTTTTCGGCGCTGATGACCTACGCCCGCAAGCCCACAGGGGTGTTTCATGCGCTGCCCATTTCCCGCGGCCAATCCATGCGCAAATCTCACTGGATGGATGACTTTTCCAGCTTTTACGGCGCCAATATCTTTCTGGCGGAGACGTCCGCTACCAGTGGTGGCCTGGACTCCCTGCTGCAACCCAAAGGGCCGATGAAAGAGGCGCAGAACATGGCGGCCCGGGCCTACGGCGCCCGGGAAACGTATTTCGTTACCAACGGCACCTCTACCGCCAACAAAATTGTGGTGCAGGGCCTGGTGCGCCCCGGCGATGTGGTGCTGGTGGATCGCGATTGCCACAAATCCCACCACTACGCCATGGTGATGATGGGCACCCAGGTGTCTTACCTGGATTCCTACCCGCTCAATGAATACTCCATGTACGGCGCGGTGCCGCTGCGTACCATCAAGGAGCGTTTATTGCAGTACAAGCGCGCCGGTCGCCTGGATGAAGTGAAAATGCTCATCCTCACCAACTGCACTTTCGACGGTGTGGTGTACAACGTGCAGCGGGTGATGGAGGAATGCCTGGCCATCAAGCCGGATTTGATCTTCCTGTGGGATGAAGCCTGGTTTGGCTTTGCCCGCTTTAACCCGTCTTACCGGGATCGCACCGGCATGTATTCTGCGGATAAACTGCGCAATAAATATCGCAGCGACGAATACCGCGAACAGTACCAGGCACAGCAGGCAGAACTGCAAGCCTGCGATCCCGACGACGATGCCACCTGGCTGGACCGGCACTTGCTGCCCGACCCGGACAAAGTGCGGGTGCGGGTGTACGCCACCCAGTCCACCCACAAAACCCTGACCTCATTGCGTCAGGGTTCCATGATTCATATTTACGACCAGGATTTCCGCCTGCGGGCCAAGTCGTCTTTTGACGAAGCCTACATGACCCACACTTCCACCTCGCCCAACTATCAAATTCTGGCGTCTCTGGATGCCGGCCGCCGCCAGGTGGAGCTGGAGGGCTATGAGCTGGTTCATCAGCAAGTGGAAACGGCGATGACCCTGCGGGAGCAAATCGACAGCAATCCGCTGCTGGCGCGCAACTTCAAAGTGTTGGCAAACCGCGACATGGTGTCGCCTGAATATCGCCTGTCCGGGGTGGAGAACTATTACGACCCGGAAACCGGCTGGAGCCGCATGGAAGACGCCTGGGCAAACGACGAGTTTGTTATCGACCCCACGCGGGTGACACTGATGATCGGCAAAACCGGCGTCGATGGCGACACCTTCAAAAACAAATACCTGATGGATAAATACAATATCCAGATCAATAAAACCTCGCGCAATACTGTGCTGTTTATGACCAATATTGGTACCGAGCGCAGCTCGGTAACCCACCTGATTGAAGTATTGGTAAAAATTGCCAAAGAGATTGAGCAGGACCAGGAAGAATTTTCCGGTGCGGAGCAACGGGTGCATGAAAGAAAAGTGCAGGCACTCACCAGTAATCCGCCGCCACTGCCAGACTTCAGCTACTTCCACAAGGCGTTCCGCCCGCAGGGGGACGATGGCACCCCGGACGGCCTGATTCGCGTACCGTACTTCCTCAGCTACGACGAAGACAATTGCGAATACTTCCGTTACGACAACGGCGAAATACAGCGGGAAATGGCCGGCGGCCGCGAGTTGGTATCCGCCGGTTTTGTGACCCCGTATCCCCCCGGCTTCCCCATACTGGTGCCGGGGCAGGTGGTGAGCAGTGAAATCATCGACTTCCTGCTGGCATTGGATGTGACGGAAATTCACGGCTACCGGCCGGAACTGGGATTGAAAGTGTTCTCCCAGGATGTAATAGACAGTCATTCGTAACTGCTTGTCATCCTGATCGCAGCGGTGGATCTCTTTGCTTGGTTAAGAGTACGAGATCCTTCGCTGCGCTCAGGATGACAGGAATAAAAGCGTTATTGTGAGGGGGTTCTAGGCTCGCAATGACGGTTAATTTACCTTCTGAATTATTCGATTTTAAGGACAGAGGTGGGCAGCGTTTTACTGGACCGTATGCGACAGGGATGTCGCATCCGAGCGTACAGGGAAGTATTTACAGTGTGTCCAGTAAAACGCTGCCCATCTCTGGTCGCCACCCAAAGCGGCTGCAGATCGACTGACAGTACGGCAGATATGAATGGAGATTGCCGCGGCCTTCGGCCTCGCAATGACAGCAGTAACAGGTTAAGAGGCAAATCCGATGACCCAGGGAAACCGAACAAACGTTTGGACCCGATCCAGATGGCGCATAACAAGAGCCATGAAACAACTACAAAATGAAAACAGCAGGAGTGGTAAAGTGAAAAAGTTACGTTCCCTTTCTGATATCTATCAGTTTTTTCTGGACCTCGAAGAGCCGATCTACTTCGTCTCGGGCACGCCGTTCAATATTCTTGGCCTCGGCCAGCAGGTGCCCTCGCTGCGTTATATCAGTTACTTCGATTGCTTTGATGGCCACCACTATCGGGTATTTTCCCCCAACAGCAACGACAACCCGGAATTCACCTGCATGGAAGACGTGGTGAACTACCTGTTGCAAAACAAAGATGTGGAAGGCTTTGTGGACCGCACCGGCAACGGCCTGATGCTGACGGTGATGTTCGACGAAGAAACCGAAAAACTGGCCAAAGAACTGGGCTTGAAAATTGCCCTGCCACCGGCCAGCCTGCGCACTCACATCGACTCCAAAATTGTTACCACCCGCCTGGGTGACGAAGCCAACGTACCCAGCGTGCCCAATACCATGGGTACCGCCGATAGCTATGCTGAACTGAATGCCCTGTCAGAAGGTGCCGGTATTGGTACCGACCTGGTGGTACAAACCCCCTACGGCGACTCCGGGCGCACCACCTTCTTTATTAAAAGTGAGGAGGATTGGGACAAGTACAGCGAGAACATCATCGGTGAACAGCTCAAGGTGATGAAGCGCATCGACAACATCTCCGGCACCGTGGAAGGGGTGGCCACCCGCAACGGTACTTTGGTGGGGCCGATCATGATGGAAGTGGTGGGCCACAGCAAACTCACCCCCTACAAAGGCGGCTGGAGCGGTAACGAAAACGACCCCAATTTCTTTGAGCAAGAGCGCCGCGACGAAATTATCGGCATGGTGCAGCGGCTCGGTGATCGCCTCTACAAAGAAGGCTACCGCGGCACCTTCTGCATGGACTTCCTGATCGATACCGCCACCGGCGAGGCCTACCTGGGCGAGATCAACCCGCGCATTTCCGGCGCATCCCCCATGACCAACCTGGTAACCCAGAAGTACGGCGGCGTACCCATGCTGTTCTTCCACCTGCTGGAATACCTGGACGTGGACTGGGAGCTGGATTTGGCCGCCATTCAGTCCCGCTGGATGGACTACGGTTGCTGGAGCACCCTGGTGATCAAAAATACCGACGACAAAGTGGAAATCATTACCCAGGCGCCCTCCAGCGGCATTTACCGCTACGACGAAGGCGACATCACCTTCCTGCGCCGCTCCTGGGACTGGAGTAACGTGTCCAGCTACAAACAGGGCTTCTACCTGCGGGTGCTGGGCGCCGGGGAGTACGTGTACAAAGGCGCCGACCTGGGCATCCTGCTACTGCGCGGCCGCGCCCAGAACGACGACGGCAGCCTCACCAGCCGCGTCAAGGGCTGGATCGCCGCCATCCGCGACCAGTACCAGACCACCCCGCCGGCGGGAGAAGCGAATATCCCGGAGCCCAAGCAGAAGGGTTTGTTGTATAAAATAAACTGATTTGTTGAAACCAAAACGCCCCGCTTTGCAGCGGGGCGTTTTTGATTGTGGTGCCGGGGGTTAAACCTGATCCTCAACATTCACCCGCCGTTCCGTCGGCGTTACCTGTATCCGCATATCCTGAAAATGCGCAAACGATTGCTCCATCTGCTGATTGGGCCACAGCAGGGAGACGCTGCCTTTTAAGGGCTCGTAGCAGGCGGTATAGATCGTCCCCCAGCCTTTGGCGTCTTTGTTGCTGCGATACAGCGGCGGGCTCAAGAACAGTTGTTTGAGGTGGTCCAGGGACTGATGTTGGTCGTTAACCCGGCTTTGCAGAAAGCGATCCCGTATCCGGCTGTCGGAAAGAATATCCAGCGCAGTTTCCATGCGGCCGCCGGGCTGGTGGTTGGTGGTGGTGGGCATTTGAGTGACTTCTGCCCTTTGATCGGGGCCGATAAACACGGTGCGCTGGTCGCCGCTGGCGTCCATCAGAACGATGTTGTAAGCCATCGCCACAGGCACCCGCTGCAGCACCGCACAGGCCTCGCTGACAGTGCGACAAAATTCCAGTATGTAGCGCAGCACCAGGGTAACGGCAAAGCCATCCCCCACTTTCAATTTGCCGCCAAAACTCAACGATGCGGTCAGCCCGTGTTCGTTGATGCCATCCAGCACCCCCCACAGACAGTCGGTCATGGCGATCACTCGGGTGCCGTTCCAGTTGCTGTGCAGCAGCATGGCGTCCCACAGTTGCAGGGGAAAATCGTAATTGCGCACCAACGCACTGCCCTGGGGCCGTTGCCAGGCGGCCTGGGAGCAGCCGGCCACAAACGCCGGTGTGTTGTACAGCGACAAAAACTGCGGCAACAGATGGGCGTCGTTGAGCAGGTGCGGGGTCAGGCGGTTGATCAGATGGTCGTAGCTGGGTATCAGCTCTGGCATATGAGCGCTCAGCTGGGCGCGGCAGGTTTCCGCCGTGGGGCGCTCGCGGTTGTCGATGCCGCTGGTGTACCACTGGGCACAGGCGGGCCACAGGGGGGCAATCGCCGCAGGCAGATTGACACCGTTGACGTCATCGGTGATGGCGGAAAAAACAAAGTCTGTATCGAAACCCATGGGGCCACTCGTAGCGGGCGGCCCGCCACTCTATCCAGATGGCTGTTTTATTGCAATTCTCTTTGAGGGGTAGCCCGTTGATAGATAGCCGTAGGGTGGATTAGCTGAAAGCGTAATCCACCAAATGATGGCCAAGTTTCGGGCTTGGCTGCCTATATTGCCTCTGTTTGGTGGATTACGCCGCTTTGCGGCTAATCCACCCTGCAAAATGCGCAGGAGGTTGCTGGAAAAGTATGGGTTTAAGAGAGCTGGCCCAGGTTTTGCAGGCTAACCAGAGAACACAGGATAACTGTTTGATGACTGCGGAGTGATTGTATGAACACACCCCAAATTACCGCTGTGCCCGCTGTGGGCAAAGCCGTGAACGGCGGCGCACCACCGGTTTCTGAAAGTCTGTCGCCAGAAGATGGCGAATCGTTTGCCCGGCATTTGCAACAGCTGGATCAAAGCCGCCCTCAAACGCCGCAACAGTTGCCGAAACAGGCACAACCAGAAGCTGGCCCGGAAGCCCCTGTAGCACAGGGTTTGCGGGATGTTGCGCAATTGCGCGCTGAGCCATTGCCAGAGCTCGCCCAGCCGTTGACTGTGGAATTGGCGGAGGTTGGCGAAGCAGGCGCTGTGGACGCTGATCAACAGGCTGTCTTGCAGCAGCTGGCGGAGCGCCTGCAGGCGGGAGAGGAAGTGGCGGTGTCCAGCACTCAGCCGCAGATTGCCGCAGACGCTTTGCCGGTGGCAGAGGTTGGCACTGGGCAACAGGCAGTACTGGCCAACACCCGCCTGCCATTAGCGGGCAGCAACTTGCCGCAAGGCGGCGAGCCTTTGCCGCCCGTTGCGTCTGACGTGGCTCGCCAGGCGGTGACAAAACCGCTGCCTCAGGCAGCAGAGCCGGGTTTGGCCAGGGCCACATCCGTCAGCCAACAGGAATTGCCCGTGAAAGCGGGGCAGGAGTTGGCTATCAACGGGCCGCAAGCGGAAAAAGCACTGGCGGATGTCGGGCGCTTTTCTGCGATTCTGGGGGCAGCCGCTGAACACAGCGGGCAGCCGGCAGCGGGCAACAGTGCGCCACTGACGGTATCTCTGGCATCGTCGGCCACGCCGCTGACCGGTTCCGGCGAAACTGGCGCCCAGAGGCCGGTGATCTCCCTCAATACGCCCCTGGGTGAACCCGGCTGGACGCAGGAGATAGGCAGCCGTTTGCAAGTGCTGGTTGAGCGCGGCAATCAGCGTGCCGAAATTCGCCTTAACCCGCCGGAGCTGGGCTCAGTGGAAGTCAAGGTGATCAATGACGGCGAGCGCACCAGTGTGACCTTCTTTGCCCAGAACGCCACTACCCGTGAAGCTCTGGAAGCAGCCCTGCCTCGGCTGCGGGATATGTTCGGCGACAGCGGTTTACAGCTGGCGGATGCCAATGTGTCCCAGCAGCAGACCATGGCGGGTGAGCATGGCCATAACAACGAAGGGAATAGTGATGGCTTTTCCGGTGTTGATACAATGGCCGACCCGGAATCCGGTGGGCAGGTGGCGGTAAGGGCGATTAATGGCCTGGTAGATACGTACATATAACTGCTATTTGTCATCTTGAGCGCAGCGAAAGATCTCATGGCTTCAACATTCGAGATTCTTCGCTGCGCTCAGAATGACAGGCTCCCCTTCTGTGATTCTCAAGTAAAACATAATGGAGGGTCTATGCAGTTTTCAGTTATCCAGTCGTTGTTATTGTCATTGACCGTTGCGTTGCCGGTATCTGCGGGCACCTCGGTGCCTGCCAGTGATGTTGCCCACGGCCCCTACAATATGGGCAACGTGGGCATTGTTCGCTACGAAGATGTGTTTCACCCGGTGGTGGGGCGCAAGGGTATGGTGTCCAGTCAGAACGCCGAGGCAACTCAGGTGGGCCTGGATATACTCAAGGCTGGCGGCAATGCCATCGACGCCTCAGTAGCGGTGGGTTTTGCCCTGGCGGTTACCTTGCCGCGGGCGGGTAATCTGGGTGGCGGCGGCTTTATGGTACTGCACTCCACCGAAAAGGGTGGATCCGCTGCCCTGGATTATCGGGAAATGGCCCCCAGCGGCGTTACCGCCAAGCACTTTCTTCATGCCGATGGCAGCAAAGACACCGAATCTTCCAAATACTGGCACGCCATGGGGGTGCCCGGCACCGTAGCCGGTATGCACGCCGCCTGGCAGCGCTACGGCAGTGGCAAACTGACCTGGCAGCAATTGCTGGCTCCCGCCATTGAGCTGGCGGAAAAGGGCTTCCCGGTGAACCACGATCTGGCGCAGATTTTGTCGTTAAAGCGCCACTGGCTGCAAAAAAATGCCGCTACCGCAAGGGCCTATTACAAAAAAGGTGGCGAGCCTTACCAGCCCGGCGACATTCTGGTGCAAAAGGATTTGGCCTGGTCCCTCAAGCAAATTGCCAAACAGGGCCCGGACGCGTTTTACAAAGGCGCTATCGCCAAAAAAATTGTTGCCGATATGGAGCGCCACGGCGGTCATATCGATATGCAGGATTTGGCCGCCTATGAGGTGAAATGGCGTAAGCCGGTAACCGGCAGTTATCGCGGTTACGACATCGTTTCCATGCCGCCGCCCAGTTCTGGCGGTGTCGCCATTGTGGAAGCGCTCAATATTATGGAGAACTTCCCCCTGTCTGACTGGGGCATCTCTGCCCAATCCATTCATGTGATGGTGGAGGCCATGAAGCGTACCTTTGCCGATCGCGGCCTGCACATGGCCGACCCGGATTTTTACGATGTGCCGGTGGCCTGGCTGACCAATAAAGCCCGTGCCAACAAGTTAGCCACAGGGATAGATATGAATCGGGCCACGCCGTCTTCCCAACTGAAAGGCGACACACTGCCTGCGGAAAGCCCGGACACCACCCACTATTCCATTGTCGATAACCAGGGCAATGCGGTGTCCAACACCTACACGCTGGCCAACTCCTACGGCACCGGCCACACCATTGCCGGCACCGGCATCTTGATGAACAACCAGATTTCCACCTTTTCCGTGCGCGCCGGTATTCCCGGTGCTGAAGGGTTTTCCGCCAGCCACGCCAACCGTTTGCAAACCCACAAACGCCCGGTAAGCTCGCAATCGCCCACTCTGGTACTGAAAGATGGCAAGCCGTTTATGATGGTGGGCAGTCCCGGTGGTAGCCGTATTATCAACGCCGTGCTGCAAATGATCGTCAATGTGATTGACCACGATATGAACATCGCCGAGGCCACTTTCCAGCGCCGGGTACACCACCAGTGGCTTCCCGACAAGCTGGAAGTGGAGCCGGGCTTTAACCGCGACACCATGCAGTTGCTGCTGGACAGGGGCCACAACGTGGAAATGACCCGCACCATGGGCAGCACCCAGTCCATTATGGTGAAGGACGGTTACTTTCTGGGGGCGTCTGATTCCCGCCGCCCCCATGCGTTGACGTTGGGGTTGTAGGCCGCTTCTGGCTACAGAATGACAACCCCGCTCGATCTGCTCGCAGCCTCTCCAAAACAGGACTCAATTCCCAGATTCATCTCCAACTCCGCGCTAACGTAGCCCTGCCGACTTTCTGTCGGCAGGGCTTTTTTACAGCAACCACAGCCCGTCAAAACTTCGACAGTCCGTCTATTTGATTTTCTAGTAGATTGAAATAAAAGAAGAATTTTCTCTGGCATAACAATTGCTGGGCAGATAAACGGATAAACGATCAACGGTGATAACGCAAAAAGGCATTTTTTAAGGAGCACTTAAATGGCAGATGCAAACCCCGACCTGGACCTGGGGGAAGCCCCCGCAGATGGGCAGGAAAAAGGCGGCGGCGGAAACTTGAAGCTGATCATTATTGTGGCGGTTGTGGCCCTGGCACTGGGCGCGGGTGCCGCCTGGTTTATGGTGCCCAAATCCGAACCCGTCGCAGAGGGTGAAGACGTAGCCACTGAACAATCAGTGGAACAGGAGGCCGCGGAAGAACAGCCCGCCGAAGCGTTGCCGGAGCCCATCTATTACGACCTGGGCCAGGAGTTTATCTCCAACCTGCAAGACTACGGTTTTGTGCGCATGAAAGCCTCGGTGATGTCCTTCGACCAGGCGCAAATAGACAAGGTAAGCCACAACAAGGCGGCCATTCTGCACGAGGTGTTGTCACTGCTGCGCGGCTCCAGTTTTGAGCAGCTTTCCACCACTGATGGGCAGGAAGCGCTGCGGGTGGCCATCAAGGGCAAGGTGCAGGAAATTATCCGCGCCGGTGAGGGCGGTGGCGTTGAAGAAGTGTATTTGACCGACTTTATTCTGCAAAAAAACTGATCTGATCATTGGGGACCCCATGAACGATAAAGTGGACGGCAATCCAGATGTACTGGCCCAGGAGGGCGGTGACAACAAGCCAGCCTCCAAGCCTGCTGCCCCTGCCGATGCCAACCCGCCGCCAGCGGGTGAAGCTCAGGCCTATCAACCGGAAGATGTTTCCACGCTGTCGTCAGAACCTTCTGGGGCAGCGGGGGGGGACGTCAATCTGGCGGCGATTCTCGATATTCCCGTTAAGGTCACGGTGGAAATTGGTCGCACTCAGGTGCCGGTCAGCGACCTGATGCAGTACAACCCCGGCTCTGTGGTGGAGCTGGATCGCCTGGTGGGTGAACCGCTGGATGTGCTGATTAATGGCACTCTGGTAGCCCGTGGTGAAGTGGTTGTGGTCAACGACAAATTCGGTGTGCGGCTCACCGATGTGGTGTCTCCCGCCAGCCGCTTTCAGTCGATGCAGTGATTGTGGTTTGTTCCATCTGTCCTAACCGTCATTGCGAGGAGGCTTTCTTTGAAAGAAAGGCGGCGAGGCAATTTGCTGATTTCGGAGTGCCCGACAGAAGATTGCCGCAGTCGCTTCGCTCCTTCGCAATGACAGTTATTCTTTTGTTTTTGGTTGCTGTTCAAGTCCAGGCGGATGATAGTGTTGTTGAAACCGCTGTCAACGCTCAATCGGAAGTCATCCAAGCCGAACGCCCACGCTCGTTAGCCGGCAATAACAAGTCCTCCGATGGTAGCTATGTCATGCAACTGATCCTCAGCTTGCTGGTGGTATTGGCGGCGTTTGCGGCGCTGGCCTGGCTGGTAAAGCGCTTTAATCGCCTGCCCGGTGGCAGCGCCAACCATATGCAGGTGTTGGGGGCCATGAGCCTGGGTGCCCGAGAGCGAGCGGTGTTGGTGCAAGTGGGCGAAACGCAAATGCTGCTGGGGGTTTCCACCGGGCGGGTGGCAACGCTCCATGTGTTTGATGCGCCAGTGGTGGAAGTGGAGCAGGCCAGGGCGTCCGGTGTGAACTTTGGCACCCTTCTCAGTCATTTGGGCAAAGGCGGCCAGTCGTGAAGGCCGGGTTGCTTGGTCGCACTCTGCTGGCTTTGGCACTGTTCGCCCTGTCGTTATTTGCCAGCGCCGAACAGGGCCTTGAGCTGCTGACCATAAAACCGGACGGCGAGGGCGGCGAAACCTACAGCACGCCCATTCAGATTCTGCTGATTATGACGGTGCTCAGCCTGTTGCCCACAGCGCTGATTACCATGACCTCCTTTACCCGCATTATTGTGGTGCTGTCCATACTGCGTCAGGCGCTGGGTACCACCACCACGCCATCCAACCAAATCCTGGTGGGGCTGGCACTGTTTACCAGCATATTTATTATGTCGCCGGTGTTCGAACGCGCCTACGACGCCGGGCTAAAACCTTACATGGAAGACCAGATGCCGTTCACCGAAGCGGTGCAGGCGGCCAGTGTGCCGCTGCGGGATTTTATGCTGAACCAGACGCGGGAAAGCGACCTGTCCATGTTTGCGGAAATGGCGGGTATTGACGACCTGGAAAAACCGGAGGATGCACCGTTCAGTGTGCTGCTGCCCGCCTTTGTGATCAGTGAATTAAAAACGGCATTTCAAATCGGCTTTATGATTTTTATCCCGTTTTTGGTGATCGACCTTGTGGTGGCCAGTGTGTTGATGTCCATGGGCATGATGATGCTGTCGCCCATTCTGATCTCCCTGCCGTTCAAAATTATGCTGTTTGTGCTGGTGGATGGCTGGTCGCTGATTATTGGCACACTGGCATCGAGTTTTTATACATGACTTTCAAATTTCCCGTCATTGCTCGTTTATTCGTCATTGCGAGGCGCCGCAGGCAACGAAGCAATCTCGTTGACGAGGCAGTAAGTGTCATGAGATTGCTTCGCTGCACTCGCAATGACGTGCTCTTGTGGAGGTGTTGTCAGTGACCCCCGAATCCGTAATGGACCTGGCCCGCAGCGCCCTTTACCTGACGGTGATGATCTCGGCACCGCTACTGCTTTCAGCCCTGGGCATCGGCCTGCTGATCGGTATTCTCCAGGCCGCCACCCAGATTCAGGAAATGACCCTGAGCTTTATTCCCAAACTCATCGCCCTGGCCGTAGCTCTGGCTATCGCCGGCCCCTGGATGCTGGAAATCTGGGTGTCGTTTACGGAAAACCTGTTTATGGATATACCGGAGTTGATCGGGTGAGGCCGCACGTCGCACGTCGCACGTCACACGCTAAAACCAAGCACGCTGTAGCTTGTGCCCAGCCAAATTCCGATTTTTCAGATAACTGCCTTTCCAAAAAAAGTACTCGCCTCCTTGCAGAATGGGCCCTTGGCGTGCGACGTCAGACGTGCGACGTGCGACCAGCGTTTTGCTCATGGAACTGACCAGCACACAAATTTTCACCTGGGTAGGCAGCCTGTTCTGGCCGTTTGTTCGCCTCGGCGCCATGATGCTGGCAACGCCGGTGTTGGGGTCGCGTACCATACCTGTGCGCATCCGCGTGTTGGCGACCCTGGTGATTGCCTGGATGCTTTTCCCGTTTTTGCCAGCGGCCCCCGCCGTTGATCCGCTGTCGCCAGCAGGCATTTTGATTACTGTTCAGCAAGTGCTGATTGGCGCCTCCATGGGTTTTATTTTGCAGATGGTGTTCGGTGCCGTAGTCATGGCCGGGCAAAATATCGCCATGAGTATGGGGCTGGGTTTTGCCTCGGCGCTGGACCCGCAAAACGGCGTGCAGGTGCCGGTGCTCAGCCAGTTTTATATGGTGGTGACGACACTGGTTTTTCTGGCTTTGGATGGCCACCTGGTGATGATTGAAACCCTGGTGCAGAGTTTTTATTTGTTGCCGGTGGGTGGTGCGGCCCTGTCGTCGGACTTTATCTGGCAGGTGGTGTCCTGGGGCAGCTTTATGTTTGTGGGCAGCGTGTTGATGGCGGTGCCGGTAATGGTGTCGCTGCTGCTGGTGAACCTGGCCTTTGGCGTAATGACCCGCGCCGCGCCGCAACTGAATATTTTTGCGGTGGGATTTCCGGTCACACTGCTGGCGGGGTTTGTACTGTTGCTGTTCAGCCTGCCCGCGCTGCTGCCGCAACTGGTGAGTTTGTTTGCGGATGCCTTCGTCAATCTTCAGGATATGTTGGCAATGGAGGCGGCGAATGTACCTTGAATTGCTGGACGTTCGACGTTTGATGTTGGACGAAAAAGTGGCGCCGCTGGTAGAGGCCGCCAAACGCTACTCGTCCAACGTCCAACGTCCAACGTCAAACCCCACAGGGGTTTGTCATGTCTGAACACGAAAGCGGCCAGGAAAAAACCGAACAGCCAACCCCCAAACGGCTGCGGGAGGCTCGCAAGAAGGGCCAGGTGGCTCGCTCCCGCGAACTCAACACCATGCTTTCCATGCTGGCGGGGGCCATCGGGCTGCTGTTTCTCGGTGGCACCATGCTGTCCAAACTGGCGTTGCTGGTCAGTGACAATTTGACACTGGACCCAAAACAGATTCGCGAACCGGCAATGATGGCGGCCACCTTTGCCGACAGTTTTATGAGCGCTCTTGGGCTGATGTCGCCGTTATTTGTACTGCTGATTGTCGCCGCTTTTGCCGGGCCGTTGTTTGTGGGCGGTTTTGCCTTCAGCATGAAAGCGGTGGCCTTCAAGCTGGAAAAAATCAATCCCCTCAAGGGCATAAAGCGGATGTTCTCTGTCAAAAGCCTGGTGGAATTGCTCAAGGCAGTGGCCAAATTTCTGGTGGTGGGGGGAGTGGCCACAGTGCTGTTGTGGAACATGCTCGACAGCCTGCTGGCATTGGGGGTGGAAGAATTGCCCGCTTCTCTGGCTCACGCCGCGCAACTTTGCGGCTGGGCGTTTGTGGCGGTCAGCGCAGCGTTGATTTTAATTGCCGCCATCGACGTACCGTTCCAGCTGTTCCAGCACAACAAACAACTGAAAATGACCAAACAGGAAATCAAGGACGAACTGAAAGAGAGCGAGGGCCGCCCGGAAGTGAAGGGCCGGGTGCGGCAGTTGCAACGGGAAATGTCGCAACGGCGCATGATGGAAGAAGTGCCCAAAGCGGATGTCATCATCACCAACCCCACCCACTTCGCCGTAGCCCTGAAATACGACGACAATGCCGGTGGTGCGCCGATCGTGGTGGCCAAAGGCTGCGACCACGTAGCCGCCCGCATCCGCCAGGTGGCGGAAAGCAACAACATCACCCTGTTCTCCGCTCCACCCCTGGCCCGCGCCCTGTACGCCACCACCGAACTCAACCAGGAAATCCCCGCCGACCTCTACCTGGCCGTGGCCCAGGTGCTGGCCTATGTGTATCAACTGAACAATATGGTGGACGGTCAAGAGCCGGAAATGCCCACGGACCTGCCTGTGCCGGAGGGGGAGTGGTCGAAGCCGGTGGGTTAATAGCTCTCCACAATTTCCTTGGTCAGATAATAACAGCCCGAGCAAAACTGCTTGAATTCCATAAGCCGCTCCGGGCTGGGCCAAATTCCGGTGTGGTCGTCAAGCTGACCCGATGCAACTTCGTATTCGGCTAACAGTTGAATGTAGTCTTGCCTTTTTTCCTGGGGAATTACGATGGGCGGAAGACCGGCCTTTAGTAACGGTATATTGGCAATAAGCCTGGCGAGGCGGCCGTTGCCATCCCAGAAGGGGTGAATGTGTACAAATGCCGCGTGGAACTTTGCATAGGTGTTTGCGGCATTTTCAATCGTCAGTTTGCTGTGATCAACCCGGTTTATTAAATAGATAAACTCACTCATTAGTGCAGGCACGTATTTGGGCAGAGCGTATTCAATATAAATCTGCTGGTTGTTTTTATTCACTACATAAGTGCCGTTAGCTTCATTTTTCCAGGTGCCATAAGGTTTGTAGATATCAGAAATTCGTTCGGTCTGAACGGCGCGATGCAAGTCAAAAATCATTTGTTCGGTAAGCGGGCTATGCAGCGACTTGTAAATCAGGGCAATAGCCTGAGCGTGCCCAATCACCTCCTGGTGATCTTTTAACGGCTTACCCGAAATGGTTAAGCCCTGTTCCAGTACAAAATGCGTATCGCCCAGGGTTAAGGTGTTGCCTTCAACCGCCGTTGATGTGTGTGTCCAAAGATCGCGTAATTGATTTAACACAGCGGTTTTTTTTGACGCGGACAAGCCTTCAAGAAAAGCGAGCGTTACAGGTTTGGGCGAGGGGAGGTGGTAACGTGTTGAGCGTCGGTTGCCCGAGCGGGTGAGCGAGCCATCGGCTATCCACTTGCCCAGCCAGCGGCGCAAGGTGCGTTCTGCAATGGGATCACCAAGGCGCGCGCGTATTTCGGGCAGTGACGCTGAACCATTATTCGATTGAATAATGGCCAATATCTCATCTTTTTGTATATTTACGGCCATTTTTGACAAGAATTAAAGGATTGTTCGGCCATTATAGATAAATACGGCCATTTTGTCTGATGCACAAATTTGGCCCAATAATTGCTCAACCCACCTGCAGGGCGCAAAAGCGCCAAAAAACTTTCGTTTACAGTAAGCGTCTGGGAGCAGTTGGCGAATGCAGGAGTTGTTGGGCAGTTTGAAGGCGGGACGTTTCAGTGTGCTGGGCCTCGGCACGCCGGTGCTGCTGATGGTGATGCTGTCCATGATGGTGTTGCCCCTGCCGGCGCCGCTGCTGGATTTGCTGTTTACCTTTAATATCGCCCTGTCGCTGATCGTTCTGTTGGCGTCCATTTACACCAAGCGGCCGCTGGAATTTGCGGTTTTCCCCACGGTTTTGCTGGTAGCTACGTTATTGCGCCTGGGGCTGAATGTGGCCTCCACCCGGGTGGTGTTGATCAACGGTCACACCGGTACCGGCGCTGCCGGTGAGGTGATTGAGGCCTTCGGCGAGTTTGTTATTGGCGGCAACTACGCCGTGGGTTTTGTGGTGTTTGCCATTCTGGTGATCATCAACTTTGTGGTGGTTACCAAAGGTGCCGGGCGCATATCTGAAGTGAATGCCCGCTTCACTCTGGACGCCATGCCCGGCAAGCAAATGGCCATCGACGCCGACCTTAACGCCGGCATTATCAATGCCGACGAAGCCCGCCTGCGCCGGGAAGAAGTGTCCCAGGAAGCCGACTTCTACGGGGCCATGGACGGTGCCAGCAAGTTTGTGCGCGGCGATGCGGTGGCGGGCATTCTGATTCTGCTGATCAACATTATCGGCGGCCTTTCCGTCGGTGTGGCGCAACACAATTTGAGCTTTGAGCAGGCGGGCCACAACTACGTGCTGTTGACCATTGGTGATGGCCTGGTGGCGCAGATTCCCTCGCTGCTGTTGTCCACGGCGGCGGCCATTATTGTTACCCGGGTGTCGTCCAGTCAGGACATGGGCCAGCAGATGATGTCGCAACTGTTTGGCAACCCCAAAGCGCTGGCGGTGAGTGCCGGCGTGGTGTTGATTCTCGGCCTGGTGCCAGGCATGCCTAACCTGGTGTTCCTCTCTATCGGTGCGGGCCTGGCGGGTTTGGCTTATTGGCTGAACCAGCGCAAAAAAGTGGAGCTGGTGGACGAAAGCCAACAGCCGCGCCCGGAAGAACCGGCGCCGGAAGCCCGCGAATTGAGCTGGGACGACGTGCAGCCGGTGGACATGATTGGCCTGGAAGTGGGCTACCGGCTGATCTCTCTGGTGGACAAAGCCCAGGGTGGCGAGCTGTTGTCGCGCATCAAGGGCATTCGTAAAAAGTTGTCTCAGGAACTGGGCTTTCTGGTGCAGCCGGTACACATTCGCGACAACCTGGATTTAAGCCCCAGCGCTTACCGCATCACCTTGCAGGATGTGCCGGTGGGGGAGTCGGAGGTGTACCCGGGCAAGGAGCTGGCCATTAACCCTGGCCAGGTGTTCGGCGAGCTCAACGGCATTCCCGGCGAAGACCCGGCGTTTGGTTTGCAGGCGGTGTGGATTGAACCCTCGCAACGGGACGAAGCCCAGACCATGGGCTACACCGTGGTGGATTGCAGCACCGTGGTGGCCACTCACTTGAGTCAATTGCTTAAAGACAACGCCTGCGACCTGCTGGGCCACGACGAAGTACAGCAGTTGATGGATGTGCTCGCTAAAAGCTCCCCCAAGCTGGTGGAAAACCTGGTGCCGAAAACCCTGTCCCTGGGGGTGGTGCTGAAGGTGATGCAGAACCTGCTGCACGAAGGCATCCCCATTCGCGATGTGCGCTCCATTGCCGAATCACTGGCAGAGCATGCCTCGCGCACCCAGGAGGCCGATGCCCTCACCGCCAGTGTACGGGTGGCTCTGGGGCGCACCATCTTCCAGGGTATTGCCGGTATGGACGCCGAATTGCAGGTTATGACCTTCGACCCGGAACTGGAACAGATGCTGCAAAACAGCCTGCAAAACGGCGGTGGCGGTATCGAGCCGGGGTTGGCGGAGTCCATGATGCGACAGATCAACGCCAACTCCCGCCGCCAGGAAGCGGCCGGGCAGGAGCCAGTGCTGCTGGTGTCGTCGCCCTTGCGCCTGTGGTTGTCGCGGCTGCTGCGGGGCAACGCCCCCAGCCTGCATGTGCTGGCCTACGATGAAATTCCCGCCAACAAGCGCGTCAAGGTGATGGCATCGGTAGGCCGGGAATCCATGGCGCTGGCGGGGTAGGTTTTTGTCATCCTGAGCGTAGCGAAGGGTCTCGCAGTGACCAATAAAGAGATTCTTCGCTTCGCTCAGAATGACAGATAGCAAAAAGTTTGAATTTCAATCAAGAGAAAACGGTGAGGTAGTTATGAAGATTCAGCGTTTTAAAGCCAGAGACAGCCGCCAGGCCATGCGCGAAGTGCGCGAGGCCATGGGCGGTGATGCGGTGATATTGTCCAGCCAGCGGGTAGACGGTGGTGTGGAAGTGGTGGCCGCCACCGACTACGACGAGCAACTGTTGCAGGCGCGCCTCAATGATGGCTCTTTGGCGGGTGTTATGCCGCAGCCTGAGCCTGCGCCGCCGGTGGAGCCGAAACAGGACGGCTACAACGAAATGCGCCGCGAGCTCACCCAGCTGCGGGATATGGTGGAAAAAGGCATCAGCCCAAAACAACAAAAATCCGTGGCAATGCCTGAGCGCTCCCCGGTCAAAGCGGCTGCCAGGGGCTCAAAAAATGTCACTGCAGATCTGTCTGCGGTGCGTATGACGTTGCTGAACCGCTTGATGGGCCTTGGTCTGGGTCGCGAACTGAGCATGCAGCTGGCAGACAAGGCACCACTGGACAGCGGTGTGGAAAACTGTTGGTCGGCTTCGATGACGCGCCTCAGTGCACGCCTTCAGGAAAGTGGCAACCAGATCATTAACAACGGTGGCTGTGTGGCCCTGGTGGGGCCTACAGGTGTGGGTAAAACCACATCGGTTGCAAAACTGGCGGCGCGCTTTGCCCTGAAACATGGCCGTCAGCAGGTGGCGCTGATTACCACCGACTGCTACCGCATTGGTGGCCAGGAGCAGATTTATACTTTTGGTCGTATCCTCGGTGTACCGGTGCGCCTGGCCACCAACCGCGATGAACTCAGCGAGGCCATCGCCGAGTTTGCCGACCGCCGCCTGGTGATGATCGACACCGCCGGCATGGGTCAGCGGGACATGGAGCTGATGAAGCAGTTTAAAACCCTGCAGGGGGCGGCGCCGGATATGCAGATATACCTGACTCTGTCGGCCACCTCGCAGTTGCCGATTCTCGACGAAGTGGTGCGCAAATTTGGGGTGCCCAACCTGGCCGGCGCCATTGTCACCAAGGTGGACGAAACCGCCAGCCTGGGGCCGGTGCTCTCTGCCCTGGTGCGCCACCGCCTGCCCGCGGCCTATGTGGGTAATGGCCAGCGGGTGCCGGAAGATATTCAGCTTGCCCGCGCCGCTACAATGGTGAAAGATGCTCAACAGTTGATGGAAACCTGTGATATGGACGTTGGCGAGTGGCAACAGCCGTTCGATCAAGGTTATAACAGCCACAATAACCCGGTGGGAGGCCAGGCAGTGAATGCTGGAGTCGCATGAAAATCAAAACCCTGAAGACTCATCCCCTGAAAAAAGGGACCAAGCCAGCGGCCTGCGTTCCATGAGTCGCCAGGGGCCGGTCAAGGTCATTGCCGTTACTGGTGCCAAGGGCGGTGTGGGTAAAACCAATGTCTCGGTCAACCTGGCGGCCTGCTTTGCGGAGCTGGGCAATCAGGTGATGCTGATGGACGCCGACCTGGGCCTCGCCAATGTGGATGTGCTGCTGGGGCTGCACGCCAATTACGACCTGCGCCATGTGATTTCCGGTGAGCGCACGCTGGAGGAAGTCATTATCGAGGGGCCTCGGGGCATTAAAATTGTGCCCGCTGCCTCTGGCGTCAGCCGCATGGCGGAACTCAGTAACGCCGAACACGTGGGGCTGATTCGCGCCTTCAGCGAGTTGGCCCTGCCGGTGGATGTGTTACTGGTAGATACCGCCGCAGGTATTAGCGACAGCGTGGTGAGCTTCTGCAAGGCCGCCCAGGAGGTGCTAGTGGTGGTGTGCGACGAGCCCACCTCCATTACCGATGCCTACGCGCTGATCAAAGTGTTAAGTCGCGACCACGGGGTAGAGCGCTTTCACATTCTTGCCAATATGGTCAAAGACAAAGTGCAGGGCGAGCAACTGTTTTCAAAAATCAGCCGGGTGGCAGAGCGTTTTCTGGATGTAAACCTGCTTTATTTGGGGGCAGTGCCCTTTGATGAACAGTTGCGCAAATCGGTACAGCGGCAAGTGGCGGTGGTGGAATCCGCGCCCCGCAGCAAGGCCAGCCGCGCCTTTCACCGGGTGGCTGAGCAGGTGAACAACTGGCCCATGCCCGATGCCGCCAGTGGCAAGCTGGAGTTTTTTGTAGAGCGCCTGCTGTACGCCAATGATTACCTCGGTGGCAACAGCGAGGGCCACGGATGAGCGGAGCGGCCGCCTACAGCGATCACTGTAAACAACAGCAAGAAGAACTGTTGCAGCAACACCTGCCCCTGGTGAGGCGTATTGCCCATCACCTGATGGCGCGCATGCCGGCGGAAGTGGATGTCAATGATCTGATCCAGGTGGGCATGATGGGTTTGCTGGAAGCGGCCAAAAACTACGCTGCATCCCAGGGAGCCAGTTTTCAAACCTATGCCAGCATCCGCATTCGCGGCGCCATGCTGGACGAGTTGCGCCGCTCCGACTGGACGCCGCGCTCGGTGCAGCGCAAGGCGCGCCAACTGGCTACCGCTACCCGCGAGGTGGAAGGTCAGCAGGGTCGCAGTGCCAGCGATACCGAAATAGCCAGCCATATGGGTATCGCTATCGATGAATACCACGGCATGTTGCGCGACACCGCCTCCTGCCGGGTGACCGGATTTGATGATCAGCCCCTGGGCACCGATCTGGCAGTGGACGAAGCTTCGCCACTGCAACACCTGCAAAATAGCGGTTTTAAAGAATCACTGGCGGATGCCATCGGGCAATTGCCGGAGCGGGAAAAGCTGGTGATGTCGCTGTACTACGATGAAGAATTAAACCTGAGAGAAATCGGCGAAGTACTGGGAGTGAGCGAATCCCGGGTGTGCCAGATCCACAGCCAGGCGCTGACCCGTTTGCGCTCCCGCATGGGGGAGTGGACACAGGGGTAACGCCACCGCTTAGGAGGCCCCATGATCGACCGAGTATCCATTCCTTCCGCACCGGGCATTCGTCCATCCAAACCGGTAATTAAAGATGGCGACCGCCGCCGTCGCGAACCACCCCCGCAGCACAAAAAGCCCAAACCGCCACCCGATGACAAGAATGATAATGGCGGTACTCCACATATTGATGAGTACGTTTGACAGTAGCCCGGGTTGTTTCCCTGCTACCTCGGTTGTGCTTGATAAGCATGGTGGCGGTGGTGGTACCATGGGCCGAAACCGTAGAGTGGAAGTGATTATGAGCGAGCACGACAAAACCCTGGAGCAGGCCAACCGCGAAGCCATGCGCGCTGCAGTAGAGTCCATGGGCATGGTATGCGTGCCCACTATTGCCAATGTGCCGTTGCCTCACACCAGCATTGCCCCCGCGCCCAGTGAAGAAGAAGTCAGCAACGATTACCGCTCCGCCGGTGTATTAATGCGCCGCCTGGCAGATACGGTGATTCAGTGGCGCAACCAGTTACCTCAAGACCAGCAGCCGGCAATTCTGGCGGTGCTCAATGGCGGTATTCAGATTAACGTACTGAGGCTGGCCCAGGAGAGCTTTCACGGCATTCGCATCGAAGGTACCATCAACGGCAGCCCTTGCATGCTGCTGTCTCACCAGTCCAGCGTGCAGTTGCTGTGTTATGTGGAAAAGGTAGAGAAGGAAGAATTTCGCCGCCGCATCGGTTTTATTATCGATGGAGAAGAGGAAGAGGTGTAAGCATTGCGGGCTAACATATTCGTTGCATGTCATCCTGAGCGTAGCGAAGGATCTCAAGGCTGAACACGATTCCGAGATTCCTCGCTTCGCTCAGAATGACAGAAAATCAAGAGAGGTGGTTTTGAAAACTCAACAACAATGGTTTGAGCAATACGCGGAAAGCCATCAGCACCCCACCAATAAGCGCATCCACAATATTGCGGTGCCCGCTATTTATTGGTCGATTACCGCGTTGCTGTGGTCGGTGTCGGTATTTGGTATCAGTCTGGCATTTATTGTTGTGATCCCGGCACTGGCGTTTTACGGGAAATTATCCAGGCCGGTGTTGGCGCGTATGCTGTTGTTTACCCTGTTGTGCTGGGGGTTGTGCGCGTTGATTGATGCTTCTCTGGGGTGGTTGTGGCAACTGGCGCTGGCGGTATTTGTCATTGCCTGGGTTGCCCAGTTTATCGGCCACCATGTTGAGGGGAAGCGCCCTTCGTTTTTTACCGATCTGGCTTTTTTATTGATTGGCCCGGCATGGATATTTATGGGCAGCCCCGGCCTTGAGAGAAAGCTCTGATGCTAAAAATGAAATCGGAATGTGAACGCTGCCAAAAATCACTGCCGCCAGATTCTCAAGAAGCGATGATTTGTTCATTTGAATTCGGGAAAGCTATATTGGTCGACTTTTTTAAGGAGTAGTATCCGTCATCCTGAGCGTAGCGAAGGATCTCATGGTTGTTTAAATAACGAGATTCTTCGCTACGCTCAGAATGACATGTGGGATTACTTCTCAATCCCCAGTAAATCAAACATAAACCCGTAAACCAGCGCCGTTTCGTGCAGTCTTTTAAAGCGCCCGGATGCACCGCCGTGGCCCGCTTCCAGGTCGGTTTTAAACAGCAGGCGGTTGTTGTCGGTTTTTAATTCCCGCAGTTTGGCTACCCATTTCATCGGCTCGAAATATTGCACCTGTGAATCGTGCAGGCCGGTGGTAATGAGCATATTGGGGTAGTCCTGCGCTTTCACCTGGTCGTAGGGGGAATAGGACAGCATATAGTCGTAGCTGTCTTTGTTGTTGGGGTTGCCCCATTCGCCGTATTCGTTGGTGGTAAGGGGGATACTTTCGTCCAGCATGGTAGTGACTACGTCCACAAATGGGACCCCGGCGTGCATACCTTGATACAGCATGCCGTCCATGTTGGCCACCGCGCCCATCAGCAAGCCGCCGGCGCTGGCGCCCTGGGCAATAACTTTGTCTTTGTGGCCGTAGCCCTGTTCAACCAGTGCTTTGGTAACGTCGATAAAATCCGTAAAGGTGTTTATTTTCTCAAACATGCGGCCCTGCTCGTACCATTGTTGGCCAAGCATTTTGCCGCCGCGAATGTGGGCAATGGCGTACACAAAGCCGCGATCCAGCAGGGGCAGGCGCGAGGCGCGAAACTCTGGTTCGATGGTGGAGCCGTAAGACCCATAGGCGTATTGCCAAAGGGGGTTGCTGCCATCTTTTTTAAACAGGGACTTTTTGTACACCAGACTGACTGGCACTTCGGTGCCATCCCGTGCGGTGACAAAAAGTCGTTCCGCGTCGTAATCACTCGGGTCGAAATCACCGAGCACTTTTTGTTGCTTTTTCAGGGATTTTTCACCGTCTGTCAGGCGGATGTCGTAAGTGCTGCCGGGAGTGGTCATTGAAGTATAGGTTACCCGCACGGTGTCGCTGTTCAGTTCCGGGTTGGCACCAAATCCTGCCACGTAAAGGGATTCGTCAAACGCTATCGGGCGGCTGTTGCCACTGCCCAGTTCCAAAATGCTCAGCTCGGTCTGGCCACGGACTTTCCGGCTCAGTACCGCGTGCTCTGTAAACAATTCCACCGCTTGCAGGTAAACGTCCGCATTGTGGCCAACCACATCCTGCCATTGGCTTTTGTCGGCGGTGTTGCTTTGGTGCACCTTCATCAGCCGGTAGTTTTTCGCGTTCCAGTTGGTGTGCACGTAGTACCATTCGCCATTTTTCTGCACGCTGTATTTGAGGTTTTCTTCCATGGGGTGAAAGTGCTTGAACTCGCCCTGCGGTGTGTTGGCATCCAGTACCAGCATGGCTTCTTCATTGGTGCCATCCTGGTAAATGTACAGGGTGCTGCCGTCTTTGGATTTGGAAATACCTATGTACAGTTCGTTGTTGGTTTCTTCATACATCAGCACATCGTCGGATTGGGGGGTGCCCAGGGTGTGGCGGTACACCTGGTAGCCCAGCAGGGTGACCGGGTCTTTTTTGATGTAGAAAATGGTTTTGTTGTCGTTGGCCCAAACCATCGAGCCATCGGTGCCGGTGAGGGTGTCTGCCAGCAGCTCGCCGGTTTTCAGGTTTTTGAACTGGATGTCGTAAATGCGCCGACTGAGGGTGTCGGAGGAATAGGCCAGAGTGGTGTTGTCCGGACTGACTGAGTATCTGCCCAGGCTGAAGTAGGCGTGCTCTGCGGCCAACTGGTTGATGTCCAACAGCACCTCCCGTGGTGCATCCGCTGTGTCTTTGCGGCGGCTGTAGATGGGATAGTCGTTATCGCCATTAAATTCCCGGGTGTACCAGTAACCGTTGGTTCTTACGGGCACTGAGGAATCGTCCTTGTCGATACGGCTGACCATGTCGTTGTACAGGGTTTCCTGCAGGCCGGTGGTGTGGGCCATCATCGCTTCCACATAAGCGTTTTCCGCTTCCAGGTGGGCGAGCATTTGCGGGTCTTTGCGCTGGTCGTCGCGCATCCAGTAATAGTTGTCTATGCGTGTATCACCATGGATGGTCATCTCATGGGGGACTTTTTTTGCAACAGGGGGGTGGCCCGTAGAGGGTTTTGTCAGGTTGTCGTTCATGGTGGTTTTGTCGGTGCAGGCCACTAGCAGAGCAGTGCTGAGCAGGGCGATGGTGGTGGTTTTTTTCACAGGTCTGTCACCTCCGTGGTTCTGATGCGTTTACTGCCGGCCACTATAGGGTCTTTATTGGCAGCGGCGCGTTTTTCGTTGTGGTGGTCGATGCTGTTTTTTAAAGCGATCAACAGTCCGGTCACCAGGAACGCCCCCGGCGGCAGGATGGCCACCAGGAAGTTGTAGTCCTGGGGCAGAATACGAATAGCCCAGCTTTCGGCAGCGGGGCCGAATAAAAGTTGCATGTCGGCAAACAGGGTGCCGCTGCCCAGCAGTTCCCGCACCGCGCCAATGGCCAGCAGTACCAGGGCAAAACCGCAGCCCATCATCAGGCCGTCCAGCGCCGCCGGCCATACGCCATTTTTGCTGGCAAAGGCTTCGGCGCGGCCGAGAATGGCGCAGTTGGTAACAATCAGCGGAATAAAAATGCCCAGCACGGTGTACAGCTCGAACGTGTAGGCTTTCATCAGCAGTTCGGTGCAGGTGGTGAAGGTGGCGATAATCATTACAAAAGCGGGCAGGCGCACGGCATCGGATACCTGGCGGCGCACCAGTGACACAACCACATTGGAGCCCACCAGCACCAACAGTGTGGCCAGCCCCAACCCCAGGGCGTTGACCACCGAGCCGGTTACTGCCAATAGCGGGCACAGCCCCAGCAGCTGTACCAGTGCCGGGTTGTTTTTCCACAGGCCGTCTACGACCAATCTGCGGTAACTGTTTTTGTGTGTTTCGCTCATGTTTTACGTTTTGTGTTTTGATTGCCTTAAGTTTTATTGTCATCCTGAGCGTAGCGAAGGATCTCAGGATTTGAACAAACAAGCAGATTCTTCGCTGCACTCAGAATGACAGTAGTGCAATACCCGATTCATTTTGCACCATCGGTAGACCGCCCGGCCTGTTCCAATAAGCGCTCTTTGTCCTGCTCAAAGTAATAAAGCGCTTGCCTGATCTGGTTAACCACCGCCCGAGGCGTAATGGTAGCACCGGTAAACTGGTCGAATTCGCCGCCGTCTTTTTTCACCGCCCAGGCGCCGATGCCCTGCTGAAACAGGGATTTGCCGTTAAAGCCCAGTACCCAGTCGCTTTTTTTCAGTTCTACCTTGTCACCCAGACCCGGTGTTTCCCGGTGTTCGGTAATGCGCACACCGGCGATGGTGCCATCCACATGAATGCCCACAATCAGTTTGATGGCACCGCTATAGCCGTCCGCTGCCACGGTGGGGAAAATCACAGTGGTGACATTGCCGGTGGCGTCGCGGCCGATGTGAATGCGGCCACCCTGTTGCAGCCCCAGCAATTCCCGGTGCTGTTCCGGTATCGGCACCACATCCATCAGCAGGTCGTTGCTGTGCTGATCCAGGGGCAGAATTTCCAGCAGTGCTTTCTGTTCCGCCTGGCGTTGAGCCAGGGCAATGTTGTCTTTGGTGGCGGTGTAGGTGGTGGCCAACAGTGTGCCGGTAATCAGGGCCACCGCGCCAAGAATCAGGCTGTTGTTACGAATCGAAACCCGTTCGGTAAACACGGCTTTACTCCTGCTGCTCGGTGGCCCGGCGGCGGCGCTGGTGGCCATAGCTGCGCGGCAGGGTGTAATAGTCAATAAAGGGCGCGGCAAAGTTGGCCAGCAATACCCCGAATGCCACCGCGTCCGGGTAGTTGCCCCAGGCGCGAATTACATACACCAGCAGGCCGACCAGAACGCCGTAAACCAGGCGCCCCATGTTACTGGTGGCGGATGTTACCGGGTCGGTGACAATAAAAAACGCACCCAACATGGTGGCGCCACTGAGCAGATGCAACGCCGGGGAGCCCAGGCTGTGTGAACTGCCGCCATCGTGGAAAATCAGCGACAGCAATAACAGAGTGGCGAGCATGGCCAGTGGTGCATGCCAGGTAAAAATGCGCTGCCACAACAGAAAAATGCCACCGGCCAGAAAGCCCAGGTTGACCCATTCCCAGCCCACACCGGCCCAGCGCCCTTGGTGGAACAGCGGCTGGCTTTCGTAGAATTGTTCCACCAGTTGACCGCTGTTGTGCTTGAACAGGTCCAGCGGGGTGGCGCCGCTCATGCCATCCACCACCGGAGTACTGGTGAACACCAGCGACAGGCTGTGCATCAGCCCGGGTAACTCCGTGTCTGCTGGCAGAATCGCTGCCGGGGCAAGCCAGCGGGTCATCTCCACCGGAAAGGAAATCAGTAACACCACATAACCCACCATGGCGGGGTTAAACGGGTTGTAACCCAGGCCACCGTACAGTTGTTTGGCGATAACGATGGCAAACAGGGTACCGGTGATAACCAGCCACCAGGGGGCCAGTGGTGGCAACGCCAGCGCCAGCAGAACCGCAGTGACCAAGGCGCTGCAATCCTTCAGGTAGAAGCCCACAGGCTTGCGGCGTATTGTCAATATGGCCGCTTCGCTGGCAATGGCGGTGGCGCTGGCCAGCAGCACATTGATCAATACGCCCCAGCCAAAATGCCATACCAGTGCCGCAGTGCCCGGCAGGGTGGCCAGCAGCACCAGTTGCATCACCCGGGTTGTGCTGCGGCCGGTGTGTGTATGGGGGGATGACCCCGGTTGTTGTGAGGCGTGCATCATTTTTCCGCGGCCTGTTGAGCGTCGATCAGTTTTTGTTTCAGATTGGCCAGGGAAGTGTGCAGGGCGTCTATCTGTATTGGGTCGCTGAGTTTGGCCAGGCGCTGCTCGGCTTTGTCAATGCGTTGCTGCAGGCGTTCCACCTGCTGCTGTGGCGTCAGCGGCGTTTTGTTTTTGCTGGCGGCCAACGCCTGACGGGTGGCGGCGACTGTCGCCGGGTCGGTCACCGGTTTGTCGCTGTCGCTATGGGATGTCAGCGTGGCGGCTTGCTGTTGGGCATCCTGCAATTTGCTGCGGAATTTGCTGGCGCTGTTTTCCAGAGCCTGACGCAAATCCTTGTCGTCGCAGGCGGCCAGTTTTTCCTCAATACCCGCCAGGCGTTTTTGCAGCGACGCTATTTTGTTATCCGCTGTTTGTTTGGGTGACGCCAACACTTTGGCGGTGACTTTGCCCTCCAGGTCCGGCTGTTGTTCGCTGTTGAATTGATCCAGCCTTTGCTGCGCCTCGGTCAGTTTCAGGCGGGCGCTTTCAATTTGTGCCTGGTAGCCACTGATTTGTTCGTCGGTCAGTGGTGTATCGCTGCTGTCAGCCTGACCATCCGCCAGCTTTTTCTCCAGCCGTTGCAAGCGGTTTGCGGCACTGTTGACGCTGCGTTCCAGTTTGGCTTTTTGCTGGCCCGGTGACGCCTGCTTTGCCGCTACCTGTTGCAGCGCCGCCTGCACCACATCGCTGGCCTGGCCAGCTGCGGGTTGTTGGGCCTGTGTCTGTGTCAGTGTGGCCTTGGCCTGTTCAGCGGCGATGCGGCGGGCTTCGCGCTTGGCGGCTTTTTCCGCTTGCGCCTGCTGTTTGCGTTGTTTGTTGTATTCAAAGCGCTCTCGGGCGCGGTCGGCTTTGATTCTGTCTCGCGCCCCCTGGCGCAACTCCGCCTTGGCAGCGCGGTAGTGTTGCACCAGGGGAATATGGCTGGGGCACACGTAGGCGCAGGCACCGCATTCTATGCAGTCAAACAGGTTGTGGGCTTGCAGCCGTTGCTGGTTGCCGGACTGGGCGTACCAAAGCAGTTGTTGCGGCAACAGGCTGGCGGGGCAGGCTTCGGCGCACAGGCCGCAGCGAATGCATGGTTGCGCCGGTGGTTGCGGCGGCATTTCCGCGGTACTGGGTGCCAGCAGGCAGTTGGTGGTTTTAATGGCCGGGGCGCTGAGCTCGGGCAGGGCAAAGCCCATCATGGGGCCGCCCATCACCACCGGTTGGCCCTGTTGTGGCCGATAGCCGCAGTGTGCCAGCAGATGTTGTATGGGTGTGCCGATCAACACTTCCAGGTTTTGCGGCTCGCTGCAGGCATCGCCGGTGACTGTGGTAATGCGGGAGATCAGCGGGGTGCCTTCGACAATGGCCCGGTAGATGGCGTGCACGGTGCCAATGTTCTGGCAGACAATGCCCATGTCCGCCGGCAGGCGGCCATTGGTTATTTCCTTGCCGGTGAGTATTTGTATCAGCTGTTTTTCGCCACCGGATGGGTATTTGGTGGGGAATTCGGCCAGCTGTATACCGGTGCCCTGCAGGTGGGGTTGCAGGGCAGCGCAGGCTTGAGGTTTGTTGTCTTCTATGCCAATCAAAATGCGTGTTGGCTGGCCGAGAATATGGGCCAGTATCTGAATGCCAGTGACAATTTGCTGCGGGTAGCTGCGCATCAACTGGTCGTCGGCGGTGATGTAGGGTTCGCATTCGGTGGCGTTGATGATCAGGGTGTCGATGGTCTGGCCGTTGTCCGCCGCCGACAGCTTGATGTGGCTGGGAAAGCCGGCACCGCCCAGCCCGGCAATACCGGCATCGCGAATGGCGGCCAGCAGGGTTTGTGGCGACTGGCTGGTGAAATCGTCCACGGGGTTGCGCTGGCACCATTGCTCCTTGCCATCGCTTTCAATGCTGATGCAGGGGGCGCTCATGCCGGAGGGGTGGGCCACCGGGTGCAGGCCGACAGCGGTTACCGTACCGGATGTGGGTGCGTGCACGGCGGCGCTGACACTGCCCGAGGGCTCGGCAATTTTCTCGCCCTTGAGCACTTTGTCGCCCACTTTGACGATGGCGCTTGCCGGGGCGCCGCTGTGCTGGTTGAGCGGCACCACCAGTTCGTCGGGCAGGGGTGGGGCCCCCAGCTCTCGCTGCAGGGATTGGTGTTTGTTGTCCGGCGGGTGAATACCGCCGGGGATGTTGTAGATGGGGATGCTGTTCCCTGTTTTGCTATTCATGGTGCCACCTCCCCCTGCCGGTCGGTGGCAATCAGGCCGGGGCGCTGCCAGCTCCAGGTGTCGATGGTGGTGGCTACCGGAATCATGTCGATGCAGTCCACCGGGCAGGGCTCCACACAGAGGTCGCAGCCGGTGCATTCATCGGCGATGACGGTGTGCATCAGTTTGGCGGCGCCGAGAATGGCGTCTACCGGGCAGGCCTGAATGCATTTGGTGCAGCCGATGCATTCATCCTCGCGGATGTAAGCCACGGTGGGCACCTCGCTTTCTTCACCGTGCTCTGCATCCAGGGGAATGGATTCCACCCCCAGCAGGTTGGCGAGGGCGTCGATGGTGTCCTGGCCACCGGGAGGACAGTGGTTGATGGCCTCGCCGTTGGCAATGGCTTCGGCATAGGGACGGCAGCCCGGGTGCCCACACTGGCCGCACTGGGTTTGCGGCAACAGTTCGTCGATCTGATCGACAATGGGGTCGCCGTCCACCTTGTAACGCACCGCAGCAAAGCCGAGCACGCCACCGAACAGAATCGCCAGCCCCACCAGGGCGTACAGTGCTGCCAGTAGAGGCTCCTGGGCGACGATATCGTAGAGTCTGTCCATCAGCAAAAGCCTTGGTCGCACGTCGCACGTCGCACGTCGCACGTTTGACGAGCCGCTCCGTAGGCGAGCTTGGCGATTCGTCCAACGTCCAACGTCCAACGTCCAACTGCAATATGCTTCACACCAACCCCCCAAAACCCATAAACGCCAGCGACATCAAACCAGCGGTAATCATGGCAATGGCCGCACCTTTAAATGGCGTGGGCACATCCGCCACCGCCAGCCTCTCGCGCATGGCGGTAAACAGAATCAATACCAGGGAAAAGCCCAGCGCCGCGCCAAAGCCGTACAGTGCGGACTGGAAAAAGTTGTGTACCTTGACGGTGTTCTGCAGCGCCACACCCAGCACCGCGCAGTTGGTGGTGATCAGAGGCAGAAAAACCCCCAGAGTGCGATACAAAAGCGGACTGGTTTTTTCGATAAACAGGCGGGTGAACTGCACCACGGCGGCAATCACCATAATAAAGGCGATGGTGCGCAGGTATTCAATGCCCAAGGGCTCCAGCAACAACGCATTCACCAGGTAGCTGGCAATGGAGGCGAGGGTGAGCACAAAGGTGGTGGCTGCCGACATACCGATGGCGCTTTCCAGCTTGTTGGACACCCCCATAAACGGACACAGGCCGAGAAACTGCACCAGCACAAAGTTGTTCACCAGAATGGTACTGATAAGAATGACGGCAAATTCCTGCATGTGTGTTCCAGTGTGAACCCGGTGCTCTGAATAACGGCGTATTATCGGCTATGATGAGGTTTCTCGTCCATTGCATTAAAACCTTACATAGCGCAAGGAATAGCCATGAGCAAACTCAATCACTACCTGTCGATGATCGTCTTTATGGCGGCGGTTATGCTGGGGGTGCAGGTACCCAATTTTGTCGATCAGTACGTCAAGCGGGTGGATGCGCACCTTGTGGAAGTGGAAGCCAATTTTGGCAAATATCAGGAAGCGGCAGACGAGTTTCACGGCGGCTCAATCGAAGACTTGATCGACCTCTACGATTCCGAGAACAACCCCTCCTTTCAGTGGGGTGCCGACGCCATTCGCAATAGCCATCAGCGCTTGCAGCGGTTTCGCCTGGAAAGCAACAGTTTGCAAACGGATTTTTGGGGCCAGTTGGTGTTTGTTGCCCTGCACGGCGACCGTCAGCTGCTGGCGGATACCCGGAGCCATTATTCCCCCAACCTGCCCTTGAATACCAACGCCGCTGTCTGCGGCCTGGGAGCGGGGGTGCTGGCGGCAATTTTGTACGAATTGCTGCTACTGCTGATAAGGCTGCCCTTCGGCCGCCGTTACAAACCCATGCCACAGGCGCGGCAGCGGCATATGCACTAGCCAGTAGCCCGGGTAGAGCAAAGCGTCACCCGGGACGGAGTTTCAATTAGTATTAAAGGGCTCCGACCCCTTTAATCCGGGCAATTTGAACGAAGTGAGAATTGTCCCAACCGCGCAGCGGTAGACAAGAGGCACTTGTTACATTTAAAGCTCAGCAACAGTAGTAATAGCTGAGTTAACGGCTGCGTTAATTTTACTGGCCATATCCTCTGGAATGATTTCATTAGGCGGAGTGGTTAAAGTCATAGTAACGATACTTTTATTTAAACCGATACTAAAGTTAGTATTACGCACACCTTCTTTCCCTTGACCGTGCTGTACAAAAGGCTCTTGCAAAAGAATACGGTCACCTAAATTTTTAACTTCTAGGCCTCGCCCTTCAGCCATTTTCTTTACGGCGTACATACCAAATCCATCCGGCATATCGTCTCCTACTTCTATTTTGGACATTTCTAATTTATAAAGGCCTTCATCGTCGATTAACGCCATAAATCCATTCTGTGACAAGTTTGGCTTTTTCATAAAAAAAGGCAGTTCTACAAGCATGGTTCCCGACCCAAATTGAATTTTAATAGTGTCTTCTGCATGTGAATTGACGCTTAGAAAAATAAAGGTACAGAGTAAAATTTTAAAAACTTTCATTATTTATCCTTTGTGAATGTAACGCCTAAGTGAGCTGCGCCGCCAGGCGTCAGCTTGACTTACTTGTTGAACGAAGCCGCTGCGCGGCAGCTGCCCCACGCCTGAATTCTCTCCGATACTTCCTCCACGCACTCACTCCCGAGTGCGACGACTGGAGGAACTACCATGAACACAGCACAGAAAAAACGTTACCAATCTCTGTACCAACACCATGTTAACGCTCTGCACCGTCAGGGAAAAGCCAAAACCACCATCGATGTCTATTCCCGATCCGTACGCCGCATCACCGAGTTCTTTGATCAATGCCCTGAACACCTGTCGGAGCAACAGCTCAAAGACTACTTTACCGAACTGGTGCGCACCCATTCCTGGAGCACCGTCAAAGTCGAT
>NZ_JBRKJK010000010.1:0-160915 GCF_052983295.1 Porticoccus sp. GXU_MW_L64 | reverse complement strand
TGCTTCGACCCATCGGCGATGTGCCTCCGGCTGAATATGAAATGCTGTATTATCAAACCGAGTCAAGCGAAGCCGCATGACTCAAATTAAACTGCCTCCGATCAACCCGGGGCGATTCAGAGCCAAGGGTTACAAAATGGCTGTCCTGCCATTTTGTCGAACCGCCAGCGTCCTCACCCTGGCTCACCGCCATAAAAAAACCCAACTCGCGAGAGCTGGGTTTTTTTTATGGCGGTGAGCCAGGGATTCGAACCCTGGATACGGATCAACGTATACACCCTTAGCAGGGGTGCGCCTTCAGCCACTCGGCCAGCTCACCGTTAAAGTTGTATTCCGGCAGTTCCTTCAACCTTGAAGACGCACCGGTGCGCGTTGCTTCGAGCCTTGCGGCTCTCGTCCCTGCGGGATCGTCCTGCGGACGCCCATCTCTCAATAATGGTCGGGACGGCAGGATTTGAACCTGCGACCACTACACCCCCAGTGTAGTGCGCTACCAGGCTGCGCTACGCCCCGAAAGAGGCGCATATGATACTGATTGGCCACGGCAATGCAATGAAATTTTGCGGCCTTGCGACAATTCCGTAGCAACTTTTGATATCCGCTTTTTAAAACTTTGCTATGTTACTGATATGTAGTGGCTTCAATGGCTAATTATGGACTCAAAGCAGATTCTGGTAACCGGTGGTTCGGGCTTTATCGGCAAGTATCTTTGCCGGCGTTTGCTGGCAGAGGGCTATGGCGTGCATGTGATCAGCCGCCGCCCCACTGGAGTTTCTGCGGATATGCCCGATGGCGTCAGGCTATACTCATCCCTGGCGGAGCTGGATTCCGCCACAGCCTTTCAGGGGGTTATCAATCTGGCGGGAGAACCGTTGGCCGCAGGGCGCTGGAATGAGCGCCGCAAACAACAGTTTCGCGACAGCCGCATTCAGACCACCAAACGACTGTACGATTATTTTGTGCAGGCGCCAAAGCCCCCCCAGGTGTTAATCAATGGTTCTGCAATTGGCTATTACGGGCCCCGGGGGGATGAGCCGTTAACCGAACAGTCCCGAGGTCAGGATTGCTTTTCCCACCGCCTTTGCCGCGATTGGGAGGCCGCGGCCAGCACCTTTACCAGTCTTGGCTGCCGGGTTTGCTACCTGCGAATTGGCGTGGTGCTGGGAGCTGACGAAGGGGCTCTGGCGCGCATGTTGCCAGCCTTCAAACTGGGCTTGGGCGGCAAGCTGGGCACGGGGAATCAGTGGTTTTCCTGGGTACATATCGACGACCTGACAGGTATGATCACCCACTGTCTGAATCACCCACAAATGCGAGGGGCGGTGAATGCTACGGCCCCTTGGCCTGTGACCAACCGACAGTTCAGCCAACAGTTGGCCAGTACCCTGAATCGCCCCATGCTGTTGCCAATGCCAGCACCGGTAGCGACACTATTATTTGGCGAAATGGCGGAAGAATTACTATTGAGTGGGCAGCGAGTAATGCCGCAGAAAATAACCGATGCCGGGTTTCAGTTTTTGTACCCGGAACTGTCCCAGGCCTTGAGCAACCTGTTGGGCAATGAAAATCAACTGCCGCGGTAAACGCACCCACTGGTGCAGGTTTCTCGAATCACGATCTTTGACAGCTCCGGCAGTTCCGGTTTCAAACGCTGCCAAATCCAGCGGGCGATGTTCTCGCTGGTGGGGTTTTCCAGGCCTTCAATATCGTTCAAGTAGTAGTGATCCAGCTGATTATAGATTGGCCTGAACGCCGCCTTGATATCGCCAAAATCCATCACCCAGCCGGTGTCGTCGCCAACCGGCCCCGCCACGTAAACAGCCACCAGAAAGGAGTGCCCATGAAGACGTGCACACTTGTGCCCCTCGGGAACATTGGGCAGGCGATGGGCTGCTTCGAAGCTGAATTCCTTGAATATTTCCATGGTGATTGCCGTTGTTTTGAGTCGGTTGGCCAAGGGTTGAACAGGCGGGTTATGGTAGTCCTGCAATGGGCCTGTGTATAGCGTTTGCTGCGCTAAAAAATTCTTCAAAAACCGTTTGACAGACCATCGGAATTGGGTAGAATGCGCATCTCTTTCGAGGGGTGGTTAGCTCAGCTGGGAGAGCAACGGCCTTACAAGCCGTAGGTCACAGGTTCGATCCCTGTACCACCCACCACTTACTTTATAAGGTGTAGAGCCTTATTTGTGACAGGCAAGTAAGTGACGTTCTGCAAAGAACAGGAAAGAACAGCGGCCCGGTAGTTCAGTTGGTTAGAATGCCGGCCTGTCACGCCGGAGGTCGAGGGTTCGAGTCCCTTCCGGGTCGCCATACAAAAGGCTGATAAATAAATTTCTTTATTTATCAGCCTTTTTTTTATCCGGTTTTTCATCGGTAGCTTCTTCTGAATAGCCTTCAAACTGGCTCTTGCCTCTATTCCTTGTGACCCCCAAATCTCAAGCACTCCCATAAGCTACGGCTTGAAACAATAACTTCCGACATATAAATATGATATTTTTACAGGACAGGGGAACCCTGTTGCGTTAGACTGCTCATTTGATAGATTCTGTGACCTGTTGAGAGGCTCTACATCCCGCTTTCACCGCCTTGGGAACAGCTGAACCCGATCTGTCGAAATTTACGTCTGCCACTTGTATATTTGTAACTGAGTGTTTGTTCAGGAACCGGGGAACGGCGCATCTAATTATAAGATCAACCGAGTCTGAACCATTGACCCAACCCTTTTGATTATGGGGAAACCAGCATGACCATTATATCCTTCCTACTTTTCACGCTCTTTGCCGCCGGCCTCACCTGGTACATTACTCGCAATGACGAACGCACCAGCAGTGACGGATTTTTCCTCGGGGGTCGCAGCCTGACCTTTCCGGTGATTGCCGGGTCTTTGCTGCTGACAAACCTGTCCACCGAGCAAATGGTCGGTCTGAATGGCTCAGCCTACAAGAACGGCTTGAGCGTTATGGCCTGGGAAGTCATCGCGGTGGTCGCTCTGGTGCTGATGGCAGTGTACTTTTTGCCGAAATTTCTGCGTTCGGGAATCACCACCGTACCGCAATTCCTGGAGCAGCGTTTTGATAAAAGAACCCAGGCGCTGACAAACTCTGTGTTTCTTGCTGCCTATGCGCTGCTGCTTATACCCATTGTGCTGTACAGTGGCGCCAAAGGCCTGATAAACATTATGGATCTGCGCAGCCTGACCGGTATTGAGAGTGAATTTACCCTGTTACTTGTTACCTGTATTGCCATTGGCGCAGCGGGTATGTGCTACTCACGGTTTGGCGGCCTGAAGACCCTGGCGGTGCTCGATACCATCAACGGTGTTGGCCTGCTTATCGGTGGCTTTATGATTGCCGCGTTCGCCTTGTATGTACTGGGCGGAGACGCCGGTATTGCCGGTGGCTGGGAAATTTTGAACACCGAGCACTCCGAACGAATGGACTCAACTGGTGAAGCCGGCTCGGAAGTGCCATTCGCTACGCTGTTTACCGGTGTTGCCCTGCTAAACCTGTTTTACTGGTGTACCAACCAGCAGATTATCCAAAGAACCTTCGGCGCCAGCAGTCTGGCGGAAGGGCAAAAAGGTGTGCTGCTGACCGGCGGTTTGAAATTGCTTGGGCCGGTTTACCTGGTGCTGCCGGGCCTGATTGCCTACCACCTGTTTTACGGGCAGGGCGTCAGCAACGACGACGCCTACGGCAAACTGGTTTCCGAGGTACTGCCGCCCCAGCTTTCCGGGTTCTTTGCCGCGGTCATGGTCGGCGCCATTCTCAGCTCTTTTAACGCCGCACTTAATTCCACCTCTGCGCTGTTCTCCATCGGCCTTTACAAAAACTCCATCAACCCCGAGGCCAGTGACGAGCAGACCGTTAAAACCGCCAAGTTGTTCGTCACGGTCATCGCCATTGCCGCCATGATAGGCGCGCCGCTGTTATCCAAAACTTCGAGTATTTTCAGCTACCTGCAAACCATGAACGGCATTTACTTCATCCCGATTTTTTCCGTGGTAGTCATGGGCATGCTGAACAAGCGTGTACCTTCCAGTGCCGCGTTCTATTCGTTGGTTATCGGGCTTGTTGTGTTGGTTGCCGGCTTGATTGTGTATCCGGCAACCCACGGTGGCGCATCTGTTGAGCAACTGACTGGCTTCAGCAACTTCCACCTGATGGGTATTGTTTTTGGCTCGCTGGTGGCGATTATGTTTATCGCCTCAAAAGTGGCTCCGCGCGCAGAGGCATGGGAGCTTGAAACCAACACCTCCATTGATATGACGCCCTGGAAAGGCGCCAGGATAGCGGGCGTTATCCTGATTATTGCCGTTATTGCCATCTACGCAGCCTTTGCAAAATAAGCCCTGAGAGAATGGCCGCCGCTATGGTGGATTACGCCGCTTCGCAGGCTAATCCACCCTACGGCAATTTTGCCAAATGCACAAAGTTCGCCGATATCGCATGGATTTGGTTGAAGTGCAACCGCCCCACCACAGGCATTTTTATTGACGGTTTTGCAGATACAACAAAGGCGAGAAATTGCTTCCTCGCCTTTGTTCGATTACCGCTTAACAACAGATGATTCAGGATTGCCCCTGCATCATTTTCTCTTGCTGAATACGCTGGTAAATTTCTTCCCGGTGTACCGATACATCTTTGGGTGCATTGACCCCCAGGCGTACCTGGTTGCCCTTAACACCCAATACGGTAACGGTAACGTCATCACCGATAACCAGGGTTTCACCGACACGGCGAGTAAGTATTAACATGCTATAACTCCTATACTGCTTCCTGCGGTGTCCACACCGCTGCTTTTACAGGTTGGCCTGTTGTATTGTTATTGGCCAACCACCCTTCCAGAAAAAGAGCCAAGTGCACTCTTTTTCCAAAAATCCTGTTTTAACGTCCTGTTTCAATTTTCTATATCAAGAATAGCCCACTATTCTATTAACGACTGATTTTATGTGTCGCTTTTTGCCACGTCCAGTTCAAAAGCATCGTGCAGGGCACGCACCGCCAGTTCCAGGTATTTTTCCTCAATCACCACAGTAATTTTGATTTCGGAGGTGGTAATCAGCTGGATGTTGATATTGTGGTCCGACAGCGCCTTGAACATGGTAGAGGCAACGCCGGAGTGGGATTTCATGCCCACGCCCACCACAGACAGTTTGGCGATCTGGTCATCGGTTTCAACGGCTTTCGCCTGCAGCTCTTTCGCCACGCGTTCGGCAACCGCTTGTGCCTGGGGCAGTTCACTGCGATTGACAGTAAACGTCAGTGACGCCGGCGCATCATCTTCTGCCACATTCTGACAGATAACATCCACATCCACACCCGCTTCGCCCACTGGGGCAAGTACATTGTAGGCCACACCGGGATGATCCGGTATTCCGCGCACAGTCACTTTGGCTTCTTCGCGGTTGAAGGCGATGCCGGTAACAACCGGTTTTTCCATCTCCTCGTTCTCCTCAAAGGTAATCAGGGTACCACTGCCATCGCTGAAACTGGACAGCACGCGCAGCGGCACTTTGTATTTACCTGCAAATTCCACAGAGCGGATTTGCAGCACTTTGGCACCCTCGCTGGCCAGTTCGAGCATTTCCTCGAAGGTAATGGTATCGAGGCGGCGAGCATTGGGAACTACCCGTGGGTCTGTGGTGTAAACGCCGTCCACATCGGTATATATCTGGCATTCATTCGCTTTCAGTGCAGCCGCCAGAGCAACCGCTGTGGTATCCGAACCACCGCGACCCAAAGTGGTGATATTTCCTTCGGCATCAGTGCCCTGAAAGCCGGCAACGACTACCACGCGGCCCTGCTGAAGATCACTGTTCATACGATGGACATCAATATCTTCAATTCGTGCCTTGGTGTGCGCGCCATCGGTCAGGATGCGCACTTGCGAGCCGGTGTAAGAACGGGCATCACAGCCGCGCTTGTGCAGTGCCATGGTGAGCAGCGCAATGGTTACCTGCTCGCCGGTAGACACCAGCACATCCATTTCCCGTGGTGTGGGTTCGTGATGAATTTCTTTGGCCAGGCCAATCAGTCGATTGGTTTCACCACTCATGGCAGACAACACAATCACCATGGAGTGACCACGACGGTGAAAGTCCACCACCTTGTCGGCCACTGCCTCGATGCGTTCTACCGAACCAACGGAAGTTCCACCGTATTTTTGAACAATCAGATTCATTGGTTAAATAATTGCCCTAATCTGCAATTTCGTAAAAAACGAGCGATTAAACAGCAATTTGATGAGAAAGTTAAGGGCGCTTCCAATAATAGTGTCATCAAATCGACAAAATGCTACTGCAACTTGCCAGTCACCCAACCAAGCACACTGTCCACTGCCGCTGGCAGCGCCGCTACATCGGTGCCGCCGCCCTGGGCCATATCCGGTCGGCCCCCGCCTTTGCCGCCCACCTGCTCGGCAACAAACTTCATCAAATCACCCGCTTTTACCTGGCCCGTAACCGGCTTGGTAACGCCCGCCACCAAAGAGATTTTGTCGCCACTGACAGCGGCCAGCAAGATAACCCCCTTATCCAGTTTGGACTTGATTTGATCCATCACATCTCTGAGGGCTTTACCGTCAACACCTTCAACCACGGTTGCCAGAACTTTCACGCCTCCAACTTCCTGTGCCTGGGCCACCAGGTCACCACCTGCAGAGCTGGCGAGTTTGGCTTTAGCCGCTTCCAGCTCCTTGCTCAAATCCCGGTGCCGCTCCATTAACTGAATCACTTTGTCTTCCACCGTCGCCACAGAGCTCTTTACGGTAGCGGCAACCGCTTGCAGGCGAGTTTCCAGTTGGTCGAACAGTGCAATGGCACCACTACCGGTTACTGCCTCAATGCGCCGTACACCGGCGGCAATACCGGATTCTGCGGTAATGCGCAGCAGGCCAATATCGCCGGTGCGCTGCACATGGGTACCGCCACAGAGCTCCACAGAAAAGCCATCGCCCATGGTCAGCACCCGCACTTCGTCGCCGTATTTTTCGCCAAACAACATCATGGCACCGCTCTCTTTGGCGGCTTCCATAGACATGACTTCAGCGGTTACCGGCGTGTTGCGGCGTATCTGGGTATTCACCATCTGTTCGACTTGCTTCACCTGTTCTGCACTCATGGCTTCAAAGTGAGAGAAATCAAAGCGCAGACGCTCTGCATCCACCAGGGAACCCTGCTGGGTAACGTGATCGCCCAACACCTGGCGCAGTGCTGCGTGTAACAAGTGGGTGGCGGAGTGGTTCAACGCGGTGGCTGTGCGCACATCTGCATTCACAGAACTGGAGGCTTGATCGCCCACTTGCACCGTACCTTGCTGCATCACGCCAACGTGCAAATGATTGTCGCCCTGCACAATACAGTCGTGAACTTCAAAACGGCCATTGGCCAGCTCCAAATAACCGCTGTCGCCCACCTGACCACCACCCTCGGCATAAAAAGCGGTGCGATCCAACACCACAACCCCTTCCTGCTCCGCCACCAGCTGTTGCACTGATTCTCCAGCCACCAACAGTGCGGTAACGGCACCCTGTTGTTGCAACTGCTGATAGCCAGCAAACTCAGTGCTGCCCTCCAGGTTCACCGATGCGCTGTAATCCACAGAAAAGTTGCTGGCAGCGCGAGCGCGGGCTTTTTGCGCGTCCATCTGTTTCTGGTAACCGTCGATATCTATGCTCAAATTGCGCTCGCGGCAAATATCGTTGGTGAGATCCGTTGGGAAGCCATAGGTGTCGTAGAGTTGAAACACCACCTCACCGGGCAATTCGCTGCCCGACATATCGGCCAGCGCCTGCTCCAGCACCGCCATGCCTTTGTCCAGGGTTTTGGCGAATTGTTCTTCCTCGGCTTTGAGCACTTTTTCTACCTGCCCCTGGCGACTGGCCAACTCCGGGTACGCCGTTCCCATTTCCGCCACCAGTGCCGCCACCAGGCGATAGAAAAATGGTTCGCTGACGCCCAATTTGTGCCCCTGGCGCAGCGCGCGGCGGATAATGCGGCGCAGCACATAGCCACGGCCTTCATTGGATGGCAGTACACCATCGACAATCAAAAATGCTGACGAGCGAATATGGTCGGCAATGACTCTTAGTGACTTGTTTTGCAGCCCCTCTTTTCCAAGAGCAGCTTCGCCGGTCACCTCTGCAGCGGCGGCGATCAGGTTGCGAAACAGATCGATGTCGTAATTGTTGTGCTCTCCCTGCATCACTGCGGCAATGCGCTCCAACCCCATACCGGTATCAATGGAGGGTTTGGGCAGTGGCGTCATGGTGCCATCAGCATCGCGCTGGTATTGCATAAACACCAGGTTCCAGATTTCGATATAGCGATCCAGATCGTCATTTTCGCTACCAGGAGGCCCACCGGGAACGTCTTCGCCATGGTCGTAAAAAATCTCTGAACTGGGACCGCAGGGGCCGGTGTCACCCATGGCCCAGAAATTGTCTTCGTCGAGACGAGAAAAGCGCTCCGGGCTGACACCCATTTCCTTTAACCAGATATCCGCCGCTTCATCGTCTGAAACATGCACTGTTACCCACAGGCGTTCTTCAGGCAGGCCCAGCACCTTGGTGAGAAACTCCCAGGCGTACTGAATGGCATCGCGCTTGAAATAGTCGCCAAAGCTGAAGTTGCCCAGCATTTCAAAGAAGGTGTGATGGCGAGCGGTGTAGCCGACATTTTCCAGGTCGTTGTGCTTGCCACCGGCACGTACACAACGCTGGGAACTGGTAGCGCGGCTGTAGTTGCGCTTTTCGTCCCCCAGAAAAACATCCTTGAAAGGCACCATGCCCGCATTGGTAAACAGCAAGGTGGGGTCGTTGCCAGGTATCAGCGAGCTGCTTTCAACTACGCTGTGGCCTTTGCTGGCAAAAAAGTTCAGGAAGGCATCGCGGATTTCTGCGCTTTTCATGGATCGTTTGTTCTCAAATAGTTGGGCCTGCCCCGCTACCGTGGGGGGAGGTCCGTCAAGTTGCGATTGTGTCTACAGACTTTAAAAGCCCAGCTGAGCTTCAGAAAATTCTTTATCACCCAGAATATGCAGGTGCAAATGAAATACCGTCTGCCCGGCACTGGCGCCGTTGTTGGCAATCAAGCGAAAGCCATCCCCTACTCCCGCCTGGCGAGCAACTTCCCCGGCAGCCAACATCAAATGACCAAGCAGCGCCTTGTCTTCCTCGTTGGCATCCACCAAACGGGGAATGGGCTTTTTGGGGATTACCAGCAAGTGAACCGGTGCCTTTGGAGCAATATCCTTGATGGCAATGCAGTGTTCATCTTCATAGACGATATCCGCAGGAATGTCGCGATTGATAATGCGAGTAAACAGGGTGATTTCAGACATGGTTGCTTACTTCAGTTTTTCGTCGCTGCTCAGGGGGCGGGCTTCGCTCTCCAGCATCACTGGAATGCCATCGCGAACAGGATACGCGAGGCCACTGGCGCGACACACCAATTCCTGATTATCACGGTCGTATTCCAGCGGCGCTTTGGTCACCGGACACACCAGAATGCTGAGTAGTTTCTTATCCATCGGGGGTCACATCAAAAACTGAGGAGGGCGATTTTACGGGAAAGCGCTAAACAACTCCACGGCTGTCATCTGTCACCTGTCACCTGCCGACTGGAAGGTAACGCTTTCAGCACTAACTGCGGATCAATACGCACATCCAGCCAATTCATGCGCCAATCCAGATGGGGGCCGGTAGAACGACCCGTGGAACCCACTTTGGCAATTGGCTCACCTGCGTTAACCCGCTGGCCTTCGACAACCAGGGATTCACTGAGATGAATAAATGTGGATGACAGGCCGTGGCCGTGGTCGACAATGAGAGTGCCGCCGGAATAGTACATATCGCCGTGCACCAACGACACCACACCGGGGGCCGGGGCACGCACCACTTCCCCTTGCGGTGCAGCGATATCAATACCGTAGTGGGGGCTTTTCGGCACACCATTGTAGATGCGCTGGCTACCGTAAACACCGGTGATAGTGCCCTTTAAGGGCCAGGCAAAGCCGTGCAAAAAATCCTGGCGCGAGTCACGGCGGCTGCGAGCCTTCTTAACCTGGGCGGATTCTTTGCGAATACGCACCAACACTTCCGGGGCCGGAGGGTCTACGGTGCGCTGGGGAACACCATCCACACGTTGTATACGGTAGTCCCGCTGCGCAACCGGGTATTTCCTGGATACTTCTGTACCACTGGGGGCAACAGATGTCAGCGAAATCTGTTCAGGGGCGCTACGCGCCAGACCCAGAAGAAAAACACCTTCCGGGCTTTGCTGTAAAAGCCTGCCATCAGCACGCACCTGAAAACCCTTGTTAGCGCGCCCCAGTATCAGGCCACCCTGCTGAAATTCACCACTGAGTATGATACCCGGCAATTCATTTGCCGAATCATTGGCCCGACAGAGTACAGACAACAGCAACCCGACAAGCAATGACAAGATCCGCAATTGGATGCGATCAATCATCCACCACCTCTGCGTCACTGACTTCTTCCGGCAACAGGTAGGGCTCAAAGCTCTTTATCTGGCAGCTTAGCCCTGTCTCCATGGATGTAATTCGATCAAAGCGGGCGCATAGTTTGCCGGTGCGAGTTTCATAGGAAATGCCCCGGCGCTGTACCCCGTGACAGGGGCGGGTCAGTGTCATCAGAATGTACTTTTTGCCCGCTATTTTCAGCACGGCACTCTGATCACTGACAAAGTTCATACTGCGGATGCGATTGGTACTGATACAACCGTTGTGAATGCCCCATTTTTTGGGATCAAGGTGGTAATCATCCGGCAGTGACTGTTCTTCCGCTACAGCCCGGGCCGCCAGACAGACAAAGGCAATAATCAGGTATCGTGCTGCAAAACGCTTCGACACATCAAACTCCCAACAGGTAATAGCTGCTTACAGAACGGAAGTGTATAAGGATTCGTTGACGGTGCCTACCGTGCAATCAGGTGACACAGACAGGTTATTCCTGTGGCCGCGATTCCAGAGCATAGCGAATCTGCTCGCCGCTAAAACCCCGGTACTGAAGAAAGCGGGCTCGCTTGCTGTGTTCTTTGATATCCGCCGGGCTTGCCTCACCAAAACGACGTTGAGCCACCTGGCGGGCAAGTTCAAACCAGTCTGTTTGCTGCTGTTGAAACAGCTCCTCGGCCACCTGCGCAGGTATACCCCGCTGCTTGAATTCATTGCGAATGCGATACGGCCCCTGCCCTTTGCGCAGGCGGCTGCGTAAAAAGGCTTCGGCAAAGCGTTGGTCAGACTGTAGTCCCTGCTGTTGCAAGGCATCCAAAACCGGGGCAATTTCACTGCACTCGCCATAACGTGCCACTAACTTGGTGCGCAGCTCGCTCAAGCTGTGCTCCCGCCGAGCCAGCAGGTTCATGGCGGTTAGCCTGACTGTATTGATATCCACATCGGGCATTCTATTGCCTCAGCTAAAAGCCCCGCGAAGGTGCGGGGCTTTTAAGAGCCTGATCAGTCAACCAGTTCCGGCCCTTTGTCTTCTTCGCTGGCAGTTGTGGCATTGAGTAGCTGACTGCGAATGGCACTTTCGATTTCCTGGCCAATCTCAGGGTTTTCACGCAAATATTCGCAGGCGTTGTTCTTGCCCTGACCAATTTTGCTGCCTTTATAGGAGTACCAGGCGCCGGCTTTATCCACCAGCCCCAGTTTGACGCCCATATCAATCACTTCGCCCTGGCGGTTAATGCCTTTGCCGTAAAGTATCTGGAACTCGCTCTGCTTAAAGGGGGGAGATACCTTGTTTTTCACCACTTTGACGCGGGTTTCATTGCCCATTACCTCGTCGCCCTCTTTCACCGCACCGATGCGGCGGATATCCAGGCGTACCGAAGAGTAGAATTTCAGGGCGTTGCCGCCGGTGGTGGTTTCCGGGTTGCCGAACATAACACCGATTTTCATGCGAATCTGGTTAATAAAGATCACCAGGCAGTTGGCATTTTTGATGTTGCCAGTGATTTTGCGCAACGCCTGGGACATCAGGCGCGCTTGCAGGCCCACGTGGTGATCGCCCATTTCCCCTTCAATTTCCGCTTTTGGGGTCAGCGCCGCTACCGAGTCCACCACCAGTACGTCGATGGCACCAGATCGCACCAGCATATCGGTGACTTCCAGCGCCTGCTCACCGGTATCCGGCTGGGAGAGAATCAGGTCTTCCACGTTGACGCCGAGCTTTTCCGCATAGATGGGGTCCAGGGCGTGCTCCGCGTCGATAAAGGCGCAGGTGCCACCCTTCTTTTGCGCTTCGGCAATCACCGACAGGGTCAAGGTGGTTTTACCGGAGGACTCCGGCCCGTAAATTTCCACAATACGGCCTTTCGGCAAGCCGCCAATACCCAGGGCCACGTCCAGCCCCAGGGAGCCGGTGGAAATACTGGGGATAGCCACCTGCTCCCGGTCCCCCATGCGCATTACGGTGCCTTTGCCAAACTGACGATCAATTTGGGTCAGTGCTGCCTGCAGAGCTTTCTCTTTATTGGCGTCCATCGCTTTTACCTCGCTGTTCATGGTATTGGGGTCATACCCCCATCATTTTCGAATTACTGTACAAATCACCAGTGCTTGATCGGCAATATAAACCAAAAAAACCAAACTGTATAGTTATACAGTAAATTTATTTATAGCAGCTCCAGCAACCCCTGTAAGGCGTACTCTACCGCCTGCTGGCGAACCTGCCCCCGGTCGCCGGAAAAACAGCAACACCGGCAAACACACTGGCCACCCTGACTCAGCCAGGCAAACCACACAGTGCCCACCGGTTTTTGCGCCGTGCCACCATCAGGGCCGGCTATGCCGCTGACGGCCACCGCCAGTTGCGCGCCGGATACCCGCAAGGCTCCGGCGGCCATTTCTTTGACCACCGCTTCGCTGACCGCACCCTGCTCGTTCAAAGTGCCTTCGGACACCCCCAATAACTGCTGCTTGATGCCATTGGAATAGGTGACAAAGCCCGCCTCAAACCACCGGGAGCTGCCCGCCACAGCGGTAATGGCCTGAGCCACGCCACCGCCGGTGCAGGATTCGGCACAGGTGGCCTGCCAACCTTTGTCCAAAAGCCGGCTACCCAGCTGCTCAGCGAGATCAATAACAGCACTGTTCATGGCCACGGATTATAGTTTGTTCAATCACCTTTATCCCGTAGAATCTCATTCTCTTGTTTCATTTCCGGCTTTTGCACTCCATGACCACCCAGGTTTCTCTCGAACAGCACACACCCATGATGCAGCAATACTTGCGCATCAAATCCGAACACCCCAACGAGCTGGTGTTCTATCGCATGGGGGATTTCTACGAACTGTTTTTCGATGACGCCAAAAAAGCTGCGCAATTACTGGATGTGACCCTCACCGCCCGCGGCAAGTCCGGCGGCAACCCCATCCCCATGGCCGGAGTCCCCTATCACGCGGTGGAAGGCTATCTGGCACGACTGGTCAAACAAGGGGTTTCCATCGCCATCTGTGAACAGATTGGCGATCCGGCCACCAGCAAGGGGCCAGTGGAGCGCAAAGTGGTGCGCATTGTGACTCCCGGCACCATTTCCGACGAAGCGTTATTGGAAGAACGCCGGGATAACCTGTTGGCAGCGGTGGTCTGCCAGGGAGAATTCTTTGGCATCGCCACTCTGGATATCGGCAGCGGCCGCTTGCAGGTGCAGGAAGTTATCGGTAGCGAGGGCTTGCTGGGGGAACTGCAACGGTTGAACCCGGCAGAGCTGCTGCTCAGTGAAGAATTCCCTGCCATCGACTCCATCGAACAGCGCCCCGGCACCCGCCGACGCCCGCCCTGGGAGTTCGACAGCGACAGTGCCCAGCGCCTTCTGTGCAGCCAGTTTGGTACTCACGACCTCAGTGGCTTTGGCTGTGAGGAGTTGCAACTGGCGGTGTGCGCCGCCGGCTGCCTGCTGCAATACGCCAAAGACACCCAGCGCACCGAACTGCCCCACATTCGCGGTATTTCTGTGGAAAATCGCGACGACAGCGTGATTCTCGACGCCGCCACCCGCCGTAATCTGGAAATTGACAGCAACCTCAATGGCGGCATCGACAACACATTGTTGGCGGTGATGGACAACACCAACACCGCCATGGGTGGCCGCCTGTTGCAGCGCTGGCTCAATCGCCCGCTGCGCAATATGCAGATTCTGGTGGGCCGCCAACAGGCGGTTGCCGAACTGCGCAATAACTACCGCTACGAACTGCTGGCGGAACAGCTGCGTCAGGTAGGGGATATGGAGCGCATTCTTGGCCGGGTAGCGCTGCGCTCTGCCCGCCCCCGCGACCTTACCCGACTGCGCGACTCCCTGGCGGTGCTGCCGCAATTGCAAAATGAACTGAAATTGACCGAGGCCCCGCAGCTGGCACAACTGGCGCGGGAAGCGGGTGAATTCCCTGAGCTGGTAGAGCTGCTGCAAAAAGCGGTAATCGACAACCCGCCGGTGGTGATTCGCGACGGTGGCGTAATTGCCCAAGGCTACGACAGCGAGCTGGACGAACTGCGCGGCATCAGCGCCAACGCCGGTGACTATCTGGTGCAGCTGGAAACCCGCGAGCGCGAGCGCACTGGCATCAACACCCTGAAAGTGGGCTACAACCGGGTGCACGGTTATTACATCGAAATTACCAAAGCCAACTCCGAACAGGCACCCGCCGAATATATTCGCCGCCAGACCCTGAAAAACGCCGAGCGCTTTATCACCCCGGAATTGAAAGAATTTGAAGACAAGGCCCTGTCTGCCAAAAGCCGCGCTCTGGCGCGGGAAAAAGTGCTGTACGAAACGCTGGTGGAAACCCTCAACGAACAACTGGGGCCGCTGCAAATGTGCGCGGCTGCGGTATCGGAACTGGATGTACTCACCAACCTGGCCGAGCGCGGCGACAGCCTGAACCTGATGCAGCCAAAACTCAGCGAGGAACCGGGGCTCAATATTCAGGCAGGCCGTCATCCGGTGGTGGAACAAGTGCTGGACACTCCTTTTGTGGCCAACGATCTGAGCTTTCACAACGACCGCCGCATGCTGGTTATCACCGGTCCCAACATGGGCGGTAAATCCACCTATATGCGCCAGGCGGCACTGATTACCCTGCTGGCCCACATCGGCTCGCCGGTACCCGCAGAAGCTGCCACCATCGGCCTGGTGGATCGTATCTTTACCCGTATTGGTTCCTCTGATGACCTGGCCGGTGGCCGCTCTACCTTTATGGTGGAAATGACCGAAACCGCCAATATCCTCCACAACGCCACTGACCGCAGCCTGGTGTTGATGGACGAAATCGGCCGTGGTACCAGTACCTTCGATGGGCTGTCGCTGGCCTGGGCCTGTGCCATTCACCTGGCGGAGCAGGTGCGCGCCTTTACCCTGTTCGCCACTCACTACTTTGAGCTCACCGCCCTGCCGGACAAGCTGGCTACGGTCGCCAACGTGCACCTGGACGCCACCGAGTACAACGACAGCATCGTGTTCCTGCACGCCATTCAGGAAGGCCCGGCCAGCCAGAGTTACGGTATTCAGGTGGCAAAACTGGCGGGGTTGCCAAACAGCGTATTGGCCCTGGCTCGCCAGGAGCTGGCAATTCTCGAATCCGCCAGCCACCAGACCGTTGAACCCCAGGTACCCGCCAAAGCCCCTTTGCAACCGGCCCAGGCAGAACTGTTTGCGGACGACAGCGGCAAAAAGCTGCGTCAGGCCATTTCCGCCATTGACCCCAACAACCTCACCCCGCGCCAGGCCCTGGATGAGTTGTATAAGCTGCAAGAGTTTCTGAAACAGGTATAATGCGCGCGATTTTAAACACCGTCATCGCGAGCGCAGCGCGGCGATCTCCAGCCAGGCACTTCGATATCAAGAGATTGCCGCGTCACCTTTCTTTTATGAAAGGCTCCTCGCAATGACAGCAATACCAATTCAGGAGAACAAACCATGACCTTTGTGGTGGGTGAAAACTGCATCAAATGCAAACACACAGACTGCGTTGAAGTGTGCCCGGTAGACTGCTTTTACGAAGGCCCCAATTTTTTGGTGATTCACCCGGACGAGTGCATCGACTGCGCCCTGTGCGAACCGGAGTGCCCGGTGGATGCCATTTTCTCCGAAGACGAACTGCCCGATGACCAGGAGGTATTTCTGGAGTTGAACGCGGAATTGGCAGAAGTGTGGCCCAATATTACCGAGATGAAAGAGGCGCCGGAAGATGCGGCGGAATGGGATGGCAAGCCGGGGAAATTGGCGTTGTTGGAAAGATGATTTGGTCGCACGTCTGACGTCGCACGTTAAAACAGGAGCCGTTGGCTCCTGTTTTGGTGTTACCCGTAACCCGTAACCCGCAACTGGATTCTCATTCCTCAAACACCGTATCACTATCCAGCCCCTGCCGTTTCAGCAATTCCTTTAACCGCTTTAACGCATCTATCTGTATTTGCCGTACCCGCTCGCGGGTCAGGCCTACTTCTTTGCCCACTTGCTCCAAAGTAGACACTTCATAACCCTGAATGCCAAAGCGCCGGGCAATAACCTCCCGTTGTTTTTCCGGCAGTTCGTCCACCCAGTGCTCCAGGGCGGCGACCATATCGCTGTCTTCCACCAGGTGTTCCGGGTCACCGTCCTGCTCATCGACGATGGTATCTACCAGAGTGCGGCTGTTGTCGTAACCCAGTGTAATATCTACAGAACCCACCCGCTCATTGAGGCCCAGCATGCGGTAAACCTCATCGATGGGTTTGTCCAGCAGGTCGGCAATTTCGTCGGCACTGGGGTCGTGATCGAGTTTCTGCGCCAGTTGGCGCGCGGCGCGCAGGTAGACGTTGATTTCCTTGACCACATGAATGGGCAAGCGGATGGTGCGGGTCTGGTTCATAATGGCCCGCTCAATGGTCTGGCGAATCCACCAGGTAGCATAGGTGGAAAAACGGTAACCCAGCTCCGGATCGAATTTTTCCACCGCATGCATCAGCCCCAGATTGCCCTCCTCGATTAAATCCAGCAAGGCGAGGCCGCGATTGACGTAGCGACGGGAGATTTTCACCACCAGGCGCAAGTTGCTTTCGATCATGCGCTTGCGGGCGGATTCGTCACCAGCGCGAAATTGGCGGGCGTAATGAACTTCTTCTTTGGCGGTGAGCAAGGGCACAAAGCCAATCTCTTTCATGTAGAGGCTGGCAGCATCCATTACCTGTTCGTTGCGTTCCGCCGGCGCTGTGTCAGCTACCGTCGGCTTTTGGTTTGCGGTATTCCGATCCGCCATTTCAACCCTCGTAATTTTTATTGGGTTCCGGGTTGAATAATACGATGTCAGTGGAATGCTGTCATCCTGAGCGCAGCGAACCTTGTGGAATTCTCGGCACGCTCAGAATGACAAGATATTAAACCGGCAACTTTATAGGTTGCGTTTAATAATGCGGCACAGAGATGTGCCGCCGCTGGCAAAGCCAGCGCAAGCTCAATAAAATCAAGCACTTCCGCGCAAGTGCGTTACTTTCTTTTATGTGAAAGTTATTGAGCGCGCAATACAAAAGGCAGGACGCCTTTTGCATTGCCGGGTTAATAAACAACACAGTGCCAATCAGCGTTTGGGCAACAATCGAATGGGGTCGGTGGACTGTCCATTGCGGCGAATTTCAAAATAGATGCGGTCGCGATTGCTGATGTCGCCCCCCACTTCCGCCAGTTTTTGGCCAGCGGAAACCCGATCCCCTTCCTTGACCAACAGTTTGCGGTTAAGGGCGTAGAAGCTCAGATAAGCGTCGCTGTGTTTAATGATCAGCGATGGACCATAGGTGGGCAGGCCATTCCCCGCATACACCACCTGACCGGGGGCTGCGGCTTTTACCGGGGTACCCTGCTGGGCGTGCAAGTAAACACCCTTAAAGCGCTTATTGGCGTCGTAATAACGCACCAACCGGCCCTTCAGCGGCCACTGCCAGCGCCAGTCTTTGCTGCTGGCAGTGGCGGGTTTCGGATTGCGGGTTGCGGGTTGCGGGTTGCGTACTGCTGGTTTGGATACAGGTTTGGCTACAGGCTTGTTGGCCGGTTTTTTCGGTGCGGGTTTGGCGGGTGTTGATTGTGGTGCTGAGGCGGCAACCCGGGGTTTGGCCGTCTGTGTTAAATCCAGCGTCAAACGCTGGCCCGGAAAGATGGTATAGGGCGCGCGGATGCCATTGGCGGCTGCCAGCTTGCGGTGTTCCAGGCCGTAGCGCCAGGCGATAGAATAAAGGGTCTCACCGCGAGACACCCAATGGCTGTCAACAGTATCGGGCCTCACCACATAGCGATCAGAAACCGGGGCAACAGTGTGGCTGGAACAAGCCACTTGCAGCCCCAAAAAAGCAGCCAGCAGCAAGGGGGTGTTAAACGCTTTTATGGCGGCCTCCAAGTCGCTCTAATCCCAACACCAATGCAACGCCCAGCACCGCCAGCAAAATTGCCAGCCAGGTTTGCGGATCGTCGCCAAACAGCTGCCAGTATTCCTCCGGCAACAGATTGCGCTGCTTTAGAACCACCTCTTTACCAGAGGCGGTAAACATCACAATGAGCTTTTCTTTCCAGGGCCAGACAATGGCCAGCGAGCCCACCAGAAAACCGGTAAGCAACCCCAGAGTTATGCTGCGGTAATGCTCCAGCAACCACCCCAGCAGCCGCGAAAAACTCATCAGTCCCACCGCACAGCCAACGGCAAAGACAACCAGCACCGTCAATTGTAATTCGCTGATGGCTTCTATCAGTACCGGATACAAGCCAATTAATACCAGGATAAAACTGCCGGAAATACCCGGCAGAATCATCGCACATATGGCCACCGCACCGGCGGCAAAAATCATCAGCAGGGATTCGCTGGCCGCCGCCCCCGGCATCCAGAACAGGCCCGCCGCCGCCACTGTGCCGAGAACAATCGCCAGTCCTTCCTGCCAGCGCCAGCGATCCAGGTTACCCAGCATCCAGATAATAGACGCGACAATCAGACCGAAGAAAAACGACCACAGTAAAACAGGGTGTTCCTCCATGCCGTAACTCACCAGCTTTGCCAGAGAGAAAATACTCAGCAAAATGCCAGAGAACAACACACACAGAAAGGTACCATCGATGGCCTGCCAAAAATCCTTGATGCGGCCCGACAGCAGCAGTTTGAGATTGGCCAGATTGACCGCGCGAATGGCATTGATCAGGCGCTGATAGATGCCACTGATAAAAGCGATGGTGCCACCGGATACACCCGGCACCACATCCGCAGCTCCCATGGCAGCGCCTTTGAAAAACAGCAGCAGGTAGTCAACAGGTCGGCGCATGACGTCCAGATAACTCTTAGCGAGTCACACCGCTGAGCAGCGGCACAAAGCGCACCGGCTCGATGACTTCTTCGGAAAAATTATTGCTGTCTCCTTCGCGGGTAATCAGGCGCAACTCCTGCTCGCCATCGGGACCAATGGGAATCACCAGCACACCGTTGGGGGCCAGCTGGCGCAGCAATTCATCCGGCAGGGTTTGTGGCGCGGCGGTGCTGATAATGCCGTCATAGAGGGCGTAATCCGCCCAGCCAAAACCGCCATCGGAAAGGGACGCGGTAACATTTCGGTACCCCAGGCGGCGCAACAGTTCCCGCGAGCGACTGAGCAGTGGCCGGATGCGCTCCACGCTGTACACCTGCCCCACCAATTGTGCCAAAACCGCTGTTTGGTAACCGGAACCGGTGCCAATTTCCAGCACCTTGTTGAGGGGGCCGCGAGACAGCAGCAACTCGGTCATACGCGCCACAATATAGGGCTGTGACAGGGTTTGTTTGTGGCCAATGGGCAGAGCAGTGTCTTCGTAAGCGCGGTGCGACAGCGCTTCGTCCAAAAACAGATGGCGCGGCGTATTGCGAATAACATCCAGCACCGCCTGACTGGTAATTCCCTGCTCCACCAGCCGTTGAATCAGACGTTCGCGGGTTCGTTGCGAGGTCATTCCAACCCCCCCCACTTTGGCAGACAGCCCAAAGGTACTCACGTTGACTCCTGTTTTTCAGCTCTTAAAAGATTGCGCGACTATATCACGGCTCGGGCGCATTCAGTACCAACAACTCCCTTAATAAAGCCGTTGCATACATTCCCGGTGACAGCATAAAAGAGAGAGTTAAATCCCCGCCATCAAACTGCCATTGCAGATTCTCTGCGAGCAACTGCAAAGGCCTGCGCTCCTGAGTCAGCCCACTGTGCTCCAGCGCATCGCACCACCCGGGCAGCGCTTGTGCCACTTTTTGTTCCAGCTCTCTTACCGCTTCTGGTGCGGTACTGCGCCCGCGGCCCCACATGGCGCCTGTGGGAATATCTTCTCCCGGCAAGCTGGTAGACCAGTTGCCCTGCTCCACCCGCTGCGCCAGCACGCGATTAAACAGGTAGGAACGCCCCGCCGAGAGCACAATGCCGCCGTCACCACCGGGGCGGCGGCCGCGCTTGCGATGGTTGGCGCGAACATCGCCAGACTGCCCTACAAAGCGTTGTTCAAATTCCCGCAGGTTGTTGCCCTGATGACCAAAGCGCTGCTCACCAAAATAGTTGGGCACCCCCTGGGCCGCGATTTGTTCAAGGCGTTGTTGCAGTTTTTGCTGATCACCGGATAGGCAACGCAGGCGAATGACAAACTGGTTTCCCCCGTGGTCACCGCGGCGCAATTTGCGATTGTGACGAGCGCTGGCCAGCAAATTGACCCCTTCCATGGCATTGATCCGGTCCAGCTCCACTGGCTGTTTTGGCACATGGAGGCTGAACCACTGACTGGTGACCGCACGACGGTCTTTAAGGCCGCAATAGCCCACATCCACGGGCCGCAGCCCGGCGATATCCGCCAACTGTTGCGCCAGCCAGCGGGTGTTCTGGTTGCATTTGCGAATATGCAATAACAGGTGCTCGCCATCGCCGCAGGGTTCAAAACCCAGTGCCTCATCAACCACAAAGTCTTCTGGTTCGGTGCGGAAGCTGGCCTCACCCAGCGGGCCGCCGTGGGCATAAGGGAAATTTAAATCCATCGATGTTTGTTTTTTCGTAGGGCGGATTAGCGCAGCGTAATCCGCCATGTTCGAGTACGCGGTGGATTACGCTTCGCTAATCCACCCTACAACTATTATTGTCATCCTGAGCGTAGCGAAGGATCTCGTAGCCGTCTTACAAAGAGATCCTTCACTACGCTCAGGATGACGGGTTCGCGGTAATCAGCACCACCGCATGACAGGCAATGCCTTCACTGCGGCCTTCAAAACCGAGTTTTTCGGTGGTGGTGGCTTTTACGTTGACCTGCCCTGGCCGGGCATTGAGGTCGGCAGCCAGGTTGTTTGTCATCCCGTCAATATGGGGGGCCATTTTCGGTGCCTGGGCGACGATGGTGATATCCGCATTGCCCAGCTGCCAGCCATTGTCCGCCAGCAACGCCACCACATGACGCAGCAACTGGCGGCTGTCGGCGCCCTTGTATTGCGGGTCGGTATCCGGAAAGTGGCGGCCTATATCCCCCAGCGCCGCCGCCCCCAACAATGCATCACAGAGGGCGTGAATCAATACATCGCCGTCGGAATGGGCAACAAAGCCGTGCCGGTAAGGGATGGCAACGCCCCCCAGCATCAGGTGGTCGCCGTCACCAAAGGCGTGTACATCGTAACCCTGGCCAATTCGCATCACGGGTTATTCCTCCATCTGTGCCGTCAAAATGGCGGCGGCAACGGCCAGGTCTTCCGGCTGGGTGATTTTGATATTGTCTCTCTGGCCCGCCACCACTTGATGCCCTACCCCGGCGTGTTCAATGGCAGAGGCCTCGTCAGTGGGCTGAAAGCCGGTTTGTTTGGCGTTATCCAGTGCTTTGCAAAGGGCGCCGTAGCGAAACATCTGCGGTGTCAGTGCGCGCCACAACTGGTTGCGATCTTCAGTGGCAACTACAGAGCCATTGGCGGCAACTCGTTTTACGGTGTCGGCAATGGGGGCCGCCAGGATACCTCCCACCGGGTGATTCGCCAGTTGTTGCAACAGATTGTGAATGTCGGCCACCCGCACACAAGGGCGGGCAATATCGTGCACCAATACCCAGTCGCCATCTGCGGCCTGCCCGTCAAGGCATTGCAGTGCCAGTCGCACGCTGTCGGCGCGCTCGGCACCACCATCAGTGACGGTAATGCGGGGCTGCTGCAACCCCAACTGCGGCCAGTATTGATCGTCCGGGCTGATGGCCACCACACAGGATGTTATCTGCTCAACCGCCAGCAGGCGCTCAAGGGTCCATCGGGCAACCGCTTTGCCCAACAATGACTGGTATTGCTTGGGGCAGTCACCACCAAAACGGCGACCGGCACCGGCAGCGGGAACCACCGCCCATAGTTTGTCTGTGGGGTTATTCATTGTCTTTTTTCTTTTTGTCTTTTTCGACAACAATATAAAAGGTCTCGCCGTCCTTGATCATGCCCAGATCACTGCGGGCCCGCTCCTCAATGGCATCCATTCCGTTTTTCAGGGCTTTCACTTCTTCGCCAATGGCCTGGTTGCGAGCCGCTGCCTCTTGATTGATGGCCTGTTGTTCTTTCACCGCTTTTTCCAACTCCACCTTTTGGGCAACACTGCCCTCGCCAAACCACAGGCGATACTGCAGGGCGACAAGGAAAACGACAAGAATTGCGATAAGCCAACGCATGGGGGCAGTGTAATGCAAAACGGCGAAGCCAACATACAGATAGCCCCGCCGTTTTGCGTATTGTCATTCTGAGCGCAGCGAAGAATCTCATACCGCGGTCAATCAAAGATATCCCTCGCTGCGCTCAGGATGACAGTGTTGAGGTGGTCAGCGCTGTCAGTTTTTAAACTCTGACCGGCCTCGATACGGCGCTTTATCACCACCCAGCTCGGCTTCAATACGCAGCAGGCGGTTGTATTTGGCAACCCGGTCGGAGCGGCACAGGGAGCCGGTTTTGATCTGACCTGCAGCGGTGGCTACGGCCAGGTCTGCGATGGTGGTGTCTTCAGTTTCACCGGAACGGTGAGAGATCACCGCGGTGTAGCCGGCATCTTTGGCCATCTGGATAGCATCGAGAGTCTCGCTGAGCGAGCCAATCTGATTGAACTTGATCAGGATGGAGTTACCCACCCCCTTGTCGATGCCCTCTTTGAGAATTTTGGTATTGGTGACAAACAGGTCGTCACCCACCAGCTGACACTTGTCGCCGATTTTGTCGGTGAGCACTTTCCAGCCGTCCCAGTCACTCTCATCCAGGCCGTCTTCGATGGAAATAATCGGGTATTTGGCCACCAGTTCCGCCAGGTAGTCGGCAAAGCCATTGGAGTCAAACTGTTTGCCCTCACCGGACAGATTGTACTGGCCGTCTTTATAGAACTCGGAAGACGCGCAGTCCAGAGCCAGAGTGACGTCTTTGTCCAGCTCGTAACCGGCGTTGGCCACCGCCTCGGCGATCACCGCCAGGGCTTCTTCGTTGGAGGCCAGGTTAGGGGCAAAGCCACCTTCATCGCCCACGGCGGTATTTAGGTTGCGAGCACCCAGCACTTTTTTCAGGGAGTGGAAGATTTCCGCCCCCATGCGCAGGCCTTCAGCAAAGGTCGGCGCGCTCACGGGCTGCACCATAAACTCCTGAATGTCCACGTTGTTGTCGGCGTGCTCGCCGCCGTTGAGAATATTCATCATGGGCACCGGCATACTGTACTGGCCAGCGCTGCCATTGATTTCGGCGATGTGGGCGTACAGAGGCATGCCCTTGGCTTGTGCGGCGGCTTTGGCCGCTGCCAGGGACACTGCCAGCACCGCATTGGCACCCAAATTGGCTTTGTTGTCGGTGCCATCAGCGGCGATCATGGCGGCGTCCAACTCGCGCTGGGCAGTCACGTCTTTGCCCACCAGCAGCTCGCGGATGGTACCGTTAATGTTGGCCACGGCCTTTTGCACGCCTTTACCCAGATAGCGGTTTGTGTCGCCATCGCGCAGTTCCAGGGCTTCCCGGGAGCCGGTGGACGCACCGGAGGGGGCACAGGCGGAACCGACAATGCCGTTTTCCAGAATAACGTCTGCCTCGACGGTGGGGTTGCCGCGGGAGTCGAGGACTTCGTAGGCGCGAATATCTGCGATATTTGTCATGGTGGTCTCTCTGTATGTAAATAATTCTCTGTCATCCTGAGCGCAGCGAAGGATCTCGTGGTTTAGCCAATCTGAGAGATCCTTCGCTGCGCTCAGGATGACGGGTTGTCAGGGATTACTGAATATCCAGCTCCGGCAAATTCTTCACCAACTCATCCACCGCTTTTACCTGTTGCAAAAACGGTTTGAGTTTGTCCAGCGGCAAGGCGCTGGGGCCGTCGCACAGGGCTTTGTCCGGGTCGGGATGAGCCTCCAAAAACAACCCGGCCACTCCCACCGCCATACCCGCGCGGGCCAGCTCCGCTACCTGATGGCGGCGGCCACCGGAGGCGGCGCCCATGGGGTCGCGGCATTGCAGGGCGTGGGTAACATCGAAAATCAGCGGCGCACCGTTGCTCACTTCTTTCATGGTGCGAAAGCCCAGCATATCCACCACCAGGTTGTCGTAACCAAAGCAGGCTCCGCGCTCGCACAGCATGATCTTGTCGTTGCCACACTCTTTGAATTTGTCCACCAGATTGTTGACCTGGGGCGGGCTCATAAACTGGGGCTTTTTGACGTTGATCACCGCGCCGGTTTTGGCCATGGCTTCCACCAGGTCGGTCTGCCGCGCCAGGAATGCTGGCAGCTGAATCACATCCACCACATCCGCTACCGGCTGGCATTGTTCAATTTCGTGCACATCGGTAATCACCGGCACATTGAAGGTGTTTTTAATCTCTTCAAAAATCTTCAGGCCTTCATCCATACCAGGGCCGCGGAAGGAATGTACCGAGGAGCGGTTGGCCTTGTCGAAGGAGGCCTTGAATACGTAGGGAATGCCCAGTTCGCCGGTCACCTTCACATAGTGTTCGGCGATTTGCAGCGCCAGGTCGCGGGATTCCAGTACATTCATACCACCAAACAACGCAAAAGGCTTGTGGTTGGCAACCGGGATTCCGGCAACCTCGATGACCTGATTCATGCTTCACCTCGATGTGCCAGGGCAGCGCGAATATAGCTGGAAAACATGGGGTGGCCGTCTCGCGGTGTGGAGGTAAACTCCGGGTGGAACTGGCAGGCAAAGAACCAGGGGTGATCGGCAATTTCCACAGTTTCCACCAGATGGTTCACTTCCGACCAACCGCCGATTTTCAAGCCAGCACCTTCCAGTTGTGCCACGTAGTTGTTATTGACTTCATAACGGTGACGGTGACGCTCATTGGCCACGTCACTGCCGTATATCTGTGCCGCTTTGGAACCTTCCACAAATAGCGACTGCTGAGTGCCCAGGCGCATGGTGCCGCCCAGGTCAGAATCCGTATCGCGCACTTCCACCTGGCCGGTTTCATCCACCCACTCGGTAATCAGGCCGACGATGGGGTGGTCGGTTTCCGGGTCAAATTCGGTGCTGGTGGCATTGCCCAGGTCGCAGACGTTGCGGGCGTATTCGATCACCGCCACCTGCATTCCCAGGCAAATACCCAGGTACGGCACCTTGTTTTCACGGGCGTAGCGCACGGCAGCAATTTTGCCTTCCAGCCCGCGCTGACCAAAGCCACCAGGCACCAAAATGGCGTCGGCGTCTTGCAGAATAACGGTGCCCTTCTGTTCTACATCCTCGGCGTTGATGTAATTGATTTTCACCTTGGTTTTGTGATGAATACCGGCGTGGCTGAGGGCTTCGTTAAGGGACTTGTATGCATCCAGCAACTCCATGTATTTGCCCACCATGGCCACGATGACTTCCTTTTCCGGGTTGAGGAAGTTGTCCGCCACCCACTCCCAGTCACTCAGGTCTGCCTCGCCACACTCCAGCCGCAGGCGATCCACCACAAACTGATCCAGCCCCCAGCGATGCAGGTAACTGGGAACGTGATAGATGGTTTTGGCATCCAGCAGCGGCACCACGGCGCGCTGTTCCACATTGGTAAACAGGGCGATTTTTTTCAGCTCCGACTCGCTCACTTCCACTTCCGAGCGGCACAACAACACATCCGGCTGCAAGCCGATGGAGCGCAGTTCTTTTACCGAGTGCTGGGTGGGCTTGGTTTTTACTTCGCCAGCGGTGGCGATGTAAGGCACCAGAGTCAGGTGCATCAGCATGGCGCGCTCCATGCCCAGCTCTACCCGCAATTGGCGAATGGCTTCCAGGAAGGGTTGCGATTCGATATCCCCCACGGTGCCGCCGATTTCGACGATGGCCACATCATAGCCCTCGCCACCGACGATCACCCGGCGTTTGATTTCATCGGTGACATGGGGAATCACCTGCACCGTGCCGCCCAGGTAATCGCCCCGGCGTTCGCGCCGCAAAATGGTTTCGTACACCCGGCCACTAGTGAAGTTATTACGCTTGCTCATTTTCGAGCGCAGAAAGCGCTCGTAGTGGCCCAGGTCCAGATCGGTTTCAGCACCGTCTTCGGTCACAAACACCTCACCGTGCTGAAACGGGCTCATGGTGCCCGGGTCCACATTCAGGTACGGGTCGAGTTTGAGAATGGTAACGTTGAGCCCCCGAGACTCCAACACCGCTCCCAGAGAAGCGGAGGCAATGCCTTTACCCAGGGAAGAAACCACACCGCCAGTTACAAAAATAAAACGTGTCATAAAATTCCATCCAGGACTGCCAAACGCCACAAACAGCAAAACGGCAGCACCATCAATAGTCAGCACTAACGCAATAAGTTATTGTTTTGAATAGTGGGCACTTCTAATAATTGCTTGCGGCCTCTGGCTTTCAGGCTGATTCGCCATCAAGACGCGGCTTCGCAGGCATGCTGATTGCCTGTCAAGAAGGCGCAACACCGAGGGCGGATCAGCCTGAATGCCCCGAAGGGCGCGGCCTGACAAGCGTTATCGCGGTGTTGGCTCACTTGCCAAGGACAACCAGCCTTGCCCTGCGCGAGCCGCCTTGCGATAACGCTTGTCAGATCGCGCAGAGGCCACAATCAATTTTTAGAAGTGCCCTTAAATCAGCGAAGGAGAGGCTTGCAGAACGGCCCCTTACGGTGCCAAGTCGCCTGAACCCATCTCGATCAAGATGGGAGAGCAGGATAACAGAATGGATTCATGGAAACCACCCGATTCAAATGACTGACCACCAAATTCGAGGTAAATATTCGGCTGTAAAAACATCCGCGGCGGCCAACAGAAAATCACTTTTCGATTCATACAACAGTGGCACCCGCTCCCTCAACCAGGGCTCCAACTGATATTCCTGCAACAGCTTTTTCAGGGTTTGCGAGCTATTGCGGCTGTGTGGCTGGCAGCGTTCGCCGCCTTTTCGAAAGCGCACGGTTACCGGTTGGGCAAATGGTTCAGCAGCGGTTAGTTGGCCGCAACCCTCTATGTGCAGAGGCTGTTTACCATCCCAGATAACCTCTGTTTGCGCATCCGGTGGTGGCGGCATAGACGGCAGCAGGTAGATGCGATTGTTGTAACGGCGCAACTGGCAGTCGCAAAAGTCGATGATTGGGTTGGCATCGGTTTTGGCGTCCAGAAATTCACGGTGGATGCGTTCCAACCGATTTCTGGGAGGCATGGAATAAGCGTGCTTTTGCAACCAAAAGCGAATCAGGTTATGGCGGCGCAGATGGCTCAATTGGGTGAGTGATCGCTGGTCAATACTGACACCGAGGCGCTCCTGCCTTTCATTGGCAGCCTGTAAATCCGCTGTCGCCAGCTGGCGATTGAGTTCGTCGCTGTCGGCGCACAGGCTCGCCACTTGGGAAAGACGCTTCGCAAGGTCTGGCCAGCGCTGTTCTATATTTGGAACTACATTGTGACGCAGGTAATTGCGGTCGTAAGTCAGCTGCTGATTCGACTCGTCCTCCACCCATTGCAAGTTGTGATGCTGCGCATATTGGTGAATATCTTTGCGCGCGATACCCAACAATGGCCGTAGTAACTGCCCTTTACCCAGTGGGCGGGAGCGTGGTATTCCACTCAAACCACGGGGGCCGGAGCAGCGCATCAGGCGGTAGAGTACAGTTTCAGCCTGGTCGTCGGCGTGATGGGCCAGCAACAGCAAATCACCGCTTTCCAGAGCTGCTTCAAAAATTTCGTAGCGGGCATTACGTGCGGCCAGTTCGAGGCTTTCACCAGCTTCCAGCGCCACTCGAAATGCCTGCAGTGGCACATTCAGCTGACGGCACTGTTCGGCGCAATGGGCTTGCCAGTTATTGGCGTTAGGGGAGATTTGATGGTTGATATGCAGGGCGGTGACATTGTCTGGCCCCAGGGTGGAGGCCAATGCGTGTAGCAGTACGTGTGAGTCCAGGCCTCCGCTGTATCCGACAAAAACTCGCCCCGCCGCTTGCAGGGCGGGCAGATCGGTGGCGAGGAGGTCAGTGGTGAACATATTAAGTAGGGTGGGTTAGGGGGTGTTAACAATTAATGAGCCGCTACTGCTGGAGTTCATTTTTTGCTCCAGCAAGGCAGAGGGAGTGCTGTGTAGTCACTCTACATAAGCGACCGATAACGCAGCTGGGGCGACTTTCATTACAAAAGTAAGTGAGCCCAGCCCTTCGGGTTGTCCCTGAAAAGGCGTCATCCTGCGTTATTCGTCGCTACTTCCCACTATAGAGAGGGGAGCGACCAAACCGCACTCCTCATGCCTTGACTGACGCCTTTTCAGGGACAACAGTAGTGACTCATTAATTGTTAACACCCCCTAGCGCAGCGTAATCCACCGTTTGCTCAGATGGTGAATTACGCTGCGCTAATCCACCCTACGGTCTACGGTCGGCAATCAGGCTTCTGGGTTACCGTACGCCATCAAACGCTCGAAGCGTTTTTCCAGCAACCTTTCCATGGGAATGTCTTTAAGGTGTTCCAGTTGCGCGCTGAGGCGTTCCCGCAGGGTCTGGGACATGGCTTCAATATCCCGGTGGGCTCCACCGAGGGGTTCGGGGATGGTTTCATCCACAATACCCAGGGATTCAAGGGTATCTGAAGTCACCCCCATGGCCTGAGCCGCATCGGGCGCTTTTTCAGCGGTTTTCCAAATGATGTTGGCGCAGCCTTCCGGTGATATCACGAAGTAGGTGGAATACTGCAACATGTTGAGGTGGTCGCCCACACCGATGGCCAACGCGCCGCCGGAGCTGCCTTCGCCGATTACGGTGCAGATCATGGGGGTTTGCAGCCGTGACATCACGGCCAGATTTTGCGCAATGGCTTCAGAAATACCGCGCTCCTCGGAGTCGATACCCGGATAGGCTCCCGGTGTGTCGATCAGGGTGATAACCGGCATTTTGAAGCGTTCCGCCATTTCCATCAGGCGCAGGGCCTTGCGATAACCTTCCGGCTTGGGCATACCGAAATTGCGATGAATTTTGTCGTTGACGCCGCGGCCTTTTTCCTCGCCGATGACCATCACTGACATACCGTTAAGGCGGGCAGTGCCGCCGACGATGGCGTGGTCGTCACCGAAGTGGCGGTCACCGTGCAGCTCATCAAAATCCGTAAATACCCGTTTGATGTAGTCCACGGTGTAGGGGCGCTGGGGATGGCGTGCCACCTGCACTACCTGCCAGGGAGTCAGGCTGGAATAGATGCTTTCGGTGAGCTTGTGGGATTTGTCCCGCAGCTTGGCAATTTCCTCGGTGATGTTGAGGTCGTTGTCGTTGCCAACCAGCTGCAGTTCTTCAATTTTGGCTTCCAGGTCCGCAATGGGCTGTTCAAAATCGAGGTAATTGAGATTCATTCGGCGTTTTTTCCCGTTGTTTTTAAGCCAATTATAGGCGCTTTTATAAGCACTTATATGGGCGTAGGGGCAGATGCGCGTAGGGTACTATTTGTTGCCTGAAATGGCCACTAGCTTTGTTGGTTGGGCTATGCCCATTGGTTTTGGGAGGGGGGGGGGGCGGTGTCATAAGCCTTTGCCTTGTTGTCATCCTGAGCGCAGCGGAGGATCTCGTGCTAGCAGCAACCTGTGAGATCCTTCGCTGCGCTCAGGATGACAGAATTAACCTCATTCCCGCCGCCGGTAGCGATTCGCCCCTTTAATCTCTGCGGTTTTCAGCTTGGATCCTTCATAAGCCAGCGATACGTTGTCCACACCCAGCTGTTCCCGCAGTTTATGCAGCAGGTCGTCCCGTATTGATACTTTCCAGTTATCCCCCAAGGCCACGTCGCCACTGGCGTTGGTGTTGCGGCAATTCACGGTAATGGCCGCCGGACCACCGCGATAATCCGCCAGCACTGCGGCCAATTGCGACGCACTGTCTGCCTGGCGATTTTGTGGGCTGTACCTCAAAGACAGTTGTTTTACCGCAAGGTCTCTGGCATCGGACAGGGTTCGTACGGTTTCGGCGCGAATCGCCAGACCGCCGGAAAAGTCATCCGTCTGCACTTCCCCTTCCAGCACCAGAATCTCGTCTTTGGCGATTTTTTCCCGGTAGTCGCGAAAGCGGTCGGCAAACACCAGCGCCTCCATACGACCACTGCGGTCATCCAGGCTGACACTGGCCCAGGGCTCGCCCTTCTTGTTTTTGCGCACCCGCATATCCACCACCAAGCCGGCCACCACTTGCACTTCTCTGGGCTTGGGTTGCAAGTCGTTGATGCGGGCTGAGACAAACTGCTTCAGCTCGCGGTCGTATTCATCCACCGGGTGACCGGTCAGATACAGGCCCAGGGTGTCTTTCTCACCGTTGAGGCGCTCTTTGATGCTCAGGCCAGGCACCCGGTTAAAACTGGTGTAGCTGATTTCCGGAGCGCTTTCCTGGGGCGTGCTGCCAAACAGGTCGCCCATGCCGCTGTCCCGGTTGCGGGCGTTCTGATCCGCCAGTTTCACCGCTTCCTCCATGGCTGCCAGCATAATGGCGCGGCTGCGGCTTAAGTCGTCTTCCTGCTGGGGGCCAATGCGATCCAGTGCACCGCTGCGAATCAGAGCTTCCAGAGCGCGCTTGTTGACTTTGCGGGAGTCCACCCGGTTACAGAAGTCGAACAGATCTTTAAATGGCCCCTCTTTGCGGGCCTCCAGGATATTATCGATGGGGCCTTCGCCGAGACCCTTGATCGCTCCCAGTCCGTAGATAATGTTGTCCTGCTCGTCCACGGTAAAATAGAACTCACCGGTGTTTACATCCGGCGGCAGGGGCATGCGGTTCATTTCCCGGCATTCTTCAATAAAGGTCACCACCTTGTCGGTTTTGTCCATGTCCGACGACATGGTGGCGGCCATAAATTGCGATGGGTAGTGGGCTTTGAGCCAGGCTGTTTGGTAGGACACCAATGCATAAGCGGCCGAGTGAGACTTGTTAAATCCGTAACCGGCAAACTTCTCCACCAGGTCGAAGATTTTCATGGCCAGCTCCGGGTCTACCCCCTGCCCTTTAGCACCATCCTCAAAGGTACTGCGCTGTTTGGCCATTTCCTCCGGCTTTTTCTTGCCCATGGCTCGGCGTAACAAATCGGCACCGCCGAGGCTGTAGCCCGCCAGTTCCTGTGCGATTTGCATCACCTGCTCCTGGTAGACGATAACCCCATAGGTGGGCTCCAGGATGGGCTTGAGTTTGTCGTGCTGATATTTGGCGTCCGGGTAAGCCACTTCCGCGCGGCCGTGTTTGCGGTTGACGAAGTCGTCCACCATGCCGGAGTCCAGCGGGCCGGGGCGGAACAGGGCCACCAGTGCGATCATGTCTTCCACGTTGTCCGGCTGCAGGCGTTTGATCAGGTCTTTCATGCCCCGGGATTCCAACTGGAACACTGCTGTGGTCTGGGCTTTTTTCAGCAGTTTGAAGGTGTCGCTATCGTCCAGCTCAATGGTGTTGATATCCAGCGGGTCTTCACCGTTGCGAGCGCGGGTTTTGTTCACCATATCCAGCGCCCAGTCGATAATGGTGAGGGTGCGCAGGCCCAGAAAGTCGAATTTCACCAGGCCCGCGTCTTCCACATCGTTCTTGTCGAACTGGGTGACCAACCCCTCGCCGGATTCGTCGCAAAACAGCGGTGCAAAGTCGGTAATACAGGTGGGGGCAATCACCACGCCCCCGGCGTGTTTGCCCACGTTGCGCGCCACCCCTTCCAGCTGCACCGCCATATCCCAGATTTCCTGGGCTTCTTCATCACCTTCCAGAAACTCCCTCAGCACCTCTTCCCCCGCCAGAGCTTTGGCCAGGGTCATGCCCACGTCCGGGGGAATCATTTTCGACAGTTTGTCTGCCAACCCGTAAGACTTGCCCTGCACCCGCGCCACGTCCCGCACCACCGCTTTGGCCGCCATAGTGCCAAAGGTGATGATTTGCGACACCGCATCCCGGCCATAGGTGTCCGCCACGTAGCTGATCACCTTGTCGCGGTTGTCCATGCAGAAGTCGATATCGAAGTCGGGCATGGATACCCGCTCCGGATTGAGGAAGCGCTCAAACAGAAGGTCGTACTCCAGCGGGTCCAGGTCGGTGATTTTCTGGGCGTAGGCCACCAGGGAACCGGCACCAGAGCCCCGCCCCGGCCCCACGGGAATGTCGTTGTCTTTGGCCCACTGGATAAAGTCCATCACAATCAGAAAATAGCCGGGGAAGCCCATCTGCATAATAATATTCAGCTCGAAACGCAGACGTTCGTTGTAGGGCTGTTTTTTGGCGGCGTAATCCGGGTCGTTTTTATCGAGAATATCCGTTAAGCGCCACTCCAGTCCCTCGTAGGAAATTTTCTGGAAGAACACATTGGTGCGCACCATATCGTTGTATTCCGCACTGTCCTCCCGGCCCTGCCACTTGCCCGCCATGGCTTTTTTGGCGAAATCTTCCAGTTCTTTATAGGCAGTGTGGTTTTTGAAAAACGGATCGTTTTCAAAATCTTCGGGAATGGGATAGTCCGGCAGATAATAGGTGCCCAGCTCGATATCCAAAGTGCAGCGCTTGGCAATTTCCACGGTGTTTTGCAGGGCTTCGGGAATATCCGCAAACAACTCGGCCATTTCTTGCGGGGATCGCAAATACTGTTGCTCGCTGTAATTGCGGGCGCGGCGGGGGTCGTCCAGCACCCGGCCATCGTGAATGCACACCCGGGCTTCGTGGGCGTCGAATTCGTCGGCGGTCAGAAAGCACACTTCGTTGGTGGCCACCACCGGACAACCGGCTTCGCCAGCCAAATCTACTGCCGCATGCAGGTAGCGTTCTTCATGGGGACGGCCAGTGCGCTGTAATTCCAGATAGAAACGGTCGGGAAAATCTTTTTGCCAGCGACTCAGAAACTCGGCCGCCTGATCGCGGTTACCCGACAATAACGCCCGCCCCACATTGCCCATACGCCCACCAGACAGGGCAATCAAACCCTCGGCGCACTCGCTGATCCACTGGGGTTGCACCACCGGGCGACCTTGAGACTGACCCTGTTGATAGGCGCGGGAAATCAACTTGGTGAGGTTTTTGTAACCTGCGCCGTTTTGCACCAACAGTGTCAACAGGCTGGGTTCATCCTCACTGTCTTCACCGGCCACCAGCAAATCGCAGCCGGCAATGGGTTTGATACCACTGCCCTGAACCGCTTTGTAAAACTTCACCAGCCCATAAAAATTGCAGAAATCCGTAATCGCCAGCGCCGGCATGCCCAACTCCGCCACCTTAGCCACCAGGGGTTTGATACGAACCAGACCGTCGATCAGAGAGTATTCGGTGTGCAGGCGGAGGTGGACGAAAGGCTGGGTCATATCTAGATATTTATTCTGATTTTTGGTGTGACGAGTAGAGCGAGGATTCTAGCAAGAAAGGCAACAGGATACAGGTGACAGGACGCGCTTCGCGCTACAGGAAAACACAACCTGTTATCTGTGAGGGCGTAGCCCGTGCTGTAAGCGCGCAGCGCGCCCTGTCAACTCATACTAAAGGCAACTGCTCCACCTCCAACATGCCCTTTACCGGTTCGAAGGAGCGGCGGTGAATCGCGCAGGGGCCGAGCCGTTTGATGGCATCGGTGTGCTGTTGGGTGGCGTAGCCTTTGTGGGCGGCAAAGCCGTAGCCGGGGTAGTCGTGATCAAAAGCCGCCATTTCCCGATCACGGGTGACTTTGGCAACAATGGAGGCGGCGCCGATTTCCGCTACTTTGGCGTCGCCTTTTACCACGGTTTCACCACGGTAAGACCATTTGGGCATTTTGTTGCCGTCCACCGCCACATATTCCGGCTGCACCGACAAACCGGTAACGGCGCGATACATCGCCATCATGGTGGCCTGCAGAATATTGTAGCGGTCAATTTCCGCTACGCTGGCGCGCCCCACACACCAGGCCAGGGCTTTGTGGGTAATTTCCTGGTAGAGTTGTTCGCGGCGTTTTTCAGAGATTTTTTTGGAATCTCCCAAGCCCTCGATGGACTGTAACGGGTCGAGTATGACGGCTGCGGTGACTACATCACCGGCCAGCGGGCCCCGGCCTACTTCGTCGACGCCGGCGAGTAGCTGGCCGTTGTAGTCGACGCGGTAAGGTTCGGGAGCAGAAACTTTTTTCTTTGCCATAACTTTTTGGCGGAATACGCTGGCGCTAATCCACCCTACTCCCCTGAATCAAGCTAGAGAGTGCATCGGCAGCGGTTTCGCTGGCGTTGCGGCGCAGCAGTTGGTGCAGGCGAGTAAATTCCTGTTTTAACGCCTCGGTGCGTTCCGGGTTACTGAGGTAGTCCAGCAATTCACGGCTGATATTGTCCACTGTGGCATCGTCCTGAATCAGCTCCGGCACCAGGCGCTTGTCTGCCAGCAAATTGGGCAGGGCCACATGGGGCACTTTGACCAAGCGTGAAAAAATCGCGTAAGAGCCTTTGCCCATGCGGTAACTCACTACCATGGGTTTTTTCAGCAGCATGGCTTCCAGGGTGACGGTGCCGGAGGCTACCAGCAGAACATCTGCCGCAGCCATCACCCCCAGAGCATTACCATCGACAACAGTGATATCCAGCTCGGGAAACTGTTCCACCAGAGTATCAATCTGCTGGCGACGATGAGGGTTGGCGGCGGGGATTACAAAGCGAATACCATCAACGTTTTGTGCCAGGCGTTGGGCGACTTGCAAAAACAAAGGCCCCAATTGCGCCACTTCCGAGCCACGGCTGCCGGGTAAAATGGCAACTATCGGCTTGTCACCGGTCATTCCCAACCGTTCGCGGGCGCTGGCCATGTCTGTTTCCATAGGCAAAGAATCTGCCAGCGGGTGCCCCACACAGGTTTCCGCAACCCCATGTTGTTGGTAAAAACGGGATTCGAAAGGAAACAAAGTGAGGATGCGATCAACGCTTTTGGCGATGGTTTTTACCCGACCCTGACGCCAGGCCCACACCGAGGGGCTGACGTAGTGCGCGGTGGTCACTCCGGCGCGGCGCAATTTACCTTCCAGATGAATCACAAAATCCGGGGAGTCGATACCAATAAAGAGTGCGGGTTTGGTATCGCGAAAGTGTTTGTACAGGTCACCGCGCATGCGCAGCAGTTCGGGCAGGCGCTTGAGGGGCTCGACAATGCCCATCACAGACAGACGCTCCATGGGGTATAGGCTGTAAAAGCCCTCGGCAATCATCTTTTCGCCACCCACCCCTTCAAAGCGGACATTGGGAAAGCGCTTTTTTAAGGCGGCGATCAGACCTGCGCCGAGCTGGTCACCGGAGGCTTCGCCGGCGACTATGCCGATGGTGAAGATTGAAGTGTCGGAAGTCATCAAATGCACCTGTCGTCATCCTGAGCGCAGCGAAGGATCTCTATGGCTTTATCAAATCAGGAGATTCTTCGCTACGCTCAGAATGACAAGAAGAAAGTTGCCATTGCTACGCCCGCAATAACGGGGGTGGACTAGCGAATTATCCCGCCTTTAGCCGTTTTAATGCTGTCAATCATCGGCTGAACCGCAGATTCCGCATCTGCCATGGTTTGCAGTTCGACCAACGCATCCTCCAGCGACAGGCCGCGACGGTACAGGATTTTGTAGGCTTTGCTGATAGCGCGAATCTGATCTTTTGAAAAGCCCCGGCGCTTCAAACCTTCCACGTTGACAGTTTTTGGTTCCACCGGATTGCCCGCAGCCATCACATAGGCGGGCACATCGCGATTGATAAAACCGGCGGCGCCGGTAAAGCTGTGGGCGCCCACTTTGCAGTACTGGGCCACCATCGCGTAACCCGCCAGTATCGCCCAATCACCAATCCACACATGGCCAGCCAGGGCGACGTTATTCACTAAAATACAGTGGTTGCCAATAACACTGTCGTGGCCCACATGAGCGTAGGCCATCAGCAAATTGTGGTTGCCGATGGTGGTTTCGGAGCGGTCCTGAATAGTGCCCCGGTGAATGGTGACGCCTTCGCGGATGGTGTTGTGATCGCCCATCACCAGGCGCGTGGGTTCACCTTTGTATTTCAGGTCGGGGGTGTCTTCACCCACGGAGGAAAACTGGAAAATACGGTTGTGCTTGCCGATCACCGTGGGGCCTTTGATCACCACATGGGAATCGATAACCGTACCTTCGCCGATCTCCACATTGGGGCCAATGATGGAGAACGGGCCAACCTCCACATCGTCGGCCAGCAGCGCCGACGGGTCGACAATCGCGTGGGGGCTAATCACAGGTTTATACCTGCTTGAGTGCGCACATCAATTTGGCTTCACAGGCCAGCTCACCGTCTACAGTGGCACGGGCCTCGAACTTGAGGATATGGCGTTTGCGGGACAGCAGTTTGGACTCCAGCACCAGTTTGTCACCGGGCACCACCTGGCGGCGGAAGCGTACACCATCGACACCGGCAAACAGGTAGAGGGTGTTTTCATCGTGATCGTCTTTCTCATCGGCAAAGCCGAGAATACCGGAAATCTGCGCCAGCGCTTCAACAATCATAACGCCGGGAAAAATGGGAGCCTGGGGGAAATGACCGTTAAACACTTCTTCATTGGCGGTGATGTTTTTATAACCCACAATGTGGTCACCGGACTCAATCTCGGTAACGCGATCCACCAGCAAAAACGGGTAGCGGTGGGGCAGATAGTGTTTGATTTTGTTGATATCCATGGGTGCTCCAAAAAGTTCTCAGCCACCGGGGGCCTAAGCAAGCCGCGCATTATAATGCAACTGGCTTGGGGATTGCGAGGCGGATTGGGAGTGAGGCTCTGGCCGCACGTTGCACGTCTGAGGTCGCACGCTAACAATCCGCTCACTTGTCATCCTGAGCCAAGCGAAGGATCTCGAATTTTGAACTGGCACAGAGATTCTTCGCTGCGCTCAGAATGACAAAAAGCAGGGAGCCTGACTTTAGTAAGCCGCTATCACTGGCTCCTCTGTCATTCTGGATGAGATTGCCACGGCCTGCGGCCTCGCAATGACAGGAGCTTTATTCATCAACTTCCGGGAAACGCCTTTCCAGCCTGCGCAGGCGTTTGCTCATGTCGTCCAACTGGTTGAATCGGGCGGAATTGCGGCGCCATTCCCGAATCGGGCTGGTGGGGGTACCGGATCCGTAGGCGCCAGCTTCACTCACACTTTTCATTATCACTGCGGTTCCGGCCACATGTACGTTATCGCCAATATCAATATGCCCCACAGAGCCAGAGCGCCCGGCAAACGTGCAGTGTTTACCAATGGTGGTGCTGCCGGAAATACCGGTAAAGGCGGCCATGGCGGTGTGCTCACCCACTTTGACGTTGTGGGCGATCATCACCTGGTTGTCGATAATCACGCCGTCGGCGATCTCGGTATTGCCCAGCGCCCCACGGTCGATGGTGGTATTGGCGCCGATTTCCACCCGGTTGCCAATCACCACACCGCCAAGCTGATAAATTTTCACCCAGCTGCCCTTTGACTCAGGCGAGCTGTCAGGGGCAAAGCCAAAGCCGTCGGCACCGATAACCGCACCACTGTGAATGGTGACCTGGCTGCCCATTGCAACACCGTGGTAAACCGTAACATTGGCTGCCAGGCGACACCCCTCCCCCAGCGTGGTGTTATCGCCAATAACCGTGCCAGCACCGATAACACTGTCGGCCCCGATTACCACCCCTTCGCCAATCACCGCATTGGCGGCAACGCACACGCTGGGGTGAAGTTGCGCACTGGCAGCCACCACCGCGGCGGGGTGAATACCCGCTGCAGTTTCGGGGGCGTTATCCAGCAGTCTGGAAAGGTGGGCATAGCCCAGATAGGGGTTGTCCAGCAGCAAGGCATTGCCGCCGTATTTGTCCGCCAGTTTTGGGCTGAGAATGACCGCAGACGCTTCGGTTGTTTCCAGAAAGCGCTCATAAGCGGGGTTGGCCAGAAAGGATATCTGCCCTTCGGTGGCCTCTTGCAAGGTGGCAAGGCTGTGTATCTGGCAAGCGGCGTCACCGCGCAACTCCGCACCCAGTTGGTGCGCCAATTCACCCAGTGTCATTTGTTGTGGCATAACCCTCTCCTATATCTGCACTGCCATTGCGAGGAGCCTTTCGTTTCAGGGGAAAGCGATGTGGCAATCTAAAGGCACTGGATCGCCGCGCTGCGCTCGCGATGACATAATCGTCTGCCCAATAATAAACGACCCGCAGTGTCAGCAACACGGCGGGTCGTTAAATTGTTTGCGCAATTTCTGCGTCATCCTGAACGCAGTGAAGGGTCTCAAGTGCTATAAGACCCTTCGATTTATTCAGGACAATATCCGTTACTTCTGGGTAACAGACTTGTTCATACGGTCAATCAGTTTGTTGGTAATGTCCACCGCGCCGTTGTTCCACAGAGCCGCTTCCTTGTTGATCAGGATGTCGATTTTTTCTTCATCGATCAGGGCTTGCAGCTGTTCAAAGGCAATTGGCTGAACTTCCTGCAACAAAGAGCGTTGTACCGCTTGCTGTTCTGCCTGGAACTTGCGCTCCAGCAATTGCAAATCCGCTTTAAAGGCTTCCATTTCCCGGTTGGCTTTGGCTTTTTTGGCATCGTCCCAACTGAGGTTATTGGTTTCAAAATCTTTTTGCAGCTTTTGGGCTTCTGCCAAAATACCGTCTGACTCCGCCTTCAGCTTTGCCAGGTTGGATTCTGCCGCCAGTTCCTCGTAACGCTTTTTCGCCAGTTCAGAACTGGTGATGGCTTTGCCCAGGTCGCACACGGCAATTTTACTTTCCGCTGCTGCCGCAAAGCTGAACAGGGCAATCAGGGCAAAAAGAGTTGTTTTGATGTAACGCACGGTGTTTCTCCAATCTATGATCAAGTTAAATAAATATGAGTGTAATTAAAACTGGTTACCCAGTGAGAACTGGAAACTCTCTTCCTCGTCCAGAGGGCCAGCATTAAAGGGTTTGGAAATACTGAAGGTAATGGGGCCAAAACCAGAAAGCCAGGTGGCGCCCAGACCGAATGAGTAGCGCAATTCACCCACATCTGGCTTAAAGCAATTCAAGTCAGATTGCCCCGGAAGCAGAATAGGTTGATCGCTACCAAGCGTACTCCGTGGATCCTGAAATGTGCTAATCCCCGTTGAACAATTGGTGTCAAAAATATTCCCCGCGTCCACAAAAAAGCTGGCCTGAACTTGAGACTGATCTTTAATAAACGGCAGCGGGAATATCACTTCCGCACTGGCTTCAATAGATACGTTGCCACCAAACGGGTCTGTGGTATCAACAATCAGGCCACCGGGCAGGCTACTTTGCAAAAGCGTCTGTAATGCAGCGGGGTCATTGACATCCACATCATCAGGCACGGTGATAACACCGCGAATACTTCTGGGCCCCAGGGTGTTGCGCTCGAAGCCACGAATGGAGTTAAAGCCACCGCCGTAGAAGTTTTTATAAAACGGCAGGCGCTCGGTATCACCAAGGCCATCCCCATAACCCAGCTCGGTACGCAAGCGCAGTGACCAACCATTGAGGTATTTGCTCAATCGGTTCAAGGGGAAATACTTCTGGCCACTGTAGGTCAAACGGTAGTAGGAAAGATCACTGGCGCCGGGGGGAGACAATTCCAGGTTCAGGCTCTGGCGAGTACCGTTGGTGGCAAAAATGCTGCTGTTCAGAGTAGATTGTATCCACCCCAGATTCAGGGTAAATATATCGTTTTTAAAGCCGTTGTCGGCAACAAACTTCAACACTTCCGCCGAACGGGTACTTTCACCCAATTGCTGAAATTCGTAACCAAAGCCATAACTGAGGCGCTGGGTATTGGACAGCGGGTAGCTGAAATTGACATTAATACCCTGATTCTCGGTATTAAAACCACTGAGATTAAAGCGGGAAAAGTCACTCTCCCGGGCAAAAATGGAAAAACCGGCACTGACCCCGTCCACGTTAAAATAAGGGTCGGAGTAAGAAATAGTCAGCGCTTTCTGGAAGTCGTTGCTGTTAAGGGCAAAGCCCACAGTTTTACCGGTTCCCAGAAAGTTATTCTCTTGCAGATTGCCACCCAGCTGCAAACCGGAGGTCTGCGAAAAGCCCAGCTGGGCACCGATGGAGCCGGAGGGCTGCTCCTCGAAAGAGAGGTTCATATCCACCTGGTCGTCCACCCCGGGCACTTCCGGAGTGTCCACTTCGATGGAATCCCGCTTCACAAAAGCGGTGCGCTGCAGGCGCAATTTACTGCCTTCGATGCGGGCATTGGAGGCCACCGCCCCTTCCATTTGCAGCATTTCCCGACGCACTACGTCATCGGCGGTTTTGGTGTTGCCGCGAATATTGATACGGCGCACATACACTCGCTTTTTGGGGTTGATGGCAACGGTGATTTTGGCGGTACTGTCTTCCCGATTCAGCTCCGGCAATGCCTGCACTTCGGCAAAGGTATAGCCGTCGTTACCAAGGCGCTGAACGATGTAATCCGTACTCAGGTCTGCCAGTTCCTGTGAATAGGTTTGTCCTTCCCGAAGAAAAATCAGGCGGCGAATCTGCTCCTCGGGAATCACCAGATCACCGGACAAAGCCACCTCGCTGACTTTGTAAATATCGCCTTCTTCAATATTGATGGTCAGATACACAGACTGCTTGTCAGGGCTCACGGATACCTGTGTGGAGGTAACTCTGAACCCCAGATAACCGCGGTTTTTGTAGTGGGATTCCAAGCGTTCCAGGTCGCCGGTGAGTTTTTCCCGGCTGTACTTGTCGTCGTTGCGAAACCAGGACAACCAGTTGGTGGTGGTCAACTCAAAATCTTCGCGCAACTCGCTTTCGCGAAACGCTTCGTTGCCAACAATATTGATGTGTTTGATGGCGGCGGGCTTGCCCTCGGTAATATCCAGATACACCGCCACCCGGTTGCGCGGCAGTTGTTCAATGCGGCTTTCCACCGAAGAACCGTACAGGCCGTTCTTGGCGTACTCCCCTTTCAGGCTCTGGGCAATGCCATCCAGTACATCGCGTTTGAAGATACGCCCTTCCGCCAGGCCGTTGTCGCGCATACTGGACAACAACTGCTCCTCGGGAATCTTTTTACTGCCGTCGATGGTGATGGACTCTACCGCCGGACGTTCTTTGATCACAATAATCAGGCGACCACCGTCTTCGGCGAAGGCAATGTCTTCAAAATTGCCGGTTTTGAACAGCGCCCTGGCCGCCTGACGCAGAGACTCCTCGTCCACCAGGTCACCCACCGACACCGGCAGTGCGGCAAATACCTTACCTGCGGAAACCCGCTGCAAGCCCTGAATGTCAATATCGCGAATTTCAAAGACCTTGGCGTATGCACTGCCGCTGAACAGCGCCATTGCCAGGCAAAACCCTACCCACTTGCGTTGCTGCATAGACTTCTTGATTGTTGTCATCGTTATTATTGATCACTTGTGTTTTGTTCCGCCGCGCTGTCATCCGGAAGCTCGCGGCGAATATCATTGCCAATGGCAAAAATCATTAATCCCATCACCAGAAACAGGCCAATTTTGTAGCCAATCAACTGTACTTTTTCAGATACCGGGCTGCCTTTGATGGCCTCTACCAGGTAGTACATAAAGTGTCCACCATCAAGTACCGGTATCGGCAACAGATTGAGAACGCCCAAACTCACACTGAGCAGCGCCAGCAACCCGAGGAACGATATCAGACCGCTCTGGGCACTTTGGCTGGCCACTGTAGCAATGCCCAGTGGCCCACTCAAGTGCTTAAAGGAAATATCACCGGTCACCATTTTGCCAAGGGTTTGCAGAGTCATGGCAATGGTGCTCCAGGTTTCCCCAACACCGTAACCGATGGCATCCAGCGGCCCATAGCGATCAGTGCGGAAAAAATAATGCCCCACACCGACCCGGCCAACAGTTGCACCATCCTGCTCAACGGCATCGGGAGTAATATCCACAGACAGCAACTGCCCGCTTCTGCGCACGTCCATAACAATCAACTCACCGGGACGCTGGCTAATATACTCTGCCCACTGGTTCCAGGATGTGGTTGCCACACCATCAACGGCCACCATTTGGTCGCCATATTGCAAGCCCGCTTTGTGGGCCGCGCTACCTTCAACAACCATACCTACAACAGGGCTGACCTCTGAAAGTGTCTCTTTGTTTTCCGGGAGCCCCCAGGTCATACCAAGTGCTTTTAACAGGTCCGGGTTTTTATCATCTATTTCCCAAACACCCAGTTCTGCACTCAGTTCTATTGGTGTGGACACTCCATTTTCAAACACTGAGAAACGCACGGTATCCCTGTCGCCCAGACGCAAAACGAGGCGTTTGTTGAGGTCTTGAAGGCTGTTTATCGGCACACCATCGACAGCCACTATTTCCATACCGGGAGACAAACCAGCCCGTTCCGCAACAGAACCGGGGGTTACCTCTTTTACAAAGGGCGCGTATCCGGCAACACCAAACAGCGCAATCAACCAGTAAAACACAATGGCAAGCAAAAAATTGGCCGCCGGCCCAGCCAGCACCACCGCCATACGCTGCCATACCGGTTTGCGATTAAAGGCGTAGGGCAAATCGTCGGGATCAACATCGTCTTCGCGCTCATCCACCATGCGTACATAGCCGCCCAGGGGAATCCAGGCGATAACATACTCAGTGCCAAGTTTGTCTGTCCAGGTGACAATGGGCTTGCCGAAGCCGATGGAAAAGCGCAGCACTTTGATACCGCAGCGGCGGGCCACCCAAAAATGACCGTACTCGTGAAAGCTCACCAAAATGGCGATAGCAATCAGGAAATAAAACGCTTTACTCAGAATATCCATTGCGGAACCAACACCCTCTATAACAACTCTGTGGCTTTCTGGCGAGCCATCTGATCGCTCGCTTGGACAGCATCAATACTGTTCGGTTCACTGGCCTGCCACTGCTGCAACACCTCATCGACCAGTTCGGCAATGCGCGGGAACGCCAGCCGACCCTGTAAAAACGCCGCCACTGCCACCTCGTTTACCGCATTCAAAGCAGTGGCCAGATCTTTACCCGCCGCCGCTGCCTGGCGCGCCAGCCGCAAGGCCGGGAAACGCTGTTCATCCGGGGCCTCAAAGTCCAGTCGCGCCGCCGCCACCATATCCAGGGACGACACGCCGGAGTCTATGCGTTGGGGCCAGGCCATGGCGTGGGCGATGGGGATACGCATATCCGGGTTGCCCAGCTGGGCCAGCACACTGCCATCCACGTATTCCACCATGGAGTGCACCACACTCTGCGGGTGTACCACCACCTCCACCAAATCCGGACTGACAGCAAACAGCCAGCAGGCTTCGATCAGCTCCAGGCCCTTGTTCATCATGGTGGCGGAATCCACGGAGATTTTGCGCCCCATGGACCAATTGGGGTGAGCGCAGGCCTGATCCGGTGTCACCGCTGACAACTGTGTCAGTGGCGTGGTGCGAAACGGCCCGCCGGAACCGGTCAGCAAAATTTTGCGAACACCGGCTCGCTCAAAGTGATTATACCCTTCTGGCAAACACTGGAAGATAGCGTTGTGTTCGCTGTCGATGGGCAGCAATTCGGCGCCGCCCCGTTGCACCGCCTGCATAAACAGGCTGCCCGCCATCACCAGAGATTCCTTGTTGGCCAGCAATACCCGTTTGCCGCTCTCGGCAGCGGCCAACGTGGATAACAGACCCGCAGCGCCGACGATGGCGGCCATCACCATATCCACGTCCCTGTCGGCAGCCACCTCACACAATGCCTGGGGTCCCGCCAGCACTTCGGTGGGCAGGTCGGCTATCAGCTGTTGCAATGGAGCAGCGTGGCTTTTATCAGAGACCACCGCATAACGGGGCACAAACTGGCGGCACTGTTGCGCCAGCAGCTCTATCTGGCTGTGGCAGGTCAGCGCGAACACCGAGTAGCGATCCGGGTGACGGGCCACCACGTCCAGTGTACTGACGCCGATGGAGCCGGTGGCTCCCAATACTGTGAGGGATTTACGTGCCATAAAGGTTTTTATAACAAACTGCCGGACTGATGCAGCAGGTAAATAAGGGTGAACACCGGAAAGGCGGCGGTCATACCATCTACCCGGTCGAGGATGCCACCATGACCCGGCAAAATAGCGCCGCTGTCTTTGATATTGCGCTGACGCTTGACCATGCTTTCCAGCAGGTCTCCCAGTACCGATGCCACCGACGTGCAGAGGATCAACAAGGACAGCAGCAGCCACAATTGTGTATCTGCCGACAACTGCCAACCAGTCAGCACCAGCAACAGGCCATTGACCAACAGGCCGCCAACCACGCCGGCCCAGGTTTTTTTCGGGCTGACCTGGGGGGCCAGTTTGCGGCGACCAAAGTGTTTGCCGGCAAAGTAGCCGCCGGTGTCCATTAACACCACAATGCACACCACCATCAACAGCGCCCAGCGCCCGGCATTGTCGCTGGGCAGGGTGGCAAAACCGTTGGAGTACAACAAAACAACCAGGGCCAGCCAGGTGGGAACCAGTACAAACCAGCCCATCAAAATTTTGACCCAGGTGTTCGCCCACAGCAGCCTGGTTTTGGGGAAGCTCTTGACCCACAGCAGGGCGATCAGCCACCAGCCTGCAGCACTGGCCAACAACACCAGTTGGCTATCCCGGTGGGCATGCAGCACATAATCGCTGGCCAGCCACATCAGCAAACCACTGCCTGCCACAAAAGCCAGCCGAACCAGAGAAGAACGCAAACCCGCCAGATTGCTCCACTCCCAGGACGCCAACAGCACCAGCGCAGCCGCCAGCCAGACAAATCCGGCTTTGGGCAGGTAAAAAAGAGCCGCCAGAAACAGGCCAATCAGCACCAAGCCTGTAAAGATACGCTGTTTAAGCACCGGCTTCCTCCGCTTCTATTTGTTCGGCGGTTTTACCAAAGCGGCGCTGACGGTGGCGGTAATCCTGCACCGCATTCCCGAAGGCTGCGGCGTCAAAATCCGGCCACATCAATTTGGAGAAGTGGAATTCTGCATAGGCCATCTGCCACAACAGAAAGTTGCTGATACGCTGTTCAAAGGCGGTGCGAATGCACAGGTCTACCGGCGGCAGGTCCGACAGCGACACTTCTTCGGCAAGGAGATGTTCGTCTATCTGCTCGCTTCTCAAATCGCCACGTTCCACGCGAGCGGCAATTTTCTGCGCTGCCTGAGCAATATCCCAGTGACCGCCGTAGTCCACAGCCAGTACCAGAGTCTGGCTGCCGCCGCGGGTTTGCTGTTCGGCGTCTTCGATCAGTTTGCGCAAGCGGCCACTGAAACGCTCCCGGTTGCCGATTACCCGCAATGCCACGCCCTTTTCTTTCAGAGCTTTGACTTCTTTTTTCAGGTAGGAGGCAAACAGCGACATCAAGCCCTGCACTTCCGCAGCCGGGCGGCGCCAGTTTTCACTGCTGAAAGCGAACAGGGTAAGCACTTCAACGCCGTGCTCTTTACAGGCTTCCAGGGCATCTCGCACCCGCTCCACCCCGGCCTGGTGACCGGCCAGGCCGCCCAAACCACGCTGTTTGGCCCAGCGGTTGTTGCCATCCATAATGATCGCCACATGGCGCAGCGGGCAATGGTTAGTGGCTGCATTCATGGTGCGCCTCCCTGTGTGCGGTAAACCCGATGGCGCTCGCGCATCAGATTTCCATCAGGTCCTTTTCTTTAACCGCCAGCAGTTCATCCACCTGACCCACAAAGCGGTCGGTGATCTTCTGCACATCGTCCTGAGCCTTGCGATCTTCGTCTTCGGTGATTTCTTTTTCCTTGAGCAGTTCTTTCACGTCAGAGAGCACGTCGCGGCGAATATTGCGGATGGAAATGCGGGCGTTTTCTGCTTCGCTGCGGGCCTGTTTGGTGTAGCCCTTGCGGGTTTCCTCGGTGAGCGGCGGCATGGGAATGCGAATCAGCTCGCCGGTGGTCACCGGATTGAGGCCCAGGTCGGATTTCATAATGGCTTTTTCAATTTCCGGCACCAGTTGTTTTTCCCACACGCTGATACTCAGCGTGCGGGCGTCCAGCACGGAAATATTGGCCATTTGATTGAGCGGGGTATCCGCGCCGTAGTAAGACACGTTGATACCATCCAGCAAGCTGGGGTGGGCGCGGCCCGTGCGAATTTTGGAAAACGCGGTGGTCAGCGCGGTAATGCTTTTGCCCATACGCTCTTCGGCGTCTTTTTTCAGGTCGTTAATCATTGCTCTTGTCCCTCGCTGTTTTCTGTCAGAGCTTCTTCAATCAGGGTGCCTTCTTCGCCACCCACAACGATATTCAACAACGCGCCGGGCTTGGACATGCGGAACACTCGCAGGGGCATGTCCTGTTCCCGGCACAGGCAGATGGCGGTCAGGTCCATCACGCCCAGTTTTTTGTCCAGCACTTCGTCGTAGGTCAGACGAGTAAACATTTTGGCTTGCGGGTGTTTCATGGGATCGGCGTCGTACACTCCGTCCACTTTGGTGGCTTTCAGCACGACATCCACTTCCACTTCAATACCGCGCAAACAGGCAGCGGAATCGGTGGTAAAGAAGGGGTTGCCGGTGCCCGCCGAGAAGATTACTACCTCACCCTGGTCCAGGTAGCGCATGGCTTTGCGGCGGTCGTAGTGCTCCACCACTCCACTCATGGGGATGGCGGACATCACTCGGGCGGAGATGTTGCTGCGCTCCAGAGCATCGCGCATGGCCAGGGCATTCATCACGGTAGCCAGCATACCCATATGGTCGCCAGTTACCCGTTCCATACCGGCTTCGCTGAGTGCCTGGCCGCGAAACAGGTTGCCACCGCCAATCACCAGCCCCACCTGTACCCCTATGCCCACCAGTTGGCCAATTTCCAGGGCCATGCGGTCGAGCACTTTGGGGTCGATGCCAAAGCCCATCTCTCCCATGAGTTCTTCACCGCTGAGTTTCAGCAGGATGCGTTTGTATTTTTTGTCCTTGGTGGCGGCGCTATTGGGCATGGTTACTCCGGTTGATTGGCTGGCGTTGGCTTAGGAGCACAGGGGGTGTTCCAGACACGCCGTAAATACATCCGTGTAGGCTCGGCTGCGGCATCCATGCCGCAGACGGTCTGCAACACCCCCTGTACTCCATCGCAGTGTCGATGTCAGCACTACATATACAAATACGGGAGCCCATTTTTGGGCTCCCGTATTGTACAGATTTTCTGTCATCTGTCTTCCGACTTCTGTCCTCTGAACTTATGCCCCTTGAACAGCAGCAGCAACCTCGGCAGCAAAATCCGTTTCTTCCACTTCAATGCCCTCGCCCACTTCGTAACGGGTAAAGGAGGCCACTTCGCCACCGGCGTTAGCCACCAGTTTGCCCACTTTTACGTCCGGGTCTTTTACGAAAGGCTGTTCAACCAGGCTGTTTTCCGCTTTGAACTTGTTCATGCGGCCAACAATCATCTTCTCGATGATTTCTTCCGGCTTGCCACTTTCGCGAGCCTGGGCGGTGAAGATTTCTTTTTCCTTGTCCAGCACGTCCTGGGGCAGGTCTTCCGGCTTGGCCACTTGCGGGTTTACCGCAGCAACGTGCATGGACACGTCTTTGGCCACTTCGTCGTTGCCGCCGGTCAAAGCGGTCAGAACGCCGATGCGGTTGTTGCTGTGTACGTATCCGGCAACCACGGCACCCTCCACCACAACAGCGCGGCGAACGGAGATGTTTTCGCCGATTTTTTGTACCAGCGCTTCGCGGGCGTTTTCCAAATCACCGTCCATCAGAGCGGCCACGTCAGTTTGCTTGTCGGCAAACACTTTTTCAGCAACGGTGCTCACAAAGCCCAGGAAGCCTTCATCGCGGGCAACGAAGTCGGTTTCGCTGTTCACTTCAACCAGTACGCCGTAGCTGTTGTCGTCGGCCACTTTAATGGCAACAACGCCGTCAGCAGCGGTACGACCGGCTTTTTTGGCCGCTTTCATGCCACTGGATTTGCGCAGCTCTTCAATTGCTACTTCGATATCACCGCCAGCAGCAGCCAGGGCTTTTTTACATTCCATCATGCCGAGGCCAGTGCGCTCGCGCAGTTCTTTTACCAATTTCACTGACATTGATTTGTCCTCATAAAATCGTTTGAAATACAACATTCGCGGCCACAGGCCGCGAATCAAAAAATTGTTCAAAAAAGGGGCCTATGGCCCCTTGATTACACCGTCATTGCGAGCGAAGCGAAGCAATCTCGTGATGCAAGGAGATTGCCGCGTCGCTGCGCTCCTCGCAATGACGGGGAGCAGGAGCAGGTATTACTCCGCCGCCGCTTCTTTGGCTTCAGCGTCCACTTCAACAAATTCATCTTTGCTGGTGATGCTGCTGCCTTTTTGCTTGCCTTCCAGTACCGCATCAGCAATAGCCGTGGTGTACAGCTTGATGGCGCGGATGGCGTCGTCGTTGCCGGGAATCACGTAGTCAACGCCGTCCGGGTTGCTGTTGGTATCGACAATGCCAATAACGGGAATACCCAGCTTGTTGGCTTCCTGAATGGCGATGCGCTCGTGGTCTACGTCAACCACAAACAGTACGTCCGGCAGGCCAGCCATGTCTTTGATACCACCGATGGAGCGGTCCAGCTTCTCCATCATGCGAGTGCGCATCAGCGCCTCTTTCTTGGTCAGTTTTTCAAAGGTACCGTCCTGGCTCTGGGCTTCCAGCTCGCGGTAGCGGCGGATAGAGCCACGGATGGTTTTGTAGTTGGTGAGCATGCCACCCAGCCAGCGGTGGCTGACAAAAGGCATACCAGAGCGTTCCGCCTGTTCGCGAATGGACTTCTGTGCAGCGCGCTTGGTGCCGACAAACAGAATTTTGTTGCCGTTGGCCGCCAGATCGTGAACCGCCTGCAGAGCGTCGTTGAACGCGGGAACAGTTTGCTCAAGGTTGATGATGTGAATCTTGTTGCGGGCGCCGAAAATGTATTGACCCATTTTCGGGTTCCAGAAGCGGGTCTGGTGACCAAAGTGAACACCAGCCTGCAGCATGTCTCGCATGGAAACAGTAGCCATGATAATTCCTTACATTGTTAAAACGTTTGCATAAGCAGAGCTTTTGTTCATCTGGCTAGGCAAAGATAAGCGAAAACCGGGAGCTTGTTGCAACAAGTGACTGGTTTGAGCGAATCTTTAACACCGCCAGGGGGCAAAAGATCAATTATGCAAGCGTTTTTGGGTTGGGTCTTCCACACACCCCATCACTCAACCTTATGACCTTTTCTTATCAGTGATAAGCAGGGGGAAGGCACCCAGAGCAACGTGTCGGTGTATGTGCGACATTATTTAGCCGGTGCAAAGGCACAGCCCTGCCCGGCGGCGCGCTTTATACCATAAACAGAGGTGGTAGTAAAACCACTGCCGCCGGACCACCAACTACCGCCCAAAGTGATAGCTCAAGCCCACCAAAAACTGACTGCCGGTGCGGGCGCTGTTGAAGAAAGCGCCGGTATTGCCGCTGTAGTGGTATTCCAGCAGTGCCACCCAGCGCCGGGCGAAGGGTTTGCCGATGCTGACGCGGGCGTAGTGGTACAGGTCGCCGTTGAGCAGCCCCAAATCCACCAGCCCCAGCTCCAATTCGCCAACACTCTGCCAGGGCAGGTGTTGGCGGGCGCTGGCGGCAAGAACAAACTGGTTGTAGCGGGTATTCCAGACGCCATCGGTATAGGCGGCCGACAGGCTGAAATTATCTTGATGGTCCAATTGAATGCGGAATTCCTGATAGTCGGCGTTGCGGGGCAGGTTTTGCTGGCGATATTCCAGCCAGGCGTTGCTGATATTGACCTGCCAGTCCCGGTTTAACAGGTAGCGGTAACCCAGGCTGTACTCCGCCTCCCAGTCCCGGGAACGGTTTTGACCACCAAGGCCACCGATGTCTGCCTTTGACACCCAGACGCTGGCAAACAGGCCAGATTTGTGGCCCAGCCAGGCTTTGGCTTGCGGCGTGGCCGCGCCTTCGGACAAAGAAATGCCGCGATAGATATAGTCTGACGACAGTGACAAATCGGCGTTGAATTGCCAATCCGGTTCCACATCGTCGGCAAACACCCCATCAACCAGCAATGCATTGCTAAATACCGCAAATGGCAAACACAACAAAAACCGCAACACTCTTTGCAGAGGCCGCCGATGGTGAACGCGCAAAAAGCCATCAAATGTCGTCAAGGCTGCTGTGGAAAACCTTCTTTGCTGTTGTTATTACCGAAAGTGTTATTACCGAAAGTGTTATTGCTCAAAATGGCCATCTGTTGCAGGTTGGCCACCAGTTGTTCGGCATCCAGTTCCGGGTGTTGTTCCTTGATCAAGGCCGCCAGTGCAGACACTTTCGCCGCAGACATTGAGGAACCGGAGAAAAAGTCAAAACCGCCATCCGGGGCGGTTGTCAGAACGTTGGCGCTATTGAGGTAAACCAGCAAGCGTCCCTCCTCCCCTTTGCCTGGCGGATTGCGGCACACACCGATAACCCCCGGCAACCGGGCGGGATAGCTTGTGGCCGCTTCGCCCGGGTCTGCCGCTACAATCAGCACACCCTGTTCCAGCGCCTGGGCCACCAAGCGGGCAATCAGCGGGTCTTTGGGCCCGGCCAGACTCATATTGATAATATCGGCACCGCTGTCGATGGCGTGGCTGATGGCACTGGCCACGGTAAAGCTGTTGCAGTGAGCCTTACTGGTGTCACCATTGAGCTGCCAGCAGGCCTTCAATACCGACACATTGGCACCGGGGGATAAACCGACAATGCCCAGCGCATTGTTGGGCTGGGCAGCGATAATGCCGGCAACAGCGGTGCCGTGAATATCCGTTCGAAAGCGCTGGCGGTTACCATCGACAAAATTCTCGATGGCTTTTATTTGCGGCTTTAACTCCGGGTGGCTGATATCCGCGCCAGTATCAATCACCATAATATTGACCCCCCGGCCCGTGGACTGGCGATGCAGTTGTGCAATCTGCTGCCGGTTGTCGTGGTACTGGAGTTCAAAGTACGGGTCATTGTAGGAGGCTTCGCCCTGCACCGAATAGCTCACCATGCGCTGCACCGATTCCACCCGCCTGTCGTTGCGCAGCCCGGCCATTACATCGTCCAGTTTGCGATCGTTGGGCACGCCCAACAGTACGCAGTACACCGACAGGGAATTAATCAGCCAGCCCCGTTCTTCCCGCAGTTGGTACTCGCGAGCCAGGTCTTTGACCTGACGGCGCACCAGCAAAGTGCTGTCGTAATTCAAGGGGGCCTGGTAGTTGCGGCCAAGCGAACGTACCGCCGCCCGCTCCTGTACCGCATTGTGATGCAGGGTAACCAGTATCGGGGTAAACCCCGCCGGGGTAGTCACCCCCAGGTCACCTTCAAGGGGCGCAGCAGACAGGGGCACTTGAGAATGGCTACAGGCAGCCATTAGCAGTGCCAGCACCAAAGCCACAATGGTGGAAGCTGCTTTTATCATGGCTGTTCCGCCGCCTCGCGGGAATGCACCGAAGGTTCGGCCAGTTTCACCCAGGGGCTGCCTCGCAGGTTTTGCAGCACCAGCTGTTGCTGGGCTTCGGACTTGTGGATGGATATGGTGTACAGCCCCGCCTTGGAAGGCCCGCTGATAATCTGGGCATCCACGTTATTGAGCAGGTTGCGCATATCCACCTCGGTGGCCGCCGGGTGGAAGATCACCCGATATACCTGGTTTTGCCCGGCTGCGGCTTGCACCAGAGTGTCGTCCTGCGAATAGGTTTCCAGAATAACGCCCTGTTGTTGTTTGGTCAGGTGTTGTTGCTTGGTCAGGTGTTGCTGGTCGGGCAAGCCAAACAACAGGCCCACCACAACCACCAGGCAGGCGGCCTGGGCCCAGACAACGGTTTTCGCCGCCCTGGGTGTGCCACCCCATTGTTGTTTCCATGCAGCCAGCCAGGTAACGTTGGATGATTTTTTGCTGTCACTATCCAGCGACTGCAAGGCTTTATCCAGGTTGGTTTCCATACGTTTGCTGGAAAGCAAATCTTCCAGCTCTGGCGGCTGTTGGTGAATGGCATCCACCACCTGTTGAGCCTGTTGCAGTTCCGCAAAGCAGGTGTCGCAACGGGCGACATGCTCCTGTACCTGGCGCTGTCTGCCGGCATCCAGTTGACCGTTGATAAAAGCGGGCAGCAATGCCTGGCACTGATCGTGGTAAAGCGCATTTGTGCTGTGGCTTTTCATGGTGTGTTCCCCTCAACTGCGGGTATTGGCTCTGCCTGCTGGCCAAATACTTTTTTAAATATTTTACGAGCGTGAAACAACCGCGTTTTTACCGTATTGGCCGGACACTCCATAATCTGGCCAATTTCCTCACAGGTGTAACCGGACTGATACGCCAGTTCCACACAGGCTCGCTGGTCGGCAGACAGGTACTCCAACGCATGCTCAATGGCCTGGGCCTGGTCGAGCCTCTCCAGCTCGCCGTCCACCGCCTGTTCCGGCACGGTGTCCATATCCTGACTGGAGTGCTTGTCCAGTTTGCGGGCTGCCTCCCAGCACTTGCGCATGGTAATGCCCATTATCCATGTGGACACCCTTGAATCACCGCGAAACCCGGCGGCTTTTTGCCAGGTAGTCAACAGGCTGTCGTTGACCACTTCTTCAATCACATCCAGTTGCTTCAGGTAGCGGTAGGCAAAGCGGGTCAGCAGCGGGTAGTACAGCTTGTACAACGTGGAAAAAGCATCTTTATCACCCTGCCCCACTGCCCGCAACAGGCGCAAATCCCGCTGATCTTCTTTCTGAGACTGGTTGCTCAAGATAGTATCCTGTTGTTAAACCTATTCATTAGTGACAATCCCTGTTCAAAAGGTTCACTTTTGAGCCACTTCCAGCGGCAAACGCGCCGTCAGAGAGAGCAACAACAGCTTTTGCTGCATCAATTCCAGCTCCGTTTGAATGCGCTGCAGGTTGCCTTGCTCGTATTCCAGTCGCACTTCCACCAGGTCTGGCAGGGTTCGGGTTCCCAGCTCGTATTCCATTTCAGCGGCCTGTAATTGCCTTGTGTATTGCGCCACCACCGTCTGCCGGCTTTTCAGCTGGCGCTGCAGGGACAGACTGCGGTACCAGGTAATTTGCACCTGTTCGCGCAACTGTCGACGGGCATCTTGCAACTGACCACGGGCGGCGGCTTCGCGGGAGGCTGTACGTTGCTTGCGCGCAGTCAATGCGTTGCCGGTGTACAGGGGCACGGATACGTCGATACCAACGCGGTCCTGAAATTCAAAATCACTGTTGCTGCCAATGGATGAGTAGGAGGCAATAGCCACCACTTCGATAATGGGCAAACTGTTGCGTTTTTCCCGTCGGTATTCGGCGTTCAGGCTGTCGGCACGATTCTGTAACGCCTTTACCGAAGGGCTTTGTTGCAGCGCCAGGGAAACCGCATCTTCACTGGTGGCGATGGTGTCTAGGTGGCGACTCAAATAACTGCTTACATCGTCGTTGTCGCACAGGCCCTGTTCATTGCCGGTATTGATGGCAATTTGCGTCATCGCCTGTTGCAGCTGAAATTGCAGTTCCAGATAAAACGCCTGGGCGTCCGCCAGTTGCGCCGCCACATCTGCCTGTTCGGAAAGAGTGGCACCGCCCTGCTCCAGAAGTTTGTTTACAGAATCCAGCTGGCGACGAAAATAGTCCCGTCGTTGTTCAGTGACCTGCAAGCGCTGCTTGACCGACTGGGCGGCAAGAAAAGCCAACGCCACTTCCTGAGCTGCCGCAATACGCGCCTGCTGAATGTCTTCCCGTGTGGCTTCGACGTTGTAACTGGCGGCATTGCGGGCGTACCTGGCATCGCCAAAGTCGATTACCCGCTGGGAAATACGCAGCCCAAGCTGGTTCTGAATGGTGCTGTCCACCACATCGGTATTGCCGCTGCCGGTTCTGGCAAAACTGGCAACCTGGGGGCGGAACAGGGAGCGCGCCTCTTTTAAATCCGATTCCGCTTCCCGTTGCCTGGCGCGGGCCACGGCCACTGTTGGGTCTTGCTGGGCCGCCAGTGTCAGGGCACTGTCAAAGCTGAGGCAGGCCTGGGGTTCAGCGTTGGATTCGGCGTTGACTAAAGAACCAAACATAGTCAGTACTACCGTCATCGCGAGGGAGTGAAACGACCGCGGCGATCTCAGCCTGCGAAGTGTGAGAAGGAGATTGCCGCGTCGCTGCGCTCCTCGCAATGACGGGGTGTTTTTAAATAAATTCATGACGAACGCAGTCCCTGGAATAAGGATTTGCCTAGGGGTTCGAAGATGTAATCAAACATGGTGCGGCTGCGCCCGGAAAAGATAAACGCGTCCACGGGCATACCGGGTGTTACGTCAATATCCCCTGCCCTGTGCATCTCGGCGGCGGGAATCAGCACCCGCGCTTCGTAGTAGCTCTGGGCTGTGGCCGGGTCGGTTTTCAGGTCGGCGCTCACGTCCAGTACCCGCCCCTCCAGCTGCGGTGCCTGCCAGCCTTTGTAGGCGGAAATTTGCGTGCGTACGGTTTGGCCTTCAAACACCGAAGCCCGTTGAGCCGGGGCAATGCGAATAGACGCGGTGACTTCGCCAATATTGGGAATAATTTCCATAATGGTTTCGCCGGGGCGCAACACACCGCCCAGGGTGGCGAACTGCATGTTCAGCACTTTGCCGGAAACCGGCGCGCGAATCACCGAGCGGTCGAGCACGTTCTGGCTGGAGCTGAGTTCCTCCTCCACCGCCTGCAAGCGGGTACGGGTTTCCAGCAGATTGGCCGAGATGGTTTGCAGAAAGTTGGCTTTGCTTTGGCGAATTTGCGCCGCCAGATCGCGTTGGGAGGCGTCGGCGCTGTCGCGTTCGCTTTGCAGGCGGGCAATTTCCGATTCCAGGTCAATCACCTGACGTTCAATGGCCGTGAGCTGGTCGCGGCGGGCAAGTTTTTCCGCCACCATGGTGTTGGTTAACTGATACTCCTCTCGCGCCGCTGCCAGTGCGCGCTCCACTATGGTGATTTGCTGAACCCGTGCTTTCCGGGTTTGCACAGCGGCTTTGCGGCGAGCGTCCAGCACATCAACATCCGCACTTTGGGCACTTTTTTGCTGGCGGAATAAATCCCATTCCCGTTCGACAATATCGTCCCGCTCCTGCTTGCCAAGGGTTAATTGTTGCAGATGGGAAAAATCCGGCTTGGCATCGGTTTGCTTGAGCGCCTGAAGCCGTTCCACAGAGGCCGTCAGTGCAGCGTACTGCTGAATGGTCTGATCGCGGCTGGCCAGGGAAACAGTATCTTCCAACACCACCACAACCTCTCCCTGCTCCACCCACTGACCTTCGCTGACGCGAATTTCACGGATAATGCCCCCCTCCAGGTGCTGAACCACTTTGCGCTCGCCATCCACCACCACCTTGCCGGAAGCGGCAACACCTTCTTCCAGGGGGGCGAACGCTCCCCACAGCAGAAAACCACCGAGGCCGATCAAGCACACCAGTGCGGTACGGATGACCCGTTTGTCACTTTTTGGGGTTAGATGAATCATGCCTGTGCTCCCGCGGTTGTCTTGGCGACCTTTCTGACCTTGTTGGCAACAGGCGCGGTCGATTGCAAATAGCTGGCCGACTCTGCCGACAGCACCGAGCCGTTGCGAATCAGCAGAGTTGTGCCGGTGGCAGAAATCAGTTTGCGGTCGTGGCTGGCGATCACCACCACCGCACCGGCACTGGCAATGCTCCGCAGATTGCCAATCACCGTTCGCGCGGTTTCCACGTCCAGATTGGCGGTGGGCTCGTCCAGTATCAACAGTGCGGGCTCGCCAAAAAGCGCTCTGGCCAGACCAATCAGCTGGCGCTGCCCGGCAGACAATTGGCCGCTGGAAGTCAACGCGGTGTCGTAGCCCTGAGGCAGTTTCAAAATCATGTCGTGAGCGCCGGCACGCCGGGCGGCGGTGAAAATAGCCTCTGGCTCGGCATCGCTCATGCGGGCAATATTTTCCCCCACGGTTCCCGGCAGCAATTCCACGTCCTGAGGCACATAGCCCACGTATTGGCCGCGGTCGGCACTGTGCCAGCTGTGAATGCTGCGGCCGCCCAGGGCGGCGCTGCCAGACAGGGGCTGCCAGGCGCCAGCCAAAGTTTGCAGCAAGGTGGTTTTACCGGCACCGTTACCGCCCACCAAAGCCACCATGTCACCTTCATTCATTTGCAGGCTGAAGGGATGAATCATGGCTTTGCTGCTGCCCGGCACTGCCACCGACAGGCGATCCAGGGTCAGTTGTGCGTTGGGTTTGGGCAGCGGCGTGAACTGTTGCCACTGAGGGGAATTTTCCCCGGTGCTTGCGATGGTGCCCTGCAACTGCTGCCAGGCCACCCGGCACTGGGTAATGGCGCGCCAGCTGCCGACAATCTGGTCGATGGGGGCCAGGGCGCGGGACAACACAATGGAACCGGCCACGATAGCACCGGGGGAAATTTCCTGGCCAATCGCCAATGCAGCACCGGCGCCGAGAATAAAGGTTTGCAGAATCTGCCGGGCGGAACGGGACAGGGAGCTGAAAGTGCCCTCACGGGAGCTGCCTTCCAGGTTGTATTCCCGCGCCATTTCTTTCGCTTGTCGCCACCGTTGCAGGGCATTTTGAGTCAGGCCCATGGCGACCATGGCCGAGCGCTGCCGCGCCAGCCCGGACGCCAGTTGGTGAGCCTGGGCACTGGCGTTAAGGGCTTTTTCGTTACTGGTGCGAGTGCTCATTTCCGCTGCCACCGCCACCGCAAAAATAATGGCGCCGCCACCCAAGCCAATAAAACCAATCACCGGATGCACTAAAAACAGCACGCCAAAAAACAGCGGAGTAAAGGGCAAATCAAAAAACGGGGTTACCAGATTGTTCTGAAACAAGCCGCGAATGCGCCCCAGCACATTGAGATTTTGCGATAACCTGTCGCCGCCACGATCTTTGGCTTCAAAGTCGATAAATATCTGTTCGGAAATTTGTTCCTCAATATTTTCCGCCGCCAGATTGCACAACCGCCGCCGCCCCATTTCCGCTGCCGCGTAGATGGAAAGCAGAAACACTGCCAGTACGGTAAGCCAGGTCAGCGTATCCTGGGAGCCAGACGTCAGCACCCGGTCATACACTTGCAACATGTACAGCGGGGACACCATCAACAAAATATTGATGGCCAGACTGAACCCCAGAAAGGGCTTCAGAAAGCCGGGCAATTCCCGGTTCATGGCTTTTAGCCACTGGATAAAACCTTTTTTGTCACTGTCTGCAACGGTATTTTCCGGCATTGGAGGCACTCGGTTTTTTATAAGTACCCAATGAGTTGCAGCAAGTGGAGATTCGGTTCAATGAAGTGATTAAAAATTTGCTCACTGTCATTCTGAGCGCAGCGAAGGATCTCTCAACTGTGCAGCACATTTAGAGGTCCTTCGCTGTGCTCAGGATGACGAGCAGAAAGGGTTGGGTGCAAGGGTAGCGGCCAAAGAGCGTACACGGATGCTTATTTCAATAACGAAAACACAGCGTGTCTGGGAACTCCAGGCCCCTACAGCTCCAGGCCCTTACAGCGCTGCGGCGACCCCTGCCATTTGCAAAGGTCGCCGCAATGGGTGGTTAGGCCACCTCGAAGGTATCGATCATGGCTTGTGTTGCCGCCATGTCCGCTACTTCCATGCTGTCGCCAGCGGCTTCTTCTACAGCGGGAGCCGAGGAATCAGAGGCCGGAACAGCCGCGTCTTCATCCGACAGGTCGGTAAACATGGCCGATTCCACAGCGAGAATTGTGTTCTCCACTGCAAAGTTGGCCTCGGTCAGATCTGCCGCATCCACACCGGTGAGAGTGATAACATCACCATTACCGAAGTCGATCACGGTATCCTCACCGTTGTTCACCGCCAGGGCCAGGGCCGCTGCCGCATCGTCCACCAGATCAACCACCTCGATCACGTCATCGTTGACATCAAAGTCGGTAACGGTGTCGGCATCGCTGCCCTCCCGCACCACAAAGCTGTCAAGACCTGCGCCACCGATCAGGGTGTCGTTGCCAGCAGAGCCATCCAGCGAGTCATTGCCGCCGTTGCCGTTCAGCACGTTGGCATTGTCGTCGCCGATCAGGGTGTCGGCATTCTGGGAACCGGTGACGTTCTCAAAGCCGGACAGTACGTTAAGACCCGCACCGCCAGAACTCGCTGCCACCGCTGCCGCGTCACCGGCAACAATATCGTCGAAGGTCGCCGCATCCACCTGGTCGTTGAGGTCAACCGTGACACCGGCTGGGGCTGCCGAGAACAGAACCGTATCGATGCCTGCGCCGCCTTGAAGGAAGTCGTTGCCGGCAAAACCGTGGATGGCATCGTTGCCTGCGCCGCCGTTCAGAACATTGACTTCGTTGTTGCCGAACAAACCATCGTTGAAGTCGGTGCCGATCACATTCTCAAAGTCATCAATCTCGTTGAGAATGTTGGCAGCCGGCACAACGCCGCCCACCGCAACCGCTCCCGGAGGTGCATTGAGGAAGCCACCGTCCTGCCCGGGCGTGCCGTTGGCACCGGCGGAGTTCACGTCCAGATCGACGATCACACCGTTAAAGGTGCCGGGCAAGCCGGTAACCGGCGCTGCCAGGAAGCCGGACAGGTTCAGCGTGTCGGAGCTGCCCGGGTTCACAGTGACATTGGTGCCCAGGAAATTCTCGATACTGGTGAAGGTGTCAGTGACCACGGTTTCGCCGTTCGGCGCCAGGTAAGTGGCCGTGCCGTTGCCGTTTTCATCCACGGTGACAGTGACGTCCGCAGCGATGTCAGCGAAGGAGATGGTGTCGCTGCCTTCACCACCGTCGATGGTGTCGGGGCCCCCACCGCCTTGCAGGGTGTCGTCGCCTTCGCCACCGATCAAGGTGTCGGCACCACCGCCGCCAATCAGGGTGTCGTCGCCGCCGCGACCGTCAAACACATTGGCCGCCGAACCGGTAGCGGTAATGCTGTCGCCGTCATCGGAGCCGATGATGTTTTCGATGGAGGTCAGTGTGTCGGTTTCCGTCACTTCGACGAATACATCGCTGCCATTCACATCACCACCGGCGTCTTGCACCACATCCAGCACAACCGGGCCGTTTTCGCCGCGCACATTGTTGTGGATATGAATGGCAGAGAAGCCCGCCACCGGCAGCAGGTCAGAGGTGGCCAGGCCGGTCACGCTCAGGTCTGCGGAGTAGCTGATGGAGCCATCCGGGGCCACAATGATAGTCAACGTACCTTCGCCAGTGGCTTCGGAATCCGATGTGGGGCCCGGCTCTTGCGCGGCATCCAGAGTGGCAGACAATACCAGGGTGCGGGTGCCGTCTTGTGCTGTGTTGTCAGACACAACGGTGTCCAACTGACCGCGAATTTCACCGCCGTTAAAATCGTTGGTGTGGATATTGAAGTACAGGTTGCCCGCCTCCGCTTCGGTAATAAAGTCGTTGGACAGGTCCGGATTCAATGTGGCGTTTTCACGGAGCATGGCCGGGTCTACCGCCACGTTGTCTACAGCAACGCTAAAGCCGGTTTCGCGGATGGCTGCGCCGTTACCCATGGCATCGACAGTAACGTCTACGGGCACATCCAGATCAGAGAAGTCCGCCGTATCAAGGCCTGCGCCACCGTCCAGGCTGTCATCACCCAGGCCGCCGCTGACCACATCATCGCCATTGCTGCCCCGGAAGGAATCATTCCCGGAGCCCAGCAGTACATCCCCTTCCAGGATGCCGTCAGTGCTGTCTACATCCAGCTCGCCAGAGGCACCGGACGCGTCGATGGCAATACCGTTGCCGCCGCTGATGGTGCCCTGGTTGACGATCTCGCTGCCATTGACGTTGACACCATCTTCGATAAGGATGCCCGCGGCACTTTCGGAGGCGATAAGGCCGGAGTTCTCGATAACGGTATCCAGCTCCGCTTCGTCTTCACCAGAACCGTTAAAGAAACGTACCCCGGCATTGACTTCGCCTTCACCGCGAGCCTGAATGGTACCGCTGTTGTCAATATCGACAATGTCGCTGACAGCGTCTTCCGCCGCCGAGCCTACCTGTGTGGAAACGCCGGATCCGCTGTTGCCCTCGCCGGCATCAATGGTGCCACTGTTTTCGATACTGATGCCGTCGGCAGTGCCATCTACATACACAGTGCCGTTGCGTTGGTCGCCGGTGCCGATCACATCGCCCTGGTTTTCAAAGCTGAGGTTATCGCCATCCAGGTTCACGGCGCGGCTGTCACTGCTGATTATTCCATCAACGCTGTTGACCACCGTGCTGCCTGCGTGGTCGCCAACACCGAAGTACAGGCCATTATTGACACCGGAAATCACCCCGTTGTTGGTCAATTCGCCCTGGAAGTTCACACCATTGGCAATGCGCACACCGGCGGTGGCGCCCTGGCCACTCTCGGAATTGATCACACCATCGTTGGTGATTTCACCCACAAAGGTAGAGCCGGCGTTAAACAGGCGCAGACCGTCGCCGGCGGTGTTTTCACTGGCGGCGGCCTGGCCGCGACCTTGCAGATCACCGGTATTCAGGATGTCGGCACTGGTTTCGCCTTCTGCACTCAGTTGCAGGGAAATCGCTGCACCGTTGTTGCCATCACCAGCGTCCACCAGACCGCTGTTGTCGATAACAAAATTGTTGGCGGTGCTGTCAGAATAAATAGTGCCGTTGCGCTGATCGCCGGTACCCAACACGGTACCTTGGTTGACAAAAGTCAGGCCATCGCCGTCGATATTCACCGCGCGGCTGTCACTACTGATCACACCGTCTACTGCGTTGGTGGCCACACCGTTGGTGTGGTCGCCAGTGCCGAAGTACAGGCCGTTGTTGTCACCGGAAATGGTTCCAGAGTTGTTTAGAGTGCCCTGGAAGTTCACACCGTTGGCAAAACGAACACCAGCAGTAGCGCCCTGGTCACTTTCGGAATCGATGCTGCCACTGTTGTCGATGCTGCCCACAAAGGTGGAGCCATCGGTAAACAGGCGCAAACCATCACCGGCGGTATTTTCGCCGGCGGCGGCCTGGCCGCGTCCCAGCAAATCACCGGAGTTGATAATGGTGGCGTTGGTGTCACCTTGGGCAGCCAATTGCAGGGAGATGGCCGCGCCATTGTTACCCTCACCAGCATCCACCAAGCCGCTGTTGTCAATGGTGTAGTTGTTGGCGGTACCATCGGCATAAATGGTGCCGTTGCGCTGGTCGCCGGTACCCAACACGCGGCCTTCGTTGACAAAGGTGAGGCCGTCGCCATCGATATTCACCGCGCGGCTGTCGCTGCTGATGGTGCCACTCACTTCGTTGGTGGCCACGCCGCCGCTGTGGTCGCCAGTGCCAAAGTACAGGCCGTTATTAACACCGGAAATTTCACCCAGATTGCTGAGTTCACCCTGGAAGTTGACGCCGTTGCTAAAACGCACTCCAGCAGTGGGACCTACTGCGCTCTCGGAGTCGATAGTGCCAATATTGATGATGTCACCAGTAAAGGTGGAGCCATCGGTAAACAGACGCAGGCCGTCTCCGGCAACGCCCTGATCCGCAGCGCCCTGGCCACGGCCTTGCAACGTGCCGCTGTTGGTAATTTCCACATTGGTGTCACCCTCTGCCCCCAGTTGCAGGGCAATGGCTGCGCCATTGTTTGATACACCATCGCTACCTTCGCCAGCGTCCACCAAACCGCGATTGATAATGGTGTAATTGTTGGCGGTGCCATCGGAATAGATGGTGCCGTTGCGCTGGTCGCCGGTGCCCAATACTGAGCCGTTGTTGACAAAAGTCAGGCCATCGCCGTCGATATTCACTGCGCGACTGTCGCTGCTGATTACGCCGCCTTCTTCGTTGGTGGCCACGCCGTCAGTGTGATCGCCAGTGCCGAAGTACAGGCCGTTATTAACACCGGAGATGGTACCGGCGTTGCTCAGATCGCCCTGGAAGTTGACGTTGTTCTGCACAATCACCCCTGCCCGTGGGCCAGTGGCCGCTTCCGAGCTGATGGTGGCGCCAGCCTCGTTGCTGATACTGCCAGAGAAGGTGGCGGATTCATCGCTGGTAAACAGGCGCACACCGCTGGACTGATTGTTGGCGGAAGATTCCGGGTCCACATCGCCACGGCCAACAATGCTGCCGGAGTTGGTGACGGTGTGATTGTCGTCGCCGCTCAGTTGCAGTGATACCCCGTCGCCGTTGTTGCCTTCGCCCGCGTCGATGGTGCCACTGTTGTTGATGGTGACGTTGTCGGCGGTTTCGTTGCTGTATATCACACCGTTGCGCGGGTCATCGCTGGTGACAATGGTGCCGCTGTTGTTCACCGTCACACCGTCGCCAGAGATATTCACACCGCGGCTGGCACTGGTAATGGTGCCACTATTGGTGAGTGAGCCACCGCTGGAATCAGCGGCAAAGTTGACGCCGTTGAAAGCGCCGTCGATGGTGCTGCTGTTGTCGATGGAGACGTTGTTGCCGTTCACCAGAATGCCGTTGTTGTCGGCGTCGATGGGGCTGTCGTTCACGAAATCCACGTTGTCGCCAACAATCTGCACCCCGTTGTCGTTGGCACCGGTGATGATTTCGATGGACGTCAGAGTATCGGTTTCCACCACTTCATCGAACACATCACTGTCAGCGATAGCGCCATTCACATCACCGCCGGCGTCTTGTACCAGGTCCAGCACAACCGGGCCGTTTTCGCCCCGTACATTGTTGTGGAGGTGGATGGCCGAGAAGCCCGCTACCGGCATCAGTTCACTGGTGGCAATACCGGTTACCGACAACTCGGCGCTGTAGGTGATGGAGTCGCCATCTATCACAATGGTTACGGTGCCTTCGCCAGTGGCGTTGGAATCCGATGTGGGGCCAGGCTCTTGCGCGGCATCCAGAGTGGCAGACAGCACCAGGGTGCGCACGCCTTCCACGGTGGTGTCGCTGACAATGGTATCCAGCTGACCGCGAATTTCACCACCGGGGAAGTCGGTGGTGTGAATATTAAAGTACAGGTTGCCCGCTGCCGCTTCGGTGACAAAGTTGCCGGACAGGTTCGGATTAAGCATGGCGTTTTCGCGCAACATGGCGGGGTTTACCACCACGTTTTCCACGGCGACACTGAAGCCGGTTTCCCGGGTTACGGTGCCATTGCCATCGCCATCTACGTTAACGGTAACCGGCACGTCCAGGTCGGAGTAGTCGGCGGTGTCTACGCCGTCACCGCCGTTCAGAGTATCGCTGCCCAGGCCGCCGCTGAATACGTTGGCGCCACTGTCACCGGTGAAAGAGTCGTCGCTGTTGGAACCGGTGAGGTTTTCAATGCTCACCAGGGTATCGGTGACCGTGTTGCCATTGGGAGCTTGATAGCTGGCTTCGCCGTCTTCCAGGCTGGCGGTAATGCCGGAGCCAATATCGGAGAAATCGGCGGTATCAATGCCTTCGCCACCGTCGGTGGTGTCCGGGCCGCCGCCGCCGCGCAACACGTCATTGCCCGCGCCGCCAATCAGGGTGTCGGCACCGCCGCCGCCCACCAGACTGTCGTTACCCATACCGCCGTCCAGCACGTTGGCGCCGCTGTCGCCGGTCAGGGAGTCGTCGCTGTTGGAACCGATGATATTTTCGATGCTCACCAGAGTATCGGTCACGGTATTGCCGTTGGGAGCCAGGTAGCTGGCTTCACCGTCTTCCAGGCTTGCGGTAATGCCGGAGCCGATGTCGGAGAAATCGGCTGTATCAATGCCTTCGCCACCATCGGTGGTATCCGGGCCACCGCCGCCGCGCAGTACATCGTTGCCTGCACCGCCAATCAGGGTGTCGGCGCCGCCGCCGCCCACCAGGGTATCGTTACCCATACCGCCGTCGAGCCGGTTGGCACCGGCATCGCCAGTCAGGTTGTCGTCGTTGTTGGAGCCGATGATGTTTTCAATACTCACCAGAGTATCGGTTACCGTATTGCCGTTGGGTGCGGCGTAGCTGGCTGAGCCTGCGCCCAGGTCGGCAGTTACTGCTGTGCCAATGTCAGAGAAATCGGCGGTATCAGAACCTTCACCACCGTCAGTGGTGTCCGGGCCGCCGCCACCGCGCAGCACATCATCACCACTGCCACCTAACAGGGTATCGGCACCGCCGCCGCCCACCAGGGTGTCGTTACCCGCACCACCGCTCAGGGTGTTGGCGTTGGCATCACCGGTGAGGGAATCGTCGCTGTCGGAACCGGTGAGGTTTTCAATGCTCACCAGAGTATCGGTGACCGTATTGCCATTGGGTGCAGCATAACTGGCTTCACCAGCGCCCAGGTCAGCGGTAATGCCAGAACCAATATCGGAGAAGTCGGCGGTGTCTATACCATCGCCACCGTTGTTGATGTCTGCGCCGCCACCGCCGCGCAGTACATCGTCGCCTGCGCCACCCAGCAATTCGTCGTTGCCGGCATTGCCCACCAAAGTGTCGTTGCCAGTGCCGCCGTCCAGGGTATCGTTGCCATCACCACCAGTCAGCGAATCATCACCGGCAAGCCCCTGAATATTGTCGTCACCGGCCAGGCCATCAATGGCATCTGCCATGGCAGAGCCCACCAGATTGTCGTTGCCATCGGAAGGGCCATCGTCATCATTGTTGTTGTCAATGATCACAGCGGCACCAACCACACCGGCGCCAACCAGCAGCCAGTTGTCTGCCAGGAATTTACCCACACCATTCAACGCGCCGCTACCGGCCAGTTGCTCTACCGCTTCGGCGCTAACCAGCACATTGCCGTTTTGCACCTGAACATCTTTGGCGGCGACTTTTACCACGTCGCCATTTTCAAACACCAGCTCTACGCTACCGTCTGACAATTGTTTTACCCGGGCAACACCCTTGATGCTGTCTGCCTGCACATATTCGTCGCCACTGGCGGCTGAAGCCTCATTGCCAAGGCCGAGAAGTGCCAGAATAGCAGCGGGGGTTAATACCTTGCCATGGCTGCCCTTGTTGCCTTTGGAACGACCGTTGTTAGAGCTACTCATTGGTTTATCTCCGTTGTATGGATTTGGAAAACGGGCAACGCCGAAGGCGCGCCCGGAAGTAAAAAGCCAAAATATCCAATCGATGTTTGCCGTGAGACTTTCGATAGATACCCAATGAGTTGCCGGAAAGGTGAGTTGGGTTCAACGGGAGAAAAAATTTACTGTGAGGGATAAATACGATGCTGAAGGCCTTTGGCCACAACAAGCCGACATTCGATGCAGCCGTAGGGTAATGGATTAGGGGTGTTAACAATCAGGGGTCAAAATTGGCAGCCAAACCACAGCATGTGGTGGATTACGCTTGCAGCTAATCCACCCTACGGTCTTGTCAAGATCGGGTTAAAAATATTAACGTCGGTGCGACCAGGAGGCGCTGAAAACGATCCGCAGTCTTTGCTTATTACATGCTGGCCGCAACGAAAGGTTGAACATAATGGTTCGGGCGATAAGTCACAGCAAGCGCTACTTATCCTTATTCGTTAGGTGTTTAGCCTTTTGCAACTAAAAATACCCCACATATGATGAGTAGCGCACCTGCTACCCGAGCAAATGATAGCTCAATTGTTGGATAGCCTAGCCAGCCGTTTTGGTCAAATAGAAGAGAAGCAATAATTTGCCCACATACAATAGAGACAGCCAAGGCTAACGCCCCCAACTTTGGGACTAAAAATATCGCCATAGCGATGTTAAACGCGCCAAATGCACCGCCTAACCATGCCCACCAAGGAATACTGGATAGTGCCCCAGGTTTGAACCACGGATGCCCTTGAAAAAAACAGATAACACCAAGTAGCACCGTACCAATTGAAAATGAGATAAATGCCGCTTGAACAGGTGAATGAAGCGCGACCCTGAGCTGAGAATTTACGCCAGCCTGGGACGCTAGCGAAAAACCAATGGCAATGGCGCACAGAATAAAAATGTATGTATTCAAATTTCCGGAAGTCTTCATCTTAGTTGAACGGGCCTTCGGCCTGATAACGATTATTATCGGGAATCCAGTTTAATATATTATTGGGCCGTTTTGACCGCTGTAATCACTTGACACTTACAGAGAAAAATATACTGCACATACGAACAGTAATTATCGAAGGGAGACCCAAAAACGAGCCAATTACTGTTCCTTCGGTCAATCTACGAGCATATGCCAGCCAGATATTACAGCCGTAGAACTATAAAATCATATTTATACTGGATCAAGGCGTATATCAATTTCAATCAGGGCAATCGGGCTTAACAACCCCTAAGCCGCCATTCCCGCGCAAGCGGGAATCCAGAAACCACCGACATCCAAGACTTTAGTGCCAAGGCCAACATGGATACCCGCCGCAGCCTGCCCTCGATGTCTTTAATCGGGGGCGGGGATGACACCTCATTGAGGTTATTGTCAGTAAATAATTTTTCAAACCGTAGAAGGATGTTGGCTTTTTGTTGCAAAAATTAACTGGAAAAGAACTGAACCAAACATCCAAATCCAGACACTAACAGACAGGTTTGCGACAGAGAGAAAGGAATCCGCTCAAGGAGCAACAGTATTTTCAGACTGACACTTTGTTTCATTTCGGGGAGCCCCTTTTCCCCGCATTTGAAGTCTTGCCCCATCCCCCAGATGGGGCTTTTTTATTTAGGGAGCAAAGTCAGAACCGGTAAAGTACGCTGCGCTTTACCATCCAAAGCCCCGCTAACAGGGTCATACCGCCAAACAGAGCCACCGCGGGCAACAGGCCGACGCTGCCCACCAGCTGGCCGCAGCTCCAGGCACCGATGGGGGCAGCGCCAAACAGTGACAGTTGATACACCGAAACCATGCGCGATGCATGGGTTTTTGGTGACAGGTCGTGAACCATGGTGCGCCCCAGTACCATGGACCACCCGGATAAAACGCCCCAGAAAAATATTGTAAGAAACAGCCCCCAAGCCGGCAGTTGCAAAGCCAGTAACGCCAGCAGGCCACCGCGAATCAGCAAGCTGACCACCATAAATCGCCCCCCGTGCCAGCGGCTGCCAACACCGCGAATCACCAGCACATTGGCAACCACCACACCGACGGTAAAGGTGAGTTGCAACCCGGCGAAAAAGGCAGCGCCACCGCCGTAGAGTTCGCGAGCCAGCAATGGCAGTACCACCAGATACACCCCCAGCCCCAAAAAACCGGTGGCAAATACCGCAACCAGCAAATGCCGCAGGTGAATGGTTTGCCAGGCCAGCTTCAGGCCCTCGCCGATGGCGTGACGAGAGCGGGTAGCAGGAGCCAGCGGTGGCGCTTCCATCAACAGGCTGCGCCGCAACAACAATCCGGTGGCCACCACCAGCACCATCTGCACAACAATCAGTGCCGCCAAGCCAACGCTGTCGAGCCAACCCGCAGAAAACATGCCGACACTCTGGCAGGCAAATTGAACCAACCCCATACGCGCTACCGCGCGGTCGAGCTGCTCGTTGGCGACTTTGGGCAGTAAACTCTCCCGCGCCGGCTGCACGAAAGCGGTTATCGCACCGTAACAAAAACCGAACAGCACCACTAACCCATAGTCAAGTTGGCCGCTCAGTGCCAGCCACAGTAACAATCCGTAGGGAATTAGATAGAGTAAATACAGGCGCAACAACAGCCGTGCCTGGTGGCGGTTTTCCGATAAAGCCCCCCCCAGAAGCACGAACAACAAGGCGGGCAACATGGCCACCATCTGGGCAAAACCGACACGCTCCGCACTCTCGTGCAGCACCCCCACCACCAGCCAGGGGTAGAGCACAATTTGCAAACCGCCCAGCAGCGAGCCGGTGCCAACACCGGAAAGGAAGTAACGAAAGCCCCGCACTGGGGTCGGATTATGCGATGGGACTGCCACGAATCAGCGGTCGCGGTTGCGCCATTTGCGGAGCCAGGCGAGCAGGGTTCCGGCCACAAAAGCCACCGCAATTACCACCAGCAAGCCAATGATCAGCGCCAGAAAAGCGGCTACCGCCTCATCGGGCGTGTCGAAGATAAGCAGAATCCCCACCAGCAGCACCAGGCTGGCGAACATGCCTAGAATCAGGGTTTTGGGATTTTTAAATTTTGGCATGATCTGTTCTTGTAGGGTGGATTAGCGCAGCGTAATCCACCATCGTGGCAATTATTGGTGGATTACGCTGCGCTAATCTACCCTACGATGCTCCTCGCAATGACAGAGATATTCATAAAGACAATGATTCCCGGCTCCACTCACACTGCAGCCGCAAGTCGTTGTCGCCGGGGGCGTGGAAGTCACCTTCCACTTGCCAGTTAAAACTGTGTACACCGTAAAGTTCAGTTTCCAGTTGTACGGTGGCGGAGACCCAGTACATTTTTTTCAGCAGGGTTTCAAAACGCAGCAACCACTGTGCCCATTCGTATTCCACGCCACGATAGCAGGCGCCGAAGTGCACCACCTGGCAACCCAGCTCATCGTCTTGCATGGGCAAGGCAAACATTTCGCGGCTGAGCAACGGATAACCGTCTCGTTCCGGCAGGGTTTGCAGTGCACAGCAGTTATTTTCGTGGCGGTTGTCGCCATCGCCAAAGCTCATATCCCGGATGCAGCCGTAGACCAAGCTCTCAGAACCCATCATTCTCATTGGAAACTCTCCAACAGTTCAATCAGCTGCTGTTCGTCCATTACTTCAATACCCAGTTGTTGCGCTTTGGCCAGTTTGGAACCGGCCCTCGGCCCCGCCACCACACAGCTGGATTTGGCGGATACACTGCCCGCTACCTTGGCGCCCAGTTGTTGCAGTTTTTCCTTGGCCTCCGAGCGGCTCATGGTTTCCAGTGTGCCGGTCAACACCCAGGTCTGCCCCGCCAGCGGCAACTCGCTTTCAGATCGCGGTGTTATGGCGGGCCAGTTGACTCCGGCCTGTTGCAGTTTTTCAATCACTTTGCGGTTGCTGGCACTGGCAAAAAAGTCGCCGACAAAGTGTGCTACCACCGGGCCCACGTCCTCCACTTCCTGCAGGATTTGTTCGTCTGCCTGAAACAGAACGTCCAGCGATCCAAAATGGTTGGCCAGACTCCCGGCAGTGGCCTCCCCCACTTCGCGAATTCCCAGGGCATAGAGAAAGCGGGGCAAGGTGGTGTCGCGGCTTTTTTGCAGGGCCGCCACCAGATTGGACGCGGATTTTTCCGCCATGCGTTCCAGGCCGGCAAGCTGTTCCACCGTCAGAGCAAACAGGTCGGCGGGGGTTTGTACCAGTTCCCGGTCCACCAGCTGCTCGACGATTTTGTCCCCCAGGCCATCCACATCCAGCGCCTTGCGGGAGGCAAAGTGTTTGATGGCTTCCTTGCGTTGCGCCGGGCACACCAGGCCACCGCTGCAACGGGCCACCACTTCTCCCTCGATCTGTTCCACCGGAGAGTCGCAGGCCGGGCAGGTGCCGGGGAAAACAATATCGCGAGCGTTGTCCGGGCGGCGGTCGGCGACCACGCTCACCACCTGAGGGATCACATCTCCGGCGCGGCGAACCACTACGGTATCGAGAACCTTTAATCCCAGACGCTGTATTTCATCGCGGTTGTGGAGGGTGGCATTGGTTACCGTTACACCACCCACAAACACCGGCTGCAAGCGCGCCACAGGAGTGATGGAACCGGTGCGACCCACCTGAAATTCCACATCCAGCAGTGTGGTCATTTCTTCCTGAGCGGGGAATTTTCGGGCAATGGCCCAGCGCGGTGCCCGGGCCACAAAGCCCAGGCGGTTTTGCAGACTGAGGTCGTTCACCTTGTAGACGATGCCGTCGATATCGTAGTCCAGGCCATCACGCAGCCGGGACAGCTTTTCGTAATAGGTCAGGCAGCCGTCAATATTCTCCACTGCTTGCAAGTGTTCGTTCACCAGAAAGCCCCATTGCGCCAACTGAGCCAGTACACCGGTGTGAGTTTTGGCCAGCTCGCCGCCCTCCACCACACCAACGCTGTAGGCACACATTTCCAGGGGGCGGCTGGCGGTGATGGTGGAATCCAGCTGCCGCAGACTGCCAGCGGCGGCGTTGCGCGGATTAACGAACGGCTTGTCACCCGCTTCACGGGCGGCCTGGTTCATGGCCTCAAAACCACGGCGAGGCAGGTAAATTTCGCCGCGCACTTCCAGCAGTTGCGGGTGGCTATCCCCCATCAAACGCAGAGGAATGGAGCCGATGGTGCGCACGTTTTGGGTGATGTCTTCACCGCTGCTGCCATCGCCCCGGGTTGCGCCCCGCTCCAGCACACCATCGCGGTAAATCAGGCTGATGGCGATGCCATCCAGTTTGGGCTCGCAGGCGTACTCCACCGCGCCATCGCGATTAAGGCGCTCCAATACCCGGCGGTTAAAGTCGCGCACTTCGTCATCGCTAAAGGCGTTGTCCAGAGAGAGCATGGGCATCAGGTGCTGTGCCTGGCGGAACACGTCCAGTGGCGGAGCTCCCACTCGCTGGCTGGGGGAGTCCGGGGTTTTCAGCGGCGGGTACTGGCTTTCCAAATCCTGCAAGCGACGCAACAGGCGGTCGTATTCGCCGTCGGGAATTTGCGGATCATCGAGTACGTAATAGAGGTGATTGTGGTGATTGAGCTGGTCGCGCAGGCGGCTGGCTTCGGCGCTCGCCTCGGCGGGAACAGAGTTCATTGACGACATCAAACCCGCTCAGACAGTGCCCGGCGCTGAAAATCACGCACCCGTTGTTTGTAGTGTTCCACGGTTTGTTTGGTCACCGCGCTGCCGGTTTCGTCTTTCAGCTCGCCACCGAGCTTTTCCATGCAGCCGGCGATGGTTTCCAGCATGGTGCCAAACGCTGCTTTGGGGTCGTCCACCGCTTCCAGGTCGATAAAAAAGCTGATGCCGGGGGTGTGCAGTTCGCCGATGGTGTTGAGGTCGAAGGTACCCGGCTCCACACTGTTGGCAATGCTGAACAGTGCATCGCCGGAACCGTCGCTCTGGCTGTGACGATGGAAAATATCCATGGCGCCAAAGCGCATGCCTTCCTCCACCAGAGTTTCCAACAGCACCTGACCAGCAAATTTCTGATCTTTGCCAGAGCGCAGGTGGAATACCAGAACTTCCTGTGGGCCAGATTGGTTTTTCCGGGCTGTGAAGTCCAGGGTGGTTTGTTCCGGTTTTTCAGCTACGGGCCGCGGGCTACGAGCGGCGGGCTGATCTTCGCGAGATTCAGGCTCGGGCACTGTGGATTCACGGGTTTCGGATGTTTCAGCGGCGACTTCCGGCTGAGGCACCGCCGCTTCTGTCTTCTGTCCTCTGTCCTCTGCCTTCTGGAAAGCAAGCCTTGGCTTGCTTTCCTCCGCCGCCTGGCGAATTTCATCGTTCAGGTGGTCGGCTTTGTCATCGTCGCGCACTTCCACAACCCGGGCGCCGCCATTGGGCAGTTCGCTGCCAAAGTTGTCGTCGTCACCGTCGTCAAAGATGGGCTGTTTGCGCTTCGACATGCGAATGCGGTCGTGACGGGAGTGGCGCGCCCGGCGTATGCCGTCGATCAGAATGGCAATGATCAACAGCGCGCCCAGTGTAATTAGTAGTTCCTGGCTCATATTGTGTTCAGTCCGAATGGTGGATTACGCTGCGCTAATCCACCCTACGTGAGTTTGATATTATCAAGCCTCTGCCAATTCTACCGCTTCATTCACATCCACGGATACCAGCCGCGATACGCCGGGTTCGTGCATGGTTACACCCATTAATTGATCCGCCAGCTCCATGGCGATTTTGTTGTGGGTGATGTAAATAAACTGCACCTGTTCCGACATTTCTTTCACCATGCGAATATAGCGCCCCACGTTGGCGTCATCCAGTGGTGCATCCACCTCGTCCAGCATACAGAACGGCGCCGGGTTGAGGCGGAAAATGGAAAATACCAGTGAAATCGCCGTCAACGCCTTTTCTCCACCGGACAGCAGGTGAATGGTGGAGTTCTTTTTGCCCGGTGGCCGCGCCATAATCGCCACGCCGGTATCCAGCAGGTCGTCGCCGGTGAGTTCCAGGTAGGCGTGGCCGCCGCCAAACATTTTCGGGAACAGCTCCTGAATACCCGCGTTCACCGCATCGAAGGTTTCCTTGAAGCGTGTGCGGGTTTCCCGGTCAATCTTGCGAATGGCGTTTTCCAGCGCCTCCAGAGCTTCTTCCAGATCGTTGTTCTGGGCATCCAGATAATTTTTGCGCTCTGACTCCACCTGATATTCGTCAATGGCCGCCAGGTTGATGGGGCCAAGGCGGGCTATACGGGCTGCCAGTTTTTCCAGTTCCTGCTCCCATTCGCGCTCGTCGGCATTTTCCGGCAGGTTGTCCAGCAGGGTGTCCAGGTCGAAATCCTGCTCCATCACCTGCTCGCGAATGGTGCCGCTGCGGGTGGCGATTTCCTGGGCGGCCAGACGCTCCTGTTCCAGCTTGGAGCGCACCACTTGCAGCTGCTGTTCCAGCTCGTTGCGGCGCTGTTCGTGCTGGCGCATGTCGTGCTCGACAGCTTCCAGTTTGCGGCGGGCTTCGCCCAGTTCGCTTTCTACTTTCAAACGCTGTTCCAGCTTTTCTTCCAACTGGATTTTCAGTTCTTCGCCGGGGTTGTCGTTTTCGGTAAAGCTGGCGCGCAGTTGATCGCGGCGCTCCTGAAGGCGCTGGGCCTGGACTTCCAGGCGGGCAATGCCATCGCGGATGGACTGCAACTGGGTGCGAGTGGATTGCTCGCGCATGGCCAGCTGATGCTGGCGGTCCCGTTCGTGGCGGGCATTCTGGCGAGCCTGATCCAGCTTGGCGCGCAGTTCGTCGCGCTGCTGCATCAGGGTTTCGCGGCGATTGGTGTCGTCTTCCATGGACTCGATGGCCTGCTCCAGCAATTGCCGTGCTTCTGCCAGGCTTTCCTGTTCCAATTGCTGTTGCTGCTGTATTTCTGCCAGTTCCTGTTCCGCGCGCTGGCGGCGGGCGCCGGTTTGTTCCATCTGCACTTCGCTGGCGCTGAGGCGGGAGCGCAATTCGCCAAAGCCGCGCTGCTGATCGCTCCAATCGCGATTGTGGGCTTCCCGTTGCTGCTCCAGCTCCGCCAGCTCCTGAATGTGCTGTTGATGCTGGCCGCTGAGTTGTTCGATGTTCTGTTCCTGGCTGACAATGGCTGCGGTCAGTTCTTCCAGCTCCTGCTTGCGCGCCAGCATGCCAACGCTGGCGTCACCCTTGCGGCTCACCCGCAGCCAGTTGCTGCCCAGCCACAGGCCATCGCGAGTGACCACGGATTCACCGCCGCTCAATTGCGAACGCAGGGCCAGAGCCTGCTCAAGCCCGTCTACCGCGTAAACCCCGGCGAGCAGGGCCGCAGCCGCATCGCTACCGGTGGCCTTGTTCGCCAGTGTGTCGGCTTTGTCGCCCTGGGCATGGGCACTGGCGGCACTGTCAATGAGGATCAATTCGCCCTGTTCAAAAGACTGCGCCAACTCTGCCACAGCGTCGATCTGCTCGATGCAAGAGGCTTGCAGGTAGCTGCCCAGCACGGTTTCGATGGCGGTTTCCCAGCCGTTCTCTACGTTGAGGTTATCCGCCAGTTTCGCGCTGTTGGACAGGTTGTTGCCTTGCAGCCAGTTTTGCGCACCGGCCTCCCCTTCCATGGCCGCTTGTTGCAGGGCTTCCAGCGAGGCATGGCGGCCACGCAGGGCTTGCAGCTGGCCGCGGGCACTGTCCAGTTCGGTGGCACACTGGTTGCCCGCTGTGCGGCTCTGTTCAATGCGTTCGGCGTAACCATCTACTTGTTGTTGCAGGGTTTCCAGGGCCAGTTCCTGTTCCGCCAGTTGCTCCTTGAGCAGTTCGATTTCTTCCTGCATGGGGCTGACACTGAGGCCGGTGGATTCGTCGCGCAGTTTTTCCATGCGCTCAGCCAGGCGGCGCAGCACTTGTTCCAGGTGCTGAATGCGGGATTGCTGTACTTCTGCCTGCTGGCGCGGGGCGGCGGCGGTCTGGTTGAAGTCGTCCCATTGCACCTGCCAGCTGTGCATGGCGTCTTCCGCCTCTTGCAAGGTGGCGGCGGTGAGCTCCTCCGACTGCTGGGCGGTTTCCAGTTGCGGGACAATGTCTTCCAGTTCCGCTTCCCAGGTGGCTATTTTTTCCCGGTCCTGGCGCAGGTGTTCGTCGGTTTCGGCGAAGTTGCGTTCGGTCTGTTCCAGGTCTTGTTGCAGTTCACGGGCGCGATCCTGGGCGTGCTGGATGGCCTGTTCGATTTTTGCCACTTCTGCGCCAATGCCGTAGTAGCGGCCCTGCACCTCGCCAAAGGCATCTCCCAGGTCGGTGTAGCTGCCCCGCAGCTTTTCAATGGCAGTGTCGCAGCTCTGGCGCTCGGTGACCTGAGCTTCGATGTTCAATTCCAGTTCGCTGATGGCCTGTTTGCGGGCCTGATTCTGGTCGCTCAGCTTTTTAAAGCGCAGGGCGTGCAGCTGGGCTTTTTGCAGGCGTTCTTCTTTTTTGTACTCGGCGTATTTTTCTGCGGATTTGGCCTGGCGTTCCAGGCGGCTGAGCTGGCGACCCAGCTCTTCGCGAATATCGGTAAGGCGCTCCAGATTTTCGTGGGTGCGGCGCATGCGGTTTTCGGTATCCCGGCGGCGCTCTTTGTATTTGGAGATACCCGCTGCCTCCTCGATGTACACCCGCAGCTCGTCGGGCTTGGCCTCAATCAACCGGGAGATCATGCCCTGTTCGATAATGGCGTAGCTGCGCGGCCCCAGGCCGGTGCCCAGGAAGATGTCGGTGATGTCCCGGCGGCGGCATTTGTTGCCGTTCAGGTAGTAGGTGTTTTGGGCGTCGCGGGTGACTTTGCGCTTGACGGAAATCTCCGAATAGCTGGCGTACTCGCCGCCGAGGGTGCCACTGGTGTTGTCGAACACCAGCTCGATGGAGGCCTGGCCCACCGGCTTGCGGCCACCGGAGCCATTGAAGATCACATCGGTCATGGATTCGCCACGCAGGTGCTTGGCGGAGGATTCCCCCATCACCCAGCGCACCGCGTCGATGACATTGGATTTGCCGCAACCGTTGGGGCCCACAACGGAGCACATATTACTGGGAAAGCTGACGGTGGTCGGGTCCACAAAAGATTTGAACCCGGCCAGTTTGATGCATTTGAGCCGCATGCGATGACAATCCAACAAAGAAAAGTTAATTGGGCGATTTTACACGGTCGACGGGAAGGTACAACGGAAGAAAGTCGGGTTTTGGGAGCCTGGCCCTATATCGTCATTGCGAGCGTAGCGAAGCAATCTCCACCCAGTTACCACCTCACTTACGAAGTCCTCTGCCACACTGGTCAAGATTGCCGCGGCCTTCGGCCTCGCAATGACGGTGGTAATTTTACAGTTTGGTATCTATCACCAGCGGCAACAAGTCACCCGTCCCCACCGGCACAACCTGCAGCTGGCTTTGCAAGTCTCCCGGCTGAGCTTTAACGCCACCAGATAGGGAGATTCGTGCCATTACCGAGACTTCACCCAGGTCTGCCAGGCTGGTGCCGGGCAGCATCAGGTTGCTGTCGTCCAGTGTCACCTCCACTGGCATGGGGGAAACCGGCAGGCGTTTGACCGCCAGCGGTGGGCCCACATTGATGCCAGCGGCGCGAGCGATAATAAACAGGCTGCCCTGCCGGGGCAGGTCGAGATCCGCCGCCAGGCTGACCACCAGTTTGATTTGGCCACGGGCAAGCTGTGACTGCTGCTCCGGCGTCAACCCGGCCTCCGCCTTGGCCAGCTCTGCCTTGAGTTGCTGAGCGGTGGCGTGTTGCGGCGGCAGCGCCTGTAACACTTTGCGCCAATCCCGTACGGCGGTGGCAAAGTCGCCTTCCTCGAAAGCGATACGACCATTCAGACCCAGTACCGCCAGGTTATCTGGCACCTGTTGCAGTATGCGGCCGGTGAGGGATTTGAGCTCTACCAACTCCACCTGGTCGCGCAGGCTGAAGGCCACTTGCAGGTATTCCTGCATCAGAGTGACATCCTGCCCGCCGGACAGCTGGTCGGCACGGCGATAGGCAGCCAGGGCTTTGTTGAGTTGCTCCTGTTCCGTATTCAGGCGGCCGCTGAGTACCCAGTAATAGAAGTTATCCGGCTGTTCCAAAAGGCGCTGTTCAATACGCTGCAACACCTCGGCGCGCATGGCCACCGCCTCTGGCCTGCCCCGGGATTGCAGCAGGGAACTGCGCTCCAACTGGTCGACAATGGTCAGGTCGTCGCTGGCTCCCAGTTTCAGGTACATCCACAGGGCGACCGCAGGCAGAGCCACCACCAGAACAATCACCAACCATAGGGATTTACCCACTTTCGAGTGCGACCCTGATCCGCAGTGTTGGTTTTCTGCCAGCAAACTGCGTTGCAGTTCGGCACGCAGGGCCGTTAATTCGGTATCGTTAATCTGGCCCTGTTGGTGCTGCGACTCCAGTTCTGTCAAATGCTCCTGAAACAGCTCCGCATTGGCGCTGGACTGGTGCACCTGTGGTGTTTTTTTAGCCGACCGCAGCAGCGGATAACAGACAAACAGCAAAGCCAGTGCCGCCAACGCCGCCAACGGCCACCACAATTCCGCCATCAGCTGCTCTCCTGTTTGTCGCTGCCTTGGTCATTTAACAGCTCTGCCAATTGTTGCTGTTCGCTGTCACTCAATGGCGCTGGCACCACTTGCCGGCGCTGGCGGCGCACCACCAATACAATCACCGCGACACCGGCCAGGGCCAGCAGCAACGGCAGCAGCCACAGGCTGTAGGTGCCGGGTTTGAACTGGGGCATGTAAATAATAAAGTCGCCGTAGCGGTCGATCAGGAAGTCGATAATCTCCCGGTCGCCCTTGCCCTCCTCCAACAAGCGCAACACTGTGCGCCGCAAGTCCACGGCAATGGCGGAGTCGGAATCACTGAGGTTCTGGTTCTGGCATTGGGGGCAGCGCAGATCGTCGATCAGCGCCAGATAGCGAGCGCGGATGTCTTCGCTGGAGAAGGTGTCCAGTTCGGCGCTGCTGGCAGCAACTGAAAACAACAGCAGTCCGGCGGTACAGAACCCGCGTATCATGGAATAGAGCACAATTCGGCCTCAGTGTTTGAAGGCAGGGATTATATCGGTATAACAGCGAGAAATCAGCGCACGAAATGGCACAAATTATTAGACGTTGGAACCAAAATCTTTAATAAACTCATCGACTACATCCATGTCACTTTTACCCAATGGCTGGCCTATAGAGGTACCGTACAAATAGCGGCAGCCGGGAAACATCCTTTCAAGCTCTTCTTTTGATCTAGCCCAAACCTCTCGGCAACCTGCTCTACCTGCCCTTTCCGCTATAATTGGATATCCAGTTTTCCCTTCTGATTGCCACTTTGCCAGCAAAATCATGGTAGCTAACAAACCCTCTGGCTCATCCATATCATATATGTGATCGCCGTTAGCCATTGCTTGTTGATAGCACGCATAATCTTCTACATTTTGATCTATAACCTGCCAGCTATTTCCAAGTAAATTTTTTAGCTTATCGGCACTATCAGATCTGACAAGCATTCCCACGCTGCCATGCTGATAGTCATGAACAGCTATCAAAATCGGCTTCATAAATGTATTCCTTGGTATTCAGCCAAACATGCAATCATTCAAAATGCTCTATGTTTATGAGACAGCTGTGATTTTCCACCTAACAGGTTATCCCCTTCACTCGCAGGTTTTATTGTCGAATCTGTAAGATTAACCTACACTGAGTAATAACATCAGTTATAACTCAAATTAAAGGTCATTGTCATGCTAAAAGTGAAAGTTACGCCGGTAGGCAACTCTATGGGGATTTTGCTTCCAAAAGAAGCACTGAACAAAATGAAAGCGGCAAAAGGCGACACTCTCTATCTGGTAGAAAACCCCGACGGCTATACACTTACTCCCTACCAACAGAATTTTGTCGAACAGGTACAGGCCGCAGAAGACATTATGAAGCGCTATAAAAACACGTTGCGCGAACTGGCGAAATGAAAGAGCCGGTATGGATACTGGGTGACGTGGTAGAGGCTGTACATTCCATGCTCTTGTCGGAGCACGGCGGCGGCGATGGCATTCGGGACAAAAATCTGCTGGATTCAGCACTGGCACGAGCCAAACAAAAATACGCCTACCAGCCAGACATATCCATTTTTGAGCTTGCCGCCACCTACAGCTTTGGCCTCGCCAAGAATCACCCGTTTGTAGATGGCAACAAACGTATAGCATTTGTTATTGGCACACTGTTTCTTGAACTAAATGGTTATACCCTCAAAGCATCTGAGCCCGACGCGGCTGTTGTTTTTGAGAGCCTGGCTGCGGGAAAAATGGGCGAGAGTGAATTGTCGATTTGGTTTAAAGAAAACTCTTGTATGTGATTTTGAATCACAGTCTTTTGTATTTTACGCACAAAATGCCACAAATCATTAGACGCTTGAACCAAAATCTTTAATAAACTCATCGACTACATCCATGTCACTTTTACCCAACGGCTGACCTATAGAGGTACCGTACAAATAGCGGCAGCCGGGAAACATCCTTTCAAGCTCTTCTTTTGATGTAAGCCCTGGTGTTATTTGCCCACCCCCAAACGCAATATGCCGCCAGTAATATACTCAGCGGCCTCCTTGCAAATCCTGCTCAGGTCGCTGGACTTATAGCGACCCTTGGACATTTTCTCCAGCCGTTGGTTTTCGGCAAAAATGTACAGTGTGGTTCCCAGCATAAATTGAAATGCATAATGTGCCTTGCGGTCATTCAAGGTTGGCAAAAGCCGTTTCAGGCAACTAACAAACTCAAGGGCCGGCACATTAAATTCTTCTATGACATCCTCCGGTGGAGGCTCACGCAAAACCGCCACCTGAGCGATTAAACGACAGTAATTTGACCAGCCGGGGTCGCCTTTGATGCTGTGACGCAACAGCGGCTTTGTGAATGCCTCCACCAACCTGGACACCCCTGTTTCTGCTTGCAGATTTTCAAAGTCGATAGCTCTCAGCAGAGTCAGGCGTTCTTCGTGCAAGATGTGCGCACGACGCAATATGACTTCGGCATAAAGCCCTGTTTTGGCGCCAAAGTAATAGTTAATACTCGCCAGGCGTGTCCCTGCCTGTTCGGTAATGTCTCTGACCGATACACCGTGGTAACCGTGGTCGGCGAACAGCCGCTCGGCTACATCCAACAAAATGTTTCGGGTATTTCTTGACGGATTGTCGTTAGAAGCCATGGTTGTATGTCGCTTAATTCTTATATGAGTGCTTTTAATTCTAATTTATCAGATTACAACCTGTATCAGGAAACAATGTTAGATATTGACAAAATGTATGGAACGTTCGTATCATTTTAATGAGAGGTATTCTATAAATATATTATCTGCGGGGTGGAGAAATGCTTAATGTCAACAAGTTGGTCCTTGCGGTTGCAGTGTCTCAGGCCATTCCTATTTATGTAATGGCAGATTCGTCGCTTGAGGAAATCGTGGTAACAGCGCAGCGTCGTGCTGAAAATTTGCAAGATGTACCCATCTCTGTTTCGGCACTGCCAGAGTCGTTCCTGGAAAAAAATGATGTTCGTTCCCTACAGGATCTTTCCGGTGCTGTGCCAGGCTTTTATGCCACCAACAGTGTCAACTACGGCGCAGCGCCACTAACCATAAGAGGTATTGGCGGCGCTAATGGTGGCGGCAACTTTTTTAACGACGAGCCCGTAGCGGTTTACGTGAATGACGTTTATATCTCTCGATTGAGCTTTTCAACCGCCGATTTACTGGATGTTAAAAACATTGAAGTATTGCGTGGGCCCCAGGGCACCTTGTATGGGCGCAATTCCAGTGCGGGTGCGCTTTTGTTGCGCACTGCCCGCCCCACGGAAGAAACCGAAGGCTTTGTGCGCGGCACCATCGCGGAATTTGGTGAACAGCGTATTCAGGCGGCCATCTCCGGGCCATTGAGTGAGTCGCTGCAAGGGCGTCTGGCGTTGGGCAGAACTGATATTGACGGCTGGGGCAATAACAGTTTCGACGGCAGTGACGTTGCTGCAAGCGAGGCAACCACCGCGCGTTTGTCGCTGCGCTACTCACCGTCCGACACATTCACCGGTGACCTGATTCTGGAAACCCAGCGGCAAGACAGTGTACCAGCCACCATCGCCGTTGCCAGCGTAGCACCACTGACCCCCAGCACACCTTTTGTGCGGCGGCCGGATTTGAATGAACGCCTGGACAATAATGAATTTGCGCTCAACGACCCCAACTTCAATGAAGCCGAAACCGACAGCCTGACTTTGTTAATAAACTGGTCGGTTGGCAATCTGACAGTGGATTCGGTCACCGCTTATCGTGACTATTCGCTGGATGGTGCCCAGGATTCCGACGGCACTGAGTTTACGCTCTTCAACAACCAGGGAGTGGTGGCATCCGAACAGTTTTCCCAGGAGATTCGTTTATCGTCGGATAACGACAGTGCCTTTTCCTGGGTTGTCGGCGCTTATTACCTGCAAGAAGATGTAACCATGGATTTTACTATCCGTAACTTTCAGGGGCTTTTCGGTGCTGGTACAGAAGCCACGTTTGATGCGTCACAGGATTTAAGTTCCTGGGCAGTATTTGTCGATGCAACCTGGGATATAACAGAGCAACTTTCTGTGTCGCTGGGTGGGCGTTATTCTACCGAGGACAAAGACTTTACCAATAACCAGACGGTATTTACCATTGGCAACAGTATTCCACTGCCAATACCTTTTGGCCCATTCCCAGCCGGCGCCACTATTCCGGCGGGCATCCCCGTGGCTCCTCCTGGCAGCTTTGCCAGCAGCGAGACATTCAGTGATTTCTCGCCACGCCTTGTTGCCAGCTATGCATTAAGCGAGAACGCGCGTGTATTTGCCAGCTTCACGCAGGCATTTAAAAGCGGCGGCTTCAATTCTTTTGGTTTGGCCCCGGCGTTCGATAATGAAGAGATCGACGCCGTTGAAGTCGGCTTTAAAAGTGAACTGTTGGGCGACCGGTTGCGCTTCAATGGTGCGGCGTTCATTTACGATTACTCCAACCTGCAAGTGCGCCTGCCAGTGCCCACTGGCGGGGTCAGTATAGTTAATGCTGGCGAAGCAGAGGTAAAAGGTCTGGAACTGGAAATGACTTTGGCGGCCAGCGAGAACCTGCAAATTTCCGCCAACGTCTCTTTTCTGGATACTGAATTGGAAGAGTTCTTAACCCAGGAAATTCCAGAGGACCTGTTATTCCTGATTGGTGCCCCTATTCCTCTCAACATGGTCAATGCCGCCGGTAACGAACTGACCCGTGCACCGGATTTGCAATACGCCATCAACCTGGATTACACCACCCAGCTAACCGATACCCTGACTCTGGATTTCAATCTGAATTACCGGCACCAGGACAGCGTTTTCTTCCTGGAAACCAACCAGAGCAGCAACACTTTCGCTTCAGACGGCAGTGACGAATTGGGTTTGCGAATTGCCATAGGGCCAGAGACTAAAAAGTGGCAGGTTGGCATTTTCGGCCAGAACATCACTGACGAACGCACCATCACCCAGGTGACCGCACTCGGAGGGCATCCCAACGCGGCAATCAACGAGCCAGCCAAGTGGGGGCTGGATTTCCGAGTAAACTTTTAGGCTCAGACGGACATTGTCACAAGTAGACGAACGTAAATATGCTAGAGCTGTATCACGCCGCCATTTCAACTTGTAGCCAGAAGGTACGCTTGTGCCTTGCAGAGAAGCGTCTGGAGTGGGTCAGCCACCCGGTGAATTTTGCCACCGGCGACCACTTGACGCAGGAATACCTGCGTCTTAACCCCAACGGCGTTGTGCCAACTTTACTGCACGATGGCCAACCAGTGATGGACTCCTCCGTAATCTGCGAGTACCTGCAAGAGGTTTTCCCCGAGCAAGGGCAACCCCTTATGCCCGCAGACAGCCTTGGCCGCGCTCGCGTGCGTGCCTGGATGCGCTACATCGAAGAAGTGCCAACCACCGCCATTCGCTACTCGTCCTTTAACAAACTGTTTACCGGTTTTTTCGCCAATATGAGCGATGAGGATTTCCAGGCTTATAGCAATCGGCTGCCACTGCGCAAAGGCTTTTATCGTCAATTTGCCGGTACTGGTTTTTCAGAACAGGCCATCAGTGATTCCATGGAGCGGCTGCGGCAAACCGTGGAGCGCATTAACGAGGCAGTGAAAAACCAACCGTTCCTGGCGGGAGAGCATATCTCTTTGGCGGATATCTGTGTGTTGCCGCCACTGGTGAGAATGGAGGATCTGGAATTTACCCGGTTATGGGAAGATTGTGCCCCCTTCAAACGCTGGTACCAACAAATGTGTGCCAGACCCTCTTTTGAGCAGGCCTACTTTGATGGGGCCCGCGTGTCACCAAACAAGCCTCCGCTGGGTTGATGATGGATATTCTAAACGTTAACCAAATTACCTTTATGGGCGTCAACCTGGCGCTAATTGGCACCGTGGCTCTGATGTTGATTATGGTCACCATGGGCTTGACCCTGGACCTCAATCAATTTCGTCGCAGCTTCAAACAACCCAAAGCCATTGTTGTTGGACTGGTGGCTCAATTGGTTCTTTTGCCCACTGTTGCCTTTATTCTGGTCACCTTGTTTGAGCCTGCTTTGCCGGTGGCCATTGGGCTGATTATTCTGGCCTGTTGCCCCAGTGGAGCGACTTCTAATTTCTTTACTCACCTTGCCAGGGGAAGTGTGGCCACTTCCATTTGTTTGACCACACTCAGTGGTCTGGTGGTGATTTTTACCATTCCTCTGATTATTAATTTTGCCTTGGACAAATTGCTGGAAGACGAACAGCAACGCATCTTCCTGCCGGTTATTCCTTCCATGTTGCGCATCTTTGTATTGATCGTATTGCCAGTGATCGTCGGCATGGTGTTCCGATATCTCTGGCCAAGGTTATCCGCACTGATCGAGCCTTGGGCAACGCGATTTTCCTTCGTTACCATCTTGTTCACCATGGCGCTGGTGCTCAAACACGTGGCCCCGGTGTTGCCAGAGCTGATAATAGAAGCTGGTGCCATTACCCTGCTGTTAAACGCCACGATGATGGGCGTGGGTTTTGCAGTGGCGCTTTGGCTGCGTCTGGAAGAAAAAAACGCCCGTTGTATTTGCATCGAAATTGGTGTGCAGAATTACATTTTATCGGTGGTGATTGCCATCGACATGCTCAACAATCCCACCTTTGCTATCGCGCCCATTATCTATTTGTTCGTGATGTACATCACCGTATTCAGTTTTATCGGCTACTGCCGGTTTTTCCGAGATCGCTCATCCGCTCTCACACCTGGATCAACAGGATAGCCTATGCCCAACTTTATCGACATTTCCATGCCTCTGGAGAACGACATTATCTCCGACCCGATTCCGTATAATCCGAAAATTACCTATATGGATCACCAGAATACCTTCGGGCAAGTAGAGCCATTTTTCCCCGGATTAAAGAAAGAGGAATTGCCAGACGGTGAAGCCTGGGCGGTGGAAAAAGTGGAATTAATCACCCACAACGGAACACACCTGGATGCGCCCTACCACTTCCACTCCACCATGAACCAAGGTGAGCGCGCCATCACCATCGACGAAGTACCCCTGGATTGGTGCTTTCGCCCCGGCGTCAAACTGGATTTTCGCCATCTGCCAGATGGCCATGTGGTCACTCGAGCGGAGGTAACCGCCGAACTTGAACGTATTGGCCACGTACTATCCCCTTTCGATATTGTTGTTGTGAACACCCGCGCAGGCAGCGCCTACGGTGATGATGACTACGTGGACGCAGGCTGCGGCATGGGTTACGAAGCCACCATGTGTTTGCTGGAACAAGGGGTTAGAGTCACCGGCACCGATGCCTGGTCCTGGGATGCGCCATTTACCCACACCGCCAAAGCCTACAAGGAAACCGGAGATGCCTCACTGATCTGGGAAGGCCACAAAGCAGGACGAGACATTGGCTATTGTCATCTTGAGAAACTGCACAATCTGGAAAACCTGCCAGACAAGGGGTTCACCATTGCCTGCTTCCCGGTAAAAATCAAAGGTGCCTCCGCCGGTTGGACCCGGGCAGTGGCCATTATTGATTAAAGAGCTGACTAGGGGGAAACAGCATTATGAGCAAAATTGAACCGGCCTTCGGGGTCGAACTGAAAGAGCCGTTTTATTCCGATAAACACTGGGTATCGCCTTTCAACTGGCTGCCGGAAGTCCGCGACCAAATCCATTCACCGGAACGGGTATTTATCCACGATGTTACCTTGCGCGATGGTGAGCAAACAGCGCGTATCGCCTTCACACCAGAAGAAAAAATCTATCTGGCCCAAAAGCTGGATCATCTGGGTGTACACTCCATAGAACCAGGACTGCCGGTAACACCGGAAGACCTGGAAGTGATCAAAACTCTCTCTGCCATGGACTTGAAGGCCAATATAGTGCCCCTGGTGCGCGTTAAAGAATCGGACGTGGTAGCTACCATCGATGCCAAAGCGGATGGCATGTTATTGGAATTTGGTATTAACCCCTACCTGCTTAAACACGTATACAAAACCACCCCGGAAAAACTGATTGAAGAAATCACTACCTACGCAAAGGCAGGTAAAGAGGCGGGCATGTATGTGGAATTTATGGGCTGGGATGTATTTCGTATTCCCGACCAGGGTTTTATTCGCGACTTCTTCGCGGGTGTTGCAGAAGCTCAAGTGGATCGAGTAACAGTGGCGGATACATTTGGCATGGGCCACCCCCTGGCCACCTACCACTTTATCAGGAAACTCCGTGAATGGACCGGCAAACCGGTCGGCTTTCATATCCACAACGACTACGGCATGGCCGCTGCCGACTCGTTGATGGCGGTATCTGCCGGCGCCGACATGGTGCATAGCTCTATCAATGGTCTGGGTGAACGCGCGGGCAATGTGGCCACAGAGGAAATCAGTTTTATCCTTCAACACCTGCTGCATATTGATGCGAGCATTGATTTAACCCAGTTAAAAGCGGTATCCAGTATAGTAACCGAGATGTCTAAAGCTCCCCCTGCCCGCAACAAGCCAATCGTGGGCGACGGCCTGTTTGAAGTGGAGTCCGGCATTGTGGTGCACCTGGTGGAAGCATTGAAAGATGGGCCTTTGGCCTCTGCGCTGTTTCCCTTCCAGCCGGAAGATGCAGGTCACGCACCATACTCTGTGGTACTTGGCCGGGGCACTGGCCTGCACTCCGTAAAACGCCTGTTGTCGGAACGCAACCTGGAGGCCAGCGACGAGCAGATGAAAGACATTAACGAGCGCATCAAACAGGCCGGATTAATGCTCAAAAATGGCCTGCCCGATGCACTGGTGGAGCAAATTGTTGCTGAGGTACTTGGCTAAAAATTGGCAGAAAAGTACGGTAACATAAAGGGCACGTCTAAAAATTGTGCCATTGCGGTTGAGATTGCCGCGGCCTGCGGCCTCGCAATGACGGGGTGGGCGAGCGGCCTCGCAATGACCAGAGGTATTTTCCGTCATTGCGAGCAAAGCGAAGCAATCTCCATCCATGGTGCTCAGTCTGCGACCACCTTTAGTACCCAAATCGGCTATCTTGCCGATTTGTCGCGATATCGGTGCAACGGTTAGCCCACAAATACAACCCGTCCAGCATCCAGCTCTACGCGAATCCTGCCTCCCGGCGCAAAACGCCCGGCCAGTATTTCCTGGGCCAGGGGGTTTTCCAGCAGTTTTTGAATAGCGCGTTTTAGCGGCCTTGCACCATAAACCGGATCAAAGCCCGCCTCTACTAATTGTTCCATTACGGCGTCGCTGATTTCCAGACCCAGCTCCCGCTCTGCCAAACGCTTGCGCAGTCCCGCAAGTTGGATATCAGCAATACCTTTGATTTGTTCTTTACCCAGGGGATGGAACACTACTGCTTCATCGATGCGGTTGATAAATTCGGGGCGGAAGTGCATACCCACGACTTCCATCACTTTTTCGCGGATCACTTCTTGTCGGTTCTCATTCTCGATAGAATCATCCAACTCAAGTTCCCCATCAAAACTGACAGTATCGTAAGAGCGATCATTGACCAGCCCCTGAATCACATCGGAGCCCAGATTAGAAGTCATTACCACCACGGTGTTGCGGAAGTCCACGGTGCGACCCTGGCCATCAGTCAGGCGGCCATCTTCCAACACTTGCAGCAGAATGTTGAACACGTCCGGGTGGGCTTTTTCCACTTCGTCCAGCAGCAGTACCGAGTAGGGTTTGCGGCGCACCGCTTCGGTGAGGTAACCGCCTTCTTCATAACCCACATACCCGGGAGGCGCACCGATCAGACGGGCTACGGAGTGCTTTTCCATAAATTCCGACATATCGATGCGTACCATGGCTTCTTCAGTGTCGAACAGGAATTCTGCCAGGGATTTACACAGTTCGGTTTTACCCACCCCGGTTGGCCCCAAAAACAGAAACGAACCGTTGGGGCGGTTGGGGTCGGACAGCCCTGCGCGGGAGCGACGCACGGCGTTGGATACCGCCACCACCGCTTCGCTTTGGCCCACCACTCGTTGGTGCAGAAAATCTTCCATTTGCAGCAGTTTGTCCCGCTCTCCCTCCAGCATTTTCGAGACCGGGATGCCGGTCCATTTGGACACCACTTCGGCGATTTCCTCGTCGGTGACTTTATTGCGCAGCAGTTGTTTTTCTTCCGTTTCTGCGGCAGAGGCGCTGTTCAGTTGTTTTTCCAGTGCGGGAATTTTGCCGTATTGCAGCTCTGACATTTTGGCCAAATCACCGGCGCGGTGAGCGGCATCCAGTTCCAGCCGCGCTTGTTCCAGGTCACTTTTGATTTGGGTCGCCCCTTGCACCGAGGCTTTTTCCGCTTTCCAGATTTCTTCCAGATCGGCGTATTGTTTTTCCACTTCGGCAATATCGGCGTCCAGTTTTAACAGGCGTTTTTGCGCCGCTTCGTCATCGTCTTTTTTCACCGCTTCCCGTTCGATTTTCAGCTGGATCAAGCGGCGGTCGAGGCGGTCCATGGACTCCGGTTTGGAGTCGATTTCCATACGGATGCGGCTGGCGGCTTCGTCGATCAGGTCGATGGCCTTGTCCGGCAGCTGCCGGTCGGTGATATAGCGCTGCGACAGTTTGGCTGCGGCCACCAGAGCGGAGTCGTTAATCTCTACTCCGTGGTGCACTTCGTAACGTTCTTTCAGGCCACGAAGAATGGCGATGGTGTCTTCTTCTGTGGGTTCCTCCACCAGCACTTTCTGAAAGCGCCGTTCAAGGGCGGCATCCTTTTCAATAAACTGGCGGTATTCATCCAGGGTGGTGGCGCCCACACAGTGCAACTCACCACGAGCCAGCGCCGGTTTGAGCATATTGCCCGCGTCCATGGCGCCCTCGGCTTTGCCCGCGCCCACCATGGTGTGCAGCTCGTCGATAAACAGAATGATGCGGCCTTCCTGCCTGGACAGTTCATTGAGCACCGCCTTTAAACGTTCCTCAAAATCACCGCGAAACTTGGCGCCCGCCAGCAGCGCACCCAAATCCAGAGACAGGATGCGCTTGTCTTTCAATCCTTCTGGCACTTCGCCATTGATGATGCGCAGGGCCATACCTTCGGCGATGGCAGTTTTACCCACGCCGGGCTCGCCGATCAACACCGGGTTGTTTTTGGTGCGCCGCTGCAATACCTGAATGGTGCGGCGAATTTCTTCATCGCGGCCGATTACCGGGTCCAGCTTACCCTGCTCGGCGCGCTCGGTGAGGTCGATGGTGTATTTGTCCAGCGCTTGACGGTTGCCTTCCGCTTCCGGGTTATTCACGTTTTCGCCTCCCCGCACATCGGCTGTTGCCTGTTGCAGTTGTTGTTTGTTGCCGTAGTGATTCAACGCTTTGCTGACGTCTGAGCGATCTTCAAAGGCCGCCAGCAAAACGGTTTCGCTGGCGATGTACTGGTCGCCCTGCTGCTGCGCCAGCTTGTCCGCCAGGTTAAACCAACGGCCCAAATCTGCGGACAGCCCCACTTCACCGGTGGGGCTCTGTATACGAGCTACCCGCTCTAATTGTTGCTCCAGCTCTGCCTGCAGCCCCGCCAGGTCAAAACCGGCCTTGGCCAGCAACGGGCGCACCGCACCGCCCTGCTGATTGAGAAAGGCCAGCAATAGATGCACCGGTTCAATGGCGTTGTTGTCGCGCCCTACCGCTAACGATTGGGCATCGGCCAGAGCCGTTTGCAGGGAATTGGTGAATTTGTCGATACGCATGGTAGTGCCCCTAAAAATCTGTCTAATGATTCAGAGATAGGGGCGGCAACGAGGGTTTTCAAGAAAGGGGGGAAGGTTTTCGAGCAGCGAGCCGCGCGCTACGGGCTGTCCGAATACAATTCGTATTCTGGGCGGTTAATTTTGTCATTCTGAGCGCAGCGAAGAATCTCTTTGATGAGTTGCAGAACGAGATCCTTCGCTGCGCTCAGGATGACATACGTCTACGGCAACACCTGCCCACTCACATAAGGCGCACCCGCCGCTTTCAGTTTTTTCTCCACTGCGGGAATGGCCACTTCAACAAGACGGCGCAGCTTTTCACCCTCCTCCGTCAACTGCCGTTGTGCCCAGGCCAGGCTTTCCCTATGGGTTGGTGTTGGCCCATAGGACGAAAACGCGGTGCCATTTTCCGCCACTGAAATCAGGTTTTGAATGGTCTTGGTATTGGACAGGTACACCTCAGCTTTTGACTGATCACCATTCAGGCGATGATTAATGTTCAACAGCTGATTGCGCAGGCTGTGCAATTCGGCATCCAGGCTGCCGGGCTCAGCACCGGATTGTGCCACCGCCAACTGCAGCATGGCGACTTTATCCATGGCCGCTTTCAAGCCTTGATATATAGCACTGGCATCTCGCTTGGCCTGATTGATCTCACCCCAAAAAGCGGTAGTTACTTCCATCGGCGAACCCGGCAATGCGCCCTGGTTCATTTTTTCCACCGTAAATGCTTGCGGGCCTTGCAGTACAGACACCTGGCCGTTCACCTCTTTCGACAAGGTCACACTGTATTCACCGGGCGCCGCCATAAGGCGGGATTTAACGTAGCGGCTGTCGGTTGCCGGTTGCGGGCTGGTAATCGCATTCACCGCCGGTAACGCCAAATCCCAGGCTACGCGGTTAAAGCCTTTTTTATTGCTGCCTTCCACACGGCGCACGACCTGATTATTGCCGTCTTTTATGGTCAGCCAGATCTTCGGGGGCTGCTCGCGGCGCTCTGCTTCCACGGCCGCCCAACCGGGAAATACAATATTTTTGCCGGCTTCTTTTAACGGTTTTTCTTTCTCCTGACGGCGCTCTTTGGCGCTTTTTACTTTGTCTTTCAGGTAGTAGGTAAACACGGCACCAAAAGGCGGGTTGGGCGCCGTGTAATAGCCGTGCCCCTGAAAGCCCTTGAGGGAAAAGCGATACAACGGCCCTTTTTCCACATACCACCAGGCTTTGCGGGTGGGGAACAGTTGCGCTTCATTGTTAAGGGTGGTTTCAGAAATACTGCGCAATGCACTGTAATCGTCCAGTACAAAAAAGCCACGGCCAAAGCTGGCCAGAACAAGGTCATTTTCCCGCCGCTGAATCCTGACATCCCGGAAGGCGATGGTGGGCAGACCACCGTTCAATTCCAGCCATTTTTTACCGCCATCTACGGTAAAAAACACACCAAACTCCGTGGCAGCAAACAGCAGCTCCGGTTTGACGTGATCCTGCACCATACGCCATACCAAATGTTTATCGGGCAACGTGGAGCTGATGGATTTCCAACTTTTCCCCCGGTTGGTACTTTTCAACAAGTAAGGCTTGTAATCTCCAAATTTGTGGTTATCCAGGGCGATATAAACCGTGTTGGCATCGAACAGATCGGCGCGAATGTCGTTGATAAAGGCACTGTCCGGCACACCGGGCAGACTGCCTACCTTGGTGCTGCGCCAACTGTTGCCACCGTCTTCGCTTACCTGAATCAGGCCATCGTCGGTACCCGCGTATAAAAGCCCTTCCTGCAAAGGCGATTCTGCCAGCGAAGTAATAGTGCTGTACTGGGACATTGCCCACATATCCCAGGCAGCATCCCAACCGGGCTGACCATTCATAATCGGCTGTTCAATGCGATCCAGATTTTTGGTGAGGTCGCCGGAAACGGGCGTCCAGCTGTCGCCGCGATTGTCGCTGCGCCACACTCGCTGGGAGGCGTAGTAAAGCCGCGTTGGGCTGTGGGGGCTCACCAGAATAGGCGCATCCCAGTTAAAGCGTTCTTCCGGGTCGCCGGGTTTGGGCTGTGGCTGTATATACACCAGTTCGCCGGTGGTGCGATCAATGCGCATCAGATTACCCTGCTGCCATTCGCCATAGACAATATCCGGGTTGCCCGGCTCGGTGGCGGGTTGGTGACCATCGCCGAACAGCACCATTTCCCAATCGGCGTTGCGAATGCCATTGGCGTTGTCGGTGCGCGATGGCCCGCCTTGGGTGCCGTTATCCTGGGTACCGCCGTAGATGTTGTAAAACGGCTCGCTGTCGTCCAACGCGAGTTTGTAGAACTGGGTTACTGGCAGATTATCGATAAAACGCCAGTGCTCGCCGTTGTCAAAACTCTCGTAAATACCACCGTCGGAGCCCACCATCATGTAGTCTTTATCGTCGGGCAAAAACGCCATGGCGTGATTGTCCGGGTGCTTGAACTCCTCCTCCATGGGAGTGAATGTTTTGCCACCGTCGTTGGACTGCAACATGCGGTTGTTGGCGAGGAAAATCTGGTCGAAGTTGTGTGGGCTGGCGTACAGCTCTTGATAGTAGTGCGGGCCAGTGGCGCCGGCCACGGTGTCGGACATTTTGGTCCAGCTGGCACCGCGATCGCTGCTGCGATACACACCACCGGTGCGGCGATTCAGCTCAATGGCGGCGTAGAGCACGTCCGGGTCGATGGGGGATATGGCCAAACCGATTTTGCCCATATCTCCTTCTCTATGGGAAGCGGGCAAACCGGTAGTGAGTTTTTGCCAATTCTCACCACCGTCTTCACTGCGATACAAAGCGGTACCGGGGCCACCGTCCACCAGTGCTGCCACCGTGCGGTGGCGCTGCCAGGTGGCGGCGTACAGGCGGTTGGGATTACGCGGGTCAATCACCACAGCGGTAGCGCCCACCCATTCTTTATCTCCCAGCACCTGCTTCCAGGTATCGCCACCATCGGTGGTTTTGAACAGACCGCGATCACCACCTTTTGACCACAATGCTCCCTGGGCAGCCACCCAAACGGTGTTGGGGTCTGTGGGGTGAACGATGATTTCGGAGATATGCCCGGAGCCTTCCAGCCCTTTGTTCTCCCAATTTCGGCCACCATCGCGGCTCAGATAAATGCCATCGCCAAAACTCACATGGCGACCACTGACATTTTCCCCGGTGCCTACCCAAACTGTGGCAGAGTTGCCGGGATCAATCACCACCGCGCCAATGGAGTACACCGGCTGCTTGTCGAATATCGGCGTCCAGCTGGTGCCGGCGTTGGTGGTTTTCCACACGCCACCGGAACCCACCCCTACAAACCAGGTATTGCGGTTGTTGGGGTCGATAGCGATATCGGCAATACGGCCCGACATAAACGCGGGGCCGACATTGCGAAACTCCAGGCCGTTAAAGGTTTCTGACGTCATCGAGCTGCCTTTGTCGACGGCAATTGCCCCAGAGGGAGAAAACACAAAAAGGCCGGCTAACAAAGTACAGATAAGAAACTGACTGACGGTATTCATGAACAAACTCCAAGGCTGAGGCGAATGGAAATCGAATTTAGGGCACTTCTAAAAATAGTGATATTTTCGTGAGAGCAAGGCGGCGGCGCACGCAGACCCGCAGTGTATAAGGCATACATGAGGACTCGAGTACGACGCCAACGCAGCTATCGCGGAAATAGTGCATTTTTAGAAGTGCCCTTTAGTATTAATGGGACGAAAAGTCTGCCATGTACCTCAATTGAGACTGTTCACTGGTGTTTACAACGCCACCAAACTGCCATTTACTTTACAGCCCATACCCAACTGGGGTTAGATAGGCGGTGTTGGAGTGTCTGGCTGCCTATCTTGAGGGCGCGGGAGGCACTTTCCTGAACCGCCGCCAGCAGGGATGCTGACGACGAGCTTACATGGACGTATGCACAGCGTGTTCAGGAAAGTGCCTCCCGCGCCTGAATACAGCCAATGCAAAGCAGTACTGACGAATAACCAATAACTAGCTGTATCACCAACTTATCAACCGGGGGGTACCCATGTTTGACAACCCTGCCCTGCTTCCACCCCTTCTCGGGGTTGTGGGCCTTATCATTGCCTTTTTTATTTACCGAATTGTTGTGCGCTACCCGGAAGGGGAAGCCAGCATCAAGAAAATTGCCGACCAGATTCACGTTGGCGCCATGGTGTTTATGCGCCGTGAATACAGCATGCTGGCGATCTTCGCCGCCGTGCTGCTGGTGCTGATTTACTTCTCTGATCTGGGTGGCGGCACCGCCCTGGCCTTTTTGGTGGGGGCATTAAGCTCCGCCATCGCCGGCTGGCTGGGTATGTTTTCCGCCACCAAAGCCAATGTGCGCACCGCCACCGCCGCCAACACCAAAGGGCCGGCTGCGGCATTGTCTGTAGCGTTCTTTGGCGGCTCTATTATGGGGCTGTGTGTGGCTTCGTTGGGCTTGGTAGGTTTGGGCTCCCTCTATTACTACTTCGGTGGTGACCCCCACACCGCACACACCCTGCACGGTTTTGGTATGGGTGCCTCAGTAGTTGCGCTGTTTTCCCGTGTAGGCGGCGGCATTTACACCAAAAGCGCCGACGTGGGCGCCGACCTGGTGGGTAAGGTGGAAGCCGGCATCCCCGAAGACGACCCCCGCAACCCCGGCGTGATCGCCGACAACGTGGGCGACAATGTGGGCGATGTGGCCGGCATGGGGTCGGATATTTTCGAGTCCTACTGCGGTTCCATGATCGCCTCCATCGCCATTGCCGCTACCGTCAATAACAGCGACCTGATGTTCCTGCCGCTGGCACTGGCCTCTATCGGACTGGTTGCCTCGGTACTGGGTATCTTCCTGGTGCGCATGCGTTCCAACTCAGAACCCAGCGCGGCTCTGCGCACCGGTACTTTCGCTGCCCCCATTATCTTTGTGATCGCAGCCTGGTTCCTGATGGACTGCATGGGCATTGAAACCAACGTCTGGTACGCGGTGCTCAGTGGTGCCGTGGGCGGCATTCTGATCGGTCTGGTCACCGAGTACTACACCGGTGGCGGCCCGGTTCGCAAAATTGCCCGCTCCGGTGAAACCGGCCCAGCCACAATTATGATTACCGGCCTGGCGGTGGGTATGCAATCGGTGGTACTGCCGATTCTGTTTATCGGCGCCATTATCTACATTTCCACCGATCAGGCTGGCTTGTACGGTGTGGGTATTGCCGCCGTGGGCATGCTGTCCACTGTGGGTATTACCATGGCCATCGACGCCTACGGCCCGGTGGCGGATAACGCCGGGGGCATTGCCGAGATGGGTGGTATGGGGGAAGAAACCCGTGAAATCACCGACTCCCTGGATGAACTGGGCAACACCACCGCCGCCATCGGCAAAGGCTTTGCTATCGGCGCCGCAGCGCTGGCGGCACTGGCTATTATCGCCGCCTTTATCGAAACCGTGCAGGTGAATGTGCCGGACTTCTCGCTGGAGCTGTCCAACCCGCTGGTGCTGGTGGGCATGTTTATCGGTGGCTGTATTCCCTTCCTGATTGCCTCCATCACCATGACCGCGGTGGGCGATGCGGCCTTCGACATGATCCGCGAAATCCGCCGCCAGTTTAAGGAAATCACCGGCCTGTTGGAGGGCAAGGCAGAACCCGATACCGCCCGCTGTGTGGATATCGCCACCACCGCTGCCCTCAAGCGCATGTTACTGCCCGGCGCCATTGCCGTAGCCGCACCACCGCTGGTGGGCTTTGGCCTGGGCGCAGAAGCCCTGGGTGGCTTGCTGGGTGGCGGGCTGCTGGGCTGTGTACTGCTGGCCCTGATGATGGCCAACGCCGGTGGCGCCTGGGACAACGCCAAAAAGTACGTGGAAAAAGGCAACCTGGGCGGTAAAGGCTCCGACGTTCACTCCGCCGCTGTGGTGGGTGATACCGTGGGCGACCCGTTCAAGGACACCTCCGGGCCTTCCATGAATATTTTGATTAATGTGATGGCGATTGTCAGCTTGGTGATTGCGCCGTTGCTTTAAACGTTATTTGACGTAGAAATTGCGTTAAAACGAACGGGAGGCAATTTTTTGTCTCCCGTTTTTTTGCCTTATCAAACATCCACCAAATAAATTTCAACACCTGCTTTGGCAGACGCTTTTCTCAAATCTTTATCCAATGTCGCCAGCGGCAACCCCTCTCTTATCGCCAATTCCAAATATGTACTGTCATAACCTGACAGTTTATACGCTCTGGACAAGTTCAACGTGCGGCTAAACGCCTGATGCGCCGTTAAGTGGTCCACATCGATTGGCAAATTTTCCAGTTGTGTAATAAAACGTTCCACCTCGGCAGCTTGCAAGCCACCACGTTTTTCTTCCGCCAATAAGACACTGATGGCCTCGACATGCCACAAATGTGGAACAACCGAATTTGCAGCAACCAAACTTTGCAGCACAAGTTCAGCGTACTTCTGATCAGTCTTTTTAGGGCTTTCAAGCAGCCATCGCATGGCTACAGAATTATCCAGGACGAACCGTTTCACTTTCGGCCTTCCTTTCTCAGCTCATCCAATTGTTTATCCGAAACAAGCGGCTTATTCGCTGACAACAGGTTTTCAATGGCTGTTTTGACAGACTCGCGCCGGTTGCTCTTACTGGGCACCACATCGGCAACGGGCCTCCCGCGCTTGGTGATGGTAAACGATTCCCCCAACTCCACTCGCCGCAGAATTTCAGCCAATTTGGTTTTGGCATCGTAACTGCCTATTTCTTTAATCATGTTTCACTCCAGCTTGAATCATATAGACCAGTCTATCAGACCAGTTTCAAATGAAAAGGCTTATTTACCATTCAGCCACATTTCGTTTTATGACTCAAAGCTCAAAAACCGTCACTAATACAACCCAAACACCCCGGTCAACCAACTGTTGGCAGGGGTGTTTTTGTAAAGGAGATTCAAGTTTTACCGGAAAGCCGACGAACAGGGTATATCAGCGTTTGATCGGAACTCTTTTTACAAGGGCCAGCCTTAAAAATATAGGCGGTTTTCAGCGGAATTTCCTGAAAAGACAAAAGTGTTATTTCAGGTAAAAATAGCAACAGAAACAAAAAGCACGGGAGTTATATCAACAGATACAGGTCAGAAATGGTACGGAGGAAACACCCATGACTATTTTCAGCCACTACCAGCAACGCTACGAAGCCACACAAATGGAGGAGTACAGCATTCAGGAGTATCTGGAGCTGTGTAAGAGCGACCCCTCCACCTACGCCACCGCCGCCGAGCGAATGCTTTTAGCCATCGGCGAGCCGGAAATGGTAGACACCTCCAAAGACCCGCGGTTAAGCCGCATCTTCTCCAACAAAATCATCAAACGCTACCCGGTGTTTGATGATTTTTTTGGTATGGAGGAATGCATTGAAAGCATTGTCAGTTTTTTCCGCCACGCCGCACAGGGGCTGGAAGAAAAGAAACAGATTCTTTATCTGTTGGGCCCGGTTGGTGGCGGTAAATCCTCGCTGGCGGAAAAGTTGAAATCCCTGATGGAAAAGCAGCCCATTTACGCCCTTAAAGACTCTCCGGTATTTGAATCTCCCCTGGGACTGTTCCAGGCCAGCGAAGACGGTGCCATTCTCGAAGAAGAATACGGTATTCCCAAGCGCTATCTGAATACAGTGATGTCGCCCTGGGCGGTAAAACGGCTGCACGAATACGGCGGCGATATCAGCCAGTTCAAAGTGGTCAAACTGACCCCTTCCATTCTCGATCAGACGGCCATATCCAAAACCGAGCCCGGCGATGAAAACAACCAGGATATTTCTTCTCTGGTGGGCAAAGTGGATATTCGCAAACTGGAGGAATACCCGCAAAACGACCCGGATGCCTACAGCTTTTCCGGCGGCATGTGCACCGCCAATCAGGGCTTGATGGAATTTGTGGAAATGTTCAAGGCCCCCATCAAGGTACTGCACCCCCTGCTCACCGCTACTCAGGAAGGCAACTACAACGGCACCGAAGCCATTGGCGCCATTCCCTTCGAGGGTGTGGTACTGGCCCACTCCAATGAATCCGAATGGCAGACTTTCAAGAACAACAAAAACAACGAAGCCTTTATCGACCGGGTTTATATCGTCAAAGTGCCTTACTGCCTGCGGGTCACAGAAGAAATCAAAATCTATGAAAAACTGCTGCAAAACAGCTCTTTGTCTACCGCGCCCTGCGCGCCGGACACTCTGGATATGCTGGCGCAGTTTACGGTGCTGTCTCGGCTCAAAGAGCCGGAAAATTCCAGCGTTTACTCAAAGATGCGCATCTACGACGGCGAAAGCCTGAAAGACCGCGACCCCAAAGCCAAATCCATTCAGGAGTACCGCGACAACGCTGGCGTGGACGAGGGCATGAATGGTCTGTCCACTCGTTTTGCGTTTAAAACCCTATCGAAAGTGTTTAATTTCGATTCCACCGAAGTGGCCGCCAACCCGGTGCACTTGCTCTACGTTTTGGAAAATCAGATTGAACAAGAACAATTCCCCAGCGAAGTGCACGACCGCTACCTGAATTTTATCAAGGAATACCTGGCCCACAACTACATCGAATTTATCGGCAAGGAAATTCAAACCGCTTACCTGGAATCCTATTCTGAATACGGCCAAAACCTGTTTGATCGCTATGTGACCTACGCGGATTTCTGGATTCAGGACCAGGAATACCGCGATCCGGAAACCGGTGAGATTCTCGACCGCGCTTCCCTTAACGACGAGCTGGAAAAAATTGAAAAGCCCGCAGGCATCAGCAACCCCAAAGACTTCCGCAGTGAAATCGTCAATTTCGTACTGCGTGCTCGGGCCAACAACCAGGGCAAAAACCCCGCCTGGACCAGCTATGAAAAACTGCGCTCTGTAATTGAGAAAAAAATGTTCGCCAGCACCGAAGACCTGCTGCCGGTCATTTCTTTTAACGCTAAAGCCAGCGCCGAAGACCAGCAGAAACACCAAGACTTTGTGCAGCGCATGGTGGAACGGGGTTACACCGAGAAGCAGGTTCGATTATTGTCGGAGTGGTATTTGAGAGTGAGAAAGTCTCAGTGATTATTTGCCGTTGGACGTTCGAAGCTAGACGTTGGACGAATCGTACAATTTAGCTACGCAGCCACTCGTCAAACGTCGAACTTCGAACGTCTAACATCAAACGAGCGAAGCCATGACCAACTACTTCATCGACCGCCGCAAAAACGCCAAAAACAAAAGCGCCGTCAACCGCCAGCGTTTTTTGCGCCGCCATCGCGCGCAGATAAAAGAGGCAGTGGCAGAGCGTTTGCGCAAACGCGGCATTACCGATATTGAAGGTGGCGAAAAAATTGGCATTTCCGGAAAGGACTTGACCGAGCCGGTTTTTCAGCACGGCAGCGGTGGCCGCAACACCCATGTATTACCCGGTAACAAAGAGTTTGTGCGTGGCGATCAATTACCCCGTCCACAGGGCGGTGGCCAGGGTGCTGGCGACGGCAAAGCCAGCAACCAGGGCGAAGGCATGGACGAGTTTGTGTTTGAAATCAGCCAGCAGGAATTTCTGGACTTTCTGTTCGAAGATATGGCTCTGCCCAACCTCACCAAACGCCAGCTGGCGGGCAACGAAGAATTCAAGCGGGTGCGCGCCGGTTTTGCCAATCAGGGCACTCCCAACAATATCGATATTCTGCGCTCCATGCGCGGCGCCAGTGCCCGCCGCATGGCCATGAGCATGGGCAAACGGCGCCAGCTACGCCAGGCAGAAGCGGAACTGAAAACCCTGCTCAGCACTCAGGACGAGAGTTTTAAACAACGCATTGCCGAACTGGAAGAAAAAATCACCGGACTGAAACGCCGTATTGATGCCGTGCCTTTTTTGGACGATATGGACATACGCTATCGCCGCCATCGCAAAGAGCCAGTACCGGCATCCAAAGCGGTAATGTTTTGCCTGATGGACGTATCCGGCTCCATGGATCAAAAAACCAAGGACCTGGCCAAACGCTTTTTTATCCTGTTGTACCTGTTTCTGTCCCGCAATTACGACAAAACCGAAGTGGTGTTTATTCGCCATCACACCAGCGCCAAGGAAGTGGATGAGGAAGAATTTTTCTACTCCCGCGAAACCGGAGGCACTGTTGTTTCCAGCGCCCTCGATCTGATGAAAACCGTTATCGAAGCCCGCTACCCGCTGAACGAATGGAACATCTACGGCGCCCAGGCCTCCGACGGTGACAACTGGCCGGAAGACTGCGGTCGCTGCGTAGAAGCACTGGGCAATGAAGTATTGCCGCTGGTGCAATACTACTCCTACGTGGAGATTTCCAGTCACGGCCCCAAACCCCTGTGGGAAGCCTACCAGAAAGTTCTGCAAAGCCACCCGCAAGCCTTCGCCATGCAACAGATTACCGGGCCGGAAGATATTTATCCGGTGTTTCGGGAGCTGTTTGGCAAACCGTTGGAGGTGGCGTGATGATTGGTCGCACGTCTGACGTCGCACGTCGCACGCCAAAGCCAAGCACTGTACTTGTCATCCTGAGCAAAGCGAAGGATCTCATACTTCGAATCAAACAAGAGATTCTTCGCTACGCTCAGAATGACAGATACAGGGGTTTGAGCGTGCGACATCAGACGTGCGACGTGCGACCGCCAACCAACAGTCTGTTAATCCTCTGTTGGCACGGAGGTCGCCGATGAATAAACCCATTTCCACCACCTCCGAATGGACGTTTAAACTGTTACAGGAATACGACACCGCCATTGCCGCCATCGCCAACAAATACCGGCTGGACACTTACCCCAACCAGATAGAGGTGATCAATTCCGAGCAAATGCTGGATGCCTATGCCTCCTCCGGCATGCCCATCAACTACCACCACTGGTCCTTCGGCAAGCACTTTATCAGCATGGAGAACCGCTACAAGCGCGGTCATATGGGCCTGGCTTACGAAATCGTAATCAACTCCGACCCCTGCATCGCCTATCTGATGGAAGAAAATTCCATGTGCATGCAGGCACTGGTAATCGCCCACGCCAGCTACGGCCACAATTCGTTTTTTAAAAATAATTACCTGTTCAAAACCTGGACGGACGCCAGCTCAATTATCGACTACCTGCTGTTTGCGCGAAATTTTATTGCCCAATGTGAGGAACGTCACGGGGTAGACGAAGTGGAATCCCTGCTGGACGCCTGTCACGCCCTGATGAACTATGGCGTCGATCGCTACAAACGCCCCTACCCGTTGTCCATTCAGGAAGAACAAACACGGCAACAGGAACGGGAAGCGCACCTGCAACAGCAGGTCAACGAATTGTGGAAAACCATTCCTGTCAAAGAAGCGCAACAGGCTGTACAGGCCCACCCAGTGTTCCCGTCAGAGCCCCAGGAAAATCTGCTGTACTTTATTGAAAAAAGTGCGCCGCTGCTGGAACCCTGGCAACGGGAAGTGGTACGTATTGTGCGCAAGGTGGCGCAATACCTGTACCCGCAACGGCAAACCAAAGTAATGAACGAAGGCTGGGCCTGCTTCTGGCACTTTACGATTATCAACGACCTGTACAAACAGGGCCTGGTGGACGACGGCTTTATGGTGGAGTTTTTGCAGCACCACACCAACGTCATTTACCAGCCGGACTACGACTCTCCCTACTACAGCGGCATTAACCCCTACACCCTGGGGTTTGCCATGATGCAGGATATTCGCCGCATCTGCGAAACCCCCACCGACGAAGACCGCCAGTGGTTCCCCGACATCGCCGGCAGCGACTGGCTCACCACCCTGCACTTCGCCATGGAAAACTTCAAAGACGACAGTTTTATTCTGCAATTTCTGTCGCCGAAAGTGATCCGCGATTTAAAACTGTTTACCGTGGTAGACGACGATCAGCAGGATCATCTGGCAGTGGGCGCCATTCACGACGAACAGGGCTACCAGAAAATACGGGAAGACCTGGCAGCCAGCTACAACCTGGGCAATATGGAACCCAATATCCAGATCAGCGAAGTGGACGTACGCGGCGACCGTTCCCTCATCCTGCAACACCACCAAAACAACAACCGGCCCCTGGGGGAAACCACCGAGTCGGTAATGCGTTATCTGTATCAATTGTGGAAATTTGATATCAAACTGGAATCCATTGCTGGCGATAGAATGGTGACAACCCTCAACTATCCCCCTAAAACAGAAGAAAAATCAGAGTAGCTATAGACTTCATCACCACTGCCCACTTTTTTTCGCATTTTTGTCAAAAAACAGTCAAAAAAGATTCACATTTTTAAAAATCACCATAAACTGTCGATAACAATAAAAAATGCCGTTGGGAGGCAAAGCCTTGAAACCCACCAACACTCACGACCCGGAGTATTTCCACCGGGTCGTCGACTGCCAGTACGCATGCCCGGCTCACACACCGGTTCCCGAATACATTCGTCTGATTGCCCGCGGCCGCTACAGCGATGCCTATATGCTCAACTGGGAATCCAACGTATTTCCCGGTGTACTGGGGCGCACCTGCGACCGGCCCTGCGAGCCCGCCTGTCGCCGTGGCCGGGTTGAGGAAGAACCGGTAGCCATCTGTCGCTTGAAACGGGTGGCGGCGGATTTTAAAGAGGACATCAAACACCGGCTGCCAGAGATCGCCCCTGCCAATGGCAAAAAAATTGCCCTGATCGGTGCCGGCCCCGCATCACTCACAGTGGCCCGGGATTTGGCACCGCTGGGCTACAAAATCGACATTTACGACCAGCAGAAGCTCGGCGGCGGTTTTATGCGCAGCCAGATTCCCTCGTTCCGGCTACCGGAAGACGTGCTTAACGAGGAAGTGAACTACATTCTCGACATGGGCGTGGCCACCCAATTCAACACCTATGTGGACAGCCTGAAATCCATTCTCGACAAAAATTACGATGCTGTATTTGTGGGCTCTGGCGCACCCCGTGGTCGCGACCTGGCAAAACTGCCCGGCCGACAGGAAGCGGACGCCAATATCCATATCGGCATTGAGTGGCTGGCTAATGTGGCTTTTGAACACACCGCCAAAGTGGGCAAAAACGTACTGGTACTGGGTGGCGGCAACACCGCCATGGATTGCTGTCGCACCGCACGGCGGCTGGGTGGCGAAAACGTAAAAGTGGTGGTGCGCAGCCCCGCCAGCGAGATGAAAGCCTCACCCTGGGAAATCGAAGACGCCCAGCACGAAGACATTCCCTTTTACGACTGCCACGTGCCCCTGGAGTTTGTTACCGAAAACGGCAAACTGGTGGGCATGCACTTCGACAAAGTGGTGGCGGAGTACGGCGACGATGGCCGCCGCAAACTGGTATCCACCGGTGAAGAACCGGTGTTTTTCCCCTGCGACGATGTTCTGCTGGCCATCGGCCAGGAAAATGCCTTCCCCTGGATTGAACGGGATATCGGCATCGACTTTGGCAAATGGGATATGCCGGTGGTAGACGAAACCACCTTCCAGTCCAGCAACCCGAAAGTGTTCTTCGGGGGCGATGCCGCCTTTGGCCCCGCCAACATCATTACTGCCGTAGCCCACGGCCACCAGGCAGCGGTATCCATCGACTTGTTTTGCAACGGTCAATCCGTCGCACAACGCCCCGCCCCCGGCACCAATCTGGTGAGCCAGAAAATGGGCGTCCACGAATGGACCTACGACAACCAGATAGAAGACCAACAACGGCAAATTGTGCCCCTGGCCGACAAAGCCTGCGCCCTGCGCGATCGCAAACTGGAAGTGGAACTGGGCTTCAACCTGCAGACCGCACTGGAAGAAGCAGAGCGCTGCCTGAACTGCGATGTACAAACCGTCTTCACCGAAAGCGCCTGCATTGAATGCGATGCCTGCGCCGACATTTGCCCCACCAGCTGCATCAACTTTACCGCCAACGGTGACGAAGCCGACCTGCGCGGCCGCCTGAACGCACCGGCCAACAACCTGGAACAGGACTTGATGGTTTCCGACGCCCTGAAAACCCAACGGGTGATGGTAAAAGACGAAAACGTCTGCCTGCACTGCGGCCTGTGCGCCGAACGCTGCCCCACCGGAGCCTGGGATATGCAGAAGTTTGATTATTCCGTTACCAAAGCCGGGCACGTGGCTGGAGGTGCGGAGTGATTTTTCTAGTGGTCGCACGTCTGACGTCGCACGTCGCACGCTTGTTCCGTAGTAACGCAACCACCGAACATTACCCCAGCGCCGTACCAAAATATAGCCTCCAAAACCGCATCACCTTCCGAACCGCCTTTAGCGTGCGACGTCAGACGTGCGACGTGCGACCACTTGCAAACAACCACCGCAGTACCCGCCCATGAGCAACTATCAAATAACATCAACAAACGATTTCGTCATCCGCTTTGCCAACGTCAATGGCACCGGCTCTGCCAGCGCCAACGGTCTGTTTGCCAAAGCGCTGCTGCGCATGGGGCTACCCATCAGTCCGAAAAATATTTTCCCGTCCAACATTCAGGGGCTGCCCACCTGGTACGAAGTGCGGGTGAACGAAAAAGGCTATCTGGGGCGGCGCGGCGGCGTGGACATTATGGTGGGCATGAACCCACAAAGCCTGAAGCAGGACATCGATTGCCTGCAAAGTGGCGGCTACTTTGTGTACGACAACAGCAAACCGTTGGATATTCGCGTTCAACGGGACGACATTCACTACCTGGGCATCCCTCTCACGGACATGTGCCAACGGCAATACGACGACCCACGCAAACGCCAGCTGTTTAAAAACATTATTTACGTGGGTGCACTGGCGGCGCTGCTGGAAATGGATTTCAGTGTGCTGACCGGGTTAGTGGCGGATCAATTTAAAGGCAAGGAAAAACTGATATTACCCAATATTCAGGCATTGGAAATGGGCTATCAATACGCCAACGAACACCTGAGCTGTCCATTGGGCATTCGGGTTGAGCGGCGCAATCTGACCGACAACAAGATTCTGATGAGCGGCAACGATGCCCTTGGCCTGGGGGCAGTGTACGGCGGCGCCACCGTGGTTGGCTGGTACCCCATTACACCATCCACATCGGTGGTGGAAGCCTTCGAAAAATACGCCAACAAATTCCGCGTGTGCGAACAATCCGGCTGCAAAAAATTCGCCCTGATTCAGGCGGAAGATGAACTCTCCGCCATCGGCATGGTGATTGGCGCCGCCTGGAACGGCGCGCGTTCCTTTACCGCCACCTCCGGCCCCGGCGTGTCGCTGATGTCGGAATTTCTCGGCCTGGCCTACTTCGCCGAAGTGCCCGCCGTACTGGTTGATGTGCAGCGCACCGGGCCCTCCACGGGCATGCCCACTCGCACCCAACAGTCGGACGTTATCTCTGCGGCTTACGCCTCCCACGGCGATACCAAACACGTACTGCTGTTCCCGGCCACCCCCAAAGAATGCTTTGACATGGGCGCCCAGAGTTTTGACCTGGCAGACCGCCTGCAAACCCCGGTCATTATCCTTAGCGACCTGGACCTGGGCATGAACGATTCCCTGTCTGACCCGCTGGAATGGGACGACAGCCGCTGTTACGACCGTGGCAAAGTGCTCAGTAAAGAAGACCTGGAGCGTATGGACACCCCCTTTGGCCGCTACCGGGATGTGGACGACGATGGCATTTGCTACCGCACCTACCCCGGCAGCCACCCGCAAAAAGGCGCGTACTTTACCCGTGGCAGCTCCCACAACCGGGACGCCGCCTACACGGAAAAATCCGAAGACTACGTGGACAGCATGGAACGCCTGATGAAAAAATGGCACACCGCCAAATCCCTGGTGCCCAAACCCGTGCGCTACGGCAACAACCAGACCGACATGGGCATGCTGTTCTTTGGCACCACCACCGAAGCGGCCATGGAAGCCCAGGACATGCTTGCCGACCAGGGCATTGAAATAAACGCCCTGCGGGTGCGCGCCTTCCCCTTTAACGACGATGTGGAAGCGTTTCTGGCCGAGCACCAACAGATATTTGTGGTGGAACAAAACCGCGATGGCCAACTGCGCACGTTATTGATGAACGAATGCTCCATCGACCCATCACGGCTTGTCTCCATTACCCTGTACGATGGCATGCCGGTGTGTGCGCAGGACATCAACCGGGAAATTCGCAAAACCCTAAACACCAACAATGTGACCCCACTGCGGGCCAAGGGTGATCAACAATGACCTACCATCGCCCCAGTTTCAGTCACCCGGAACTGCCCGTTAACGACCTGGGCCACACCCGTAAATATTACGAGGGAGCCCTGTCCACCCTGTGCGCGGGCTGCGGCCACGACTCGGTGAGCGCCGCCGTTGCCCAGGCGTTTTTCGAGCTTTCCATGGAACCTCACCATGTGGCCAAGCTGTCCGGTATTGGTTGCTCGTCAAAAACTCCGGCCTACTTTCTCAACGGTGCCCACGGCTTTAATTCCGTACACGGGCGCATGCCCTCGGTGGCCACCGGCGCCAACGCTGCCAACCGGCAAATGGCCTATATCGGCATTTCCGGCGATGGCGATACCGCTTCCATCGGTTTTGGCCAGTTCGCCCACGTTGTGCGCCGCAACCTGAATATGCTCTATCTGGTGGAAAACAACGGCTGCTACGGTTTGACCAAAGGCCAGGATTCCGCCACTGCCGACGTGGGTTCTGCGGGCAAGCGCGGCATTGCCACCGCCTTTGAGCCTATCGACCTGTGCGCCCAGGCACTGCAACTGGGGGCCACCTTTGTGGCACGCAGTTTTTCCGGCGACAAACAACAACTGGTACCGCTGCTGAAAGCCGCCATCACCCACAAAGGCTTTGCCTTTATCGACGTAATTTCCCCTTGCGTGACTTTCAATAACACCACCACATCCACCAAAAGCTACGACCATATGCGCGAACATGTGCGGGAAGCAGAAGTGGTGGACTTTGTACCGGCGGAAAAAGAAATCACCCTGGAATACGAACCCGGCACCACCCGGGAGCTGACCCTGCACGACGGCTCCACCATCCACCTCACCAAAGCCCACAGTGAACTGGACACCACCGACCCCCACGCTGCCCTCAACGCCATCCACGACCACAAGGTACGCGGCGAAGTGCTGACCGGCTTGCTGTACCTGGATACCGAATTACACGACTTCCACCGCACCATAAAAACCATGCCCACCCCCCTGCGGGATTTGCAGAAAGAGGACTTGTGTCCGGGCAGCGAAGTGTTGGCGCAGATCAACAGCGGCTTGCGGTAGTTCATTCTTTTGTCATTCTGAGCACAGCGAGGAAACTCGAGCTCTAAACAACTACTGAGATCCTTCGCTGCGCTCAGGATGACAAAGCCGAATATTCTTTTACAATTGTCCCCATGCAAATCTACCTGGTGGGCGGCGCGGTTCGCGATTCTTTACTTGGCTATCCCGTTGTGGAACGGGACTGGGTGGTGGTGGGCGCTACTCCTCAACAGATGGAAAATCTGGGCTACAAGGCGGTGGGGGCCGACTTCCCGGTATTTCTGCACCCGGAAACCGGTGAGGAATACGCCCTCGCCCGCACTGAACGCAAAACTGCCCCGGGCTACAAGGGCTTTCACTTTCACGCTGCTGAAGACGTTACCCTGGAGCAGGACCTGCTGCGCCGGGACCTCACCATCAACGCCATCGCCCAGGACGATGAAGGCAACCTGTTCGACCCCTACAATGGCCGCGCCGATCTGAGCGCCAAAACCCTGCGCCATGTTTCCTCTGCCTTTGCCGAAGACCCGTTGCGGGTACTGCGAGTCGCCCGCTTTGCCGCCCGCTACCATCAATTGGGGTTTACCGTAGCGCCAGAAACACTGGAATTGATGACGCAGCTGGCAGCCAGCGGTGAGCTGGACGCATTGACCCCGGAGCGGGTCTGGAAGGAAACCGAACGGGCGCTGGGGGAACAGTCACCCCATATCTATATCGATGTGTTGCGCCAGTGCGGTGCCCTGAAGGTGCTGTTCCCGGAGGTGAACGCCCTGTTCGGTGTACCCCAGCGAGCGGATTACCACCCGGAAGTGGACTCCGGCATACACACCCTGATGTCGCTGCAACAGTCTGCCCTGCTCAGCGACGATACCGCCGTGCGTTTTGCGGTGTTGGTGCACGACCTGGGCAAAGCCACCACCCCCAGCGATATTTTGCCCCGTCATGTGGGCCACGAAGAACGTGGGGTGCCGCTGGTCAATACTCTTTGCGATCGTTTAAAAGTACCCAACCGCTTTCGCACCCTGGCGCAAAAAGTCACTCGCTACCACCTGATGTGCCACAAAGCACAAACCCTGCGCCCGGCAACGATTTTGAACGTTCTCAAGGGGCTGGACGCCTTTCGCCAGCCGGACCAGCTGGAACCGTTTTTATTGGCCTGCACAGCGGATGCCCGTGGTCGAACTGGTTTTGAAAATAGCGAATACCCTTCTGCAAACCGGCTGCGGGATATTCATCGGGCAGTGCAGGCGGTTACTGCCAAAGAGTTTGTCACGCAAGGGAAAAAAGGCGCAGAGATTGCTGAGGCGATGGATAGAAAGCGGCTGGAGATTATTGTGGGGTTTAAGAAATCGCTACTGTCATTCCCGTCATCCTGAGCGCTGCGAAGGATGACGGGAAGGTAGTAACTCAGGGTGGCAGGTCCACCAACCACAATTTCTGTGGCTCGCTATATTCTTTCCACAATTGTTGATAAGTTTTTCCAGTTTGCGGGTGTTTCAGCTCCGGAGCCAATTGCGACAGCGGCCTCAACACAAAAGCATTGTTGAGAATTTCCGGCCTGGGCAATTCCACGCCGTCGATCATTCCACTCAAATCACCATAGAGCAGAATATCCACATCCAGGCTGTGGCTGACATTTCCGGGCCCTCGGCGGCGGCCAAGGCTATGCTCCAGTTGTCGCAATTCGGTGTGCATCTCAAGCACGGTTTTTTCGGTTTCAACCGCCACTACCAGATTGTAAAAACGATCACAGGCCACACCCACCGGTTCCGATTCGTACACCGGCGAACAATGCAGGCTGTCATAGTGATATTCAAGCCATTGCAGGGCCGCGCGAATATTGTGGCGGCGGTTTTGGTTGCTGCCGATGCCAAGGTAAGCAGTGGTCATCAGGGCTTGTCGCCCCGCTCAATCAGCACGCCAACATCACCCGCCGCTGCCACCGCACCGGGCTTGCCCAGGCGCAGTTTTACCCAGGGCACTGAAAATTCATTTAAGACAATCTGGCAGATTTGTTCTGCCATGGTTTCCAGCAATTGAAATTCGCTGGCGGAGACAAACTCAATCAAACGGTCGGACACCGCCTTGTAGTTGAGGGTGTATTGAATATCGTCAGTGGCAGCGGCCTGGTGAATATCCCAGGCCATGTCCAAATCCAGCACCACAGTTTGGCGAATCTCCCGCTCCCAGTCGTAGATGCCGATTACGGTGTCGATGCGTAAGTCGCTGATATAGACAATATCCATGGTTTTCCTTTTGGTGATCCCGTCATCCTGAGCGCAGCGAAGGATCTCTGTGTTTAATCCAAGTACGAGACCCTTCACTGCGCTCAGGGTGACAGTAGAAAGTCAGGATGACAATTGAGAAAGCTCATCCAGCGGCCAACGCGGTCTGGGGTTTACCCCCAACCCTTCGCTCTGACCGGCCAACAGTCGCTGGCAGCCGGCGTAGGCAATCATGGCGCCGTTGTCGGTGCAGAATTCGTGACGGGCATAAAACACCTTGCCGCCCACTTTGGCCAGGGATTGCTCCAGCTTTTCCCGCAGCCGGGTGTTGGCGGATACGCCCCCGGCAATCACCAGGGTTTTGTGGCCGGTTTGCTCCAGAGCACGGCGGCACTTAATGGATAAAGTATCCACCACCGCCTCCTGAAAGGCGCAGGCGATATCCGCCATGGTTTGCTCGTCGGGCAATACATCGTCGCCTTTATGCTGTGCTACGGTGTTCAGTGTGTAGGTTTTCAAGCCAGAAAAGCTGAAATCCAGACCGGGGCGGTCGGTCATGGGGCGGGGGAATTTGAATCGCCCGGGGTCGCCCTGTTGCGCCAGACGCGCAATATGCGGGCCGCCGGGATAGTCCAGATCGAGCATTTTGGCGGCTTTATCAAAGGCTTCACCGGCGGCATCGTCCAGGGACTCACCCAGCAGTTTGTATTCACCAATAGCAGCCACATCCACCAATTGCGTATGGCCGCCGGAAACCAACAGCGCCACAAAGGGAAACTCTGGTGACTGGTCTTCCAACATGGGAGCCAACAAGTGGCCTTCCATATGATGAACGCCCACCGCCGGAATACCCCAGCCATAGGCCAGCGAGCGCCCCACACAGGCCCCCACCATCAGCGCCCCCACCAGACCGGGGCCGGAGGTGTAGGCAATACCATCGATGTCCTCTTGCTGACAATCCGCTTCATCCAGCACCTGGCGAATCAGCGGCAACAGCTTGCGCACATGGTCGCGGGAGGCCAATTCCGGCACCACGCCGCCGTATTCGGAATGCACCGCAATCTGGCTGTACAGGGCGTGACCCAGCAGCCCGCGCTCGCTGTGGTACAGCGCCACGCCAGTTTCGTCGCAGGAGGTTTCGATACCCAGTACCAGCATATAGAGTCGCCCGTTGGAAGGAATTGGGATGATACTGGGCTATGGGGGGATTTGTAAGTCCGTAGTACGATTGACGGGGTCGCACGCTTGACGTCGCACGTCGCACGCTAAAACCAGCACTTCGATGATATTACCTACCCAAACGAGCAAATAACCATCCAACGAGCACTAAACAACGGACTGGTAAGAATGGCGCCTTTAGCGTGCGACGTGCGGCACTCAGCAGCCACACCTACCTCACCGTCACCCTGAACGCCTACTCCACCGTCATCCTGAGCATCTCCCCCACCGTCATCCTGAACACTTCCCCCATCGTCATCCTGAGCGCAGCGAAGGATCTCATACTCCGCCTCAGGCACAGGATTCTTCGCTGCGCTCAGAATGACCGAAGCGCGCAAAAACACCCTTTGCATTCCCCATTCGACCTGTATAGAATACGCGCCCTTAAAGCCCCGGGCCGAGATTTCCGGGGGTAACCGGTACCAAACAAACAACCGATACAACAGGATTTTTACATGCCAGCTGTTCGCGTAAAAGAAAACGAACCTTTTGACGTTGCTCTGCGCCGCTTCAAGCGCTCCTGCGAAAAAGCAGGAATTCTGGCGGAAGTACGCCGTCGCGAATTTTTCGAAAAGCCCACCTGGGCACGCAAGCGCAAAGCCGCTGCCGCTGTTAAGCGTCACGCCAAAAAAGTTCAGCGCGAATCTCGCAAATTCGTTCGTATGTACTAAGCTGTAGCGGGGCCAGTCGCCCCGGCAGCAACATACATTCGCTGTATCCCGAAAGCGCCGATGATTTCATCGGCGCTTTTGCGGTTCAGGGGACAGTAAACAGAGGACAGAGGACAGGTTCTCGGGATAAAATCTGTCCTCTGTTTTCTGACTTCTGGATACTGAACATGAGCGACAGCCTGAAAGACCACATCAAAAGCGCCATGAAAGACGCCATGCGCAACAAGGAAAAGGCGCGCCTGGGCGTGATCCGCCTGATTCAAGCCGAAATCAAACGCATTGAAGTGGACGAGCGCATTGAGCTGGACGACGCCCGCACCCTGGCGGTGCTGGACAAAATGAGCAAACAGCGCCGGGATTCCCTCAACCAATACCAGGACGCCGGGCGCGACGACCTGGCGGCTCAGGAACAGCTGGAGCTGGACGTAATCGCTACCTTCCTGCCCGCCGCTCTCAGTGACGCTGAACTGGCACAAATCGTTGCCGACGCCATTGCCAGCACCGGTGCCAGTGGCATGGCAGACATGGGCAAGGTGATGGGTATTGTCAAACCCCAGGTGCAGGGCCGTGGCGATATGGGTGCGGTGAGCAAGATGGTTAAGGACAAACTGGGGTAACCATCACTGTCATCCTGAGCATAGCGAAGAATCTCACAAGTTTCCGAGCCTGAGATCCTCACGCCGCTACGCTCCTCAGGATGACGAAAATGAATCATGGCTGGAAAAATCCCCCAACACTTCCTCGACGACCTGCTGGATCGCGTTGACATTGTCGACGTGATCAACAGCCGGGTGCAGCTGAAAAAATCCGGCAAAAATTACAGCGCCTGCTGCCCGTTCCACGACGAGAAAACCCCCTCGTTCACTGTCAGCCCCGACAAACAGTTCTACTACTGCTTCGGCTGCCAGGCCAATGGCAATGCGCTGGGCTTTGTGATGGACTACGAGCGGTTGTCGTTCCCGGAGGCGGTGGAACAGCTGGCCAATTACATGGGCCTGGAAGTGCCCCGGGAAGAAACCACCCTCCTCGAAGACGAACGCGCCAAACACAAAAAACGCCTGTACAACACCCTGGACAAAGCAGACCAGTTTTACCGTCAGCAATTGCGCAGCCACCGCTCAGCACGCCAGGCGGTTGACTACCTGAAATCCCGAGGTCTGGACGGCCAAATCAGCGCCCGCTTCGGTATCGGCTACGCCCCGCCGGGGTGGGACAACCTGCTGCTGGAACTGGGGGAAGATGCCAGCTCCCTGCGCCTGCAGGCAGACACCGGCCTGCTGATCGAAAAACCGGAACAGAACAAACGCTACGACCGCTTCCGCAACCGCATCATGTTCCCCATTCGCGACACCCGGGGCCGCACCATCGCCTTTGGTGGCCGGGTACTCGGGGACGACAAACCCAAATATCTCAACTCCCCGGAAACTCCGGTATTCCACAAAGGCCGCGAACTCTACGGCTTGTACGAGGCCAATCAAAGCCCCGGCGAACTGGACAACGTGGTCGTGGTGGAAGGCTATATGGACGTGGTGGCCCTGGCCCAGTTTGGCATCGACAACGCCGTGGCCACCCTGGGCACCGCCGTCACCGGCCCCCACCTGGAAAAACTGTTCCGCTACACACCGGAAGTGGTGTTCTGTTTCGACGGCGACCGCGCCGGGCGCAAAGCCGCCCACCGCGCCCTGGAAAATTCCCTGCCCATGATGGAAGACGGCCGCTCCGCACGCTTCCTGTTTTTGCCGGACGGGGAAGACCCGGACAGCCTGGTGCGGGAAATTGGTGCCGAGCGCTTTCGCGACCGCCTGACAGAAGCTCTGCCCCTGTCGAAGTTTCTGTTTGCCACCGCTGGCGAAGGTGTAGACACCGATACACCGGATGGCAAAGCGCGGCTGGCCAAAAACGCCGCCCCGTACCTGAACAACATCCCGGAGAATATTTTCCGGGAATTGATGGTCGGGGAACTGGCCACCCTGACCGGCATGAACGCGGACAAACTGGACCAACTGATTCGCACCAGCGATCCCCTGCCGGAACCGGAGCCCACTCCCAAAGACACCACCGCCACTGATCTTCCCCCGGTGGACATGGGCAACCGGGACGAACCGCCGCCCTGGAGCGACCAGGACCACTACGGCCCGGAAAGCCCGCAGCAAGCTACCCTGGCACCGCCCCTCAACCGCAGCGGCAAAATTCAGCTCACCGCCGAGCGCACCGCCATCGCCATACTGCTGAACAACACCCAACTGGCACAACTGGCAGAAGATAGCGAGGCACTGTCGCAGTCACCCAACCCGGAAGCGCAACTGCTGGCGGCACTTATCCAATACCTGCAGCAAAACCCCGAAGCCTCCTCACACCAGATACTCGGCCACTGGCTGGGCGTGCACCGGGATGGCCAGGGGCCACTGCTGGCGGAAATTGCCGCCTGCGATGCCATTTACCCTCCGCAACACAGCGTTCGGGACAACGCCGCCGAATTTCAAGACGCCCTCAGCCTGACCCAAAGGCGCGCCATGGAAGCCCTGCCGTTGGAACAGCGGGTGCTGTTTTTGGTAAATAAAGCCGCTCCCAGCGAGCACGACATAAAAGCCGCCCTGCGGCTGCTGCCGGAAGCTCTGCGCAGTGACCTGGACAACGACCTGAAACAGCAGCTAAATCAGTTAATTAGGCAAAAAAGAACACCCGTATAAATCGCGCTTGTGAGTGCGCTAACAAAAGCCACCAAAAGCCTTGAAATTGCGCGACAACACTCCACATATTCAGTATAATCCCCCGCTATTTTTCACCACCGCCAAACGCCTTCCGGCCCCGGTGGTTCATTACGGAATGATTACGAGCAGAAATGACTGACGCCAGCCAACAACAATCGCGTATTAAAGAGTTGATCGCAAAAGGCCGTGAACAGGGCTACCTGACCTACGCCGAGGTCAACGACCACCTGCCGCAAGACATCTCTGATCCCGACCAGGTCGAAGACATCATCCAGATGATCAACGACATGGGCATCAACGTATTCGAAACCGCCCCCGATGCCGACCAGCTGCTGATGTCCAGCGGCGACAACACCACCGACGAAATCGCCGCCGCCGAAGCCGCCGCCGCCCTCGCCGCCGTGGAAACCGAACAGCACCGCACCACCGACCCGGTACGCATGTACATGCGCGAAATGGGTTCCGTGGAACTGCTGACCCGGGAAGGCGAAATCGAAATCGCCAAGCGCATTGAAGACGGCACCCGCGACACCATGGCCGCCCTCACCGAATGGCCCGGTGTGGTGGACGGCCTGCTGGCGGAATACGACCTGATCGCCAAAGAAGAACGCAAGCTGGAAGACATCATCAGCGGCTACCTGGATCCGGTAGAACACGTACCCTCCGCCCTCAGCAAGGCTCAGCAAAAAGCCGAGTCCGACGATGACGACGACGAGGAAGAAGAAAAAACCGGCCTGGACCCAGAAGAAGCCCGCGAGCGCTTCGAGGCCATGCGCAAGCAGTACACCAAAACCAAGCGCTCACTGAGCCGCAATGGTCGCGATTCAGCCGCCGCGCAAAAAAGCCTGAAAGAACTGGCAGAACTGTTCAAATTCTTCAAGCTGACCCCGCGCCAGATGGACCCCATGCTGGCCAACACCCGCAACGCCCTGAACGATGTGCGCAAGGAAGAACGCACCATCATGACCCTGTGCATCAAATACGGCAAAATGCCCCGCGCGGAATTTATCAACACCTTCCCCGGCAACGAGACCAACCCCAAGTGGCTGGCCAGTGTACTCAAGGGCAAGCCCGACTACGCCAAAACCCTGAAGGCCCAGGAAGAAGACATCAAGCGCAGTCAGCAAAAAATGGCGCAGATTGAAGAAATCCAACAGCTCACCATCGGCACCATCAAAGACATCAACCGCCGGGTATCCATCGGCCAGGCGAAAATGCGCCGCGCCAAAAAAGAAATGGTGGAAGCCAACCTGCGCCTGGTGATCTCCATTGCCAAAAAATACACCAATCGCGGCCTGCAATTCCTCGACCTGATCCAGGAAGGCAACATCGGCCTGATGAAAGCGGTGGACAAATTCGAATACCGCCGCGGCTACAAATTCTCCACCTACGCTACCTGGTGGATTCGCCAGGCGATCACCCGCTCCATCGCGGACCAGGCGCGCACCATCCGCATTCCGGTGCACATGATCGAAACCATCAACAAGCTCAACCGCATCTCCCGGCAAATGCTGCAAGAGATGGGCCGTGAGGCCACCCCGGAAGAACTGAGCGAACGCATGGAAATGCCGGAAGACAAAGTGCGCAAAGTGCTGAAAATCGCCAAGGAACCCATCTCCATGGAAACCCCCATCGGCGACGACGAAGACTCCCACCTGGGCGACTTTATCGAAGACACCAACATCCACTCCCCGGTGGACAGCGCCACCAAAGAGAGCCTCAACGAATCCACCAAAGACGTGCTCAACGGCCTCACCGCCCGGGAAGCCAAAGTGCTGCGTATGCGCTTTGGCATCGACATGAACACCGACCACACCCTGGAAGAAGTGGGCAAACAGTTCGACGTAACCCGGGAGCGGATTCGTCAAATCGAAGCCAAAGCCCTGCGCAAACTGCGCCACCCCAGCCGGTCGGAGCACTTGCGGAGCTTTTTGGACGAGTAACCCTAACCACCTCGTCATTGCGAGGGAGCGCAGCGACCGCGGCAATCTCCCGCCGCACACTGCACACCTAAAAAGAAAACAAAAAAGGCTGTTGAAAGCCTCAACAGCCCGACTATAATCAGCCTCCCGCATTCTTCGGGAGCACCCTAAGGGCCCTTAGCTCAGTTGGTTAGAGCAAACGACTCATAATCGTTAGGTCCACAGTTCAAGTCTGTGAGGGCCCACCATTTTTATCCACGTCCATACTTTTATGCAAAACCCGAATGATTGTTATCCCGGCTTTTATGGTTTGATAAACAATTAGATGGTGCACATGTCGGTGTATACGAACTGGAGGGGTAAATTCTTCGCGCTCACGACACATTAGAGGCTGCTCTGCCAACAACACCATAGCGGATTCAAGATCATCAAGATATTTGTCCGCTTGAAATTCGCCCCACTCACCGTAGCTATATAGCTAGGGGGCGTTCTCAATTAGTGAGCTGTTGCTGCTGGAGCCCATTTTGGCTCTCAGCTAGGCGCCGTGAGTGCTGTGTAGTCGCTCTACATGAGCGAGCAGTAACACCGCTGAGGGCCACTTTTGTTTTAAAGTAAGTGGGCCCAGCCCTTCGGGTTGCGCCTGAAATGGCGCCATACTGTGTTATTCGTCGCTCATTTGCTTTTCGTTTAAAAGAAAGTACCAAACCACTCTCCTCATGCCTTGTCTGGCGCCATTTCAGGCACAACAGCAATAACTCACTAATTGAGAACGCCCCTTAGACATCAACTAAGTCCCGCTCGGCCAATACCTGCTTTTTTATTACCGGCATCAGCGTTTAACGATCCCTGCTTTGGCGCGAGCTTTTTGTTTGATGGCTTGCATATCCAGTTCCCCTGCATCACCACTTTCCAGTCCTTCGGTAATAGCTTTTTGCAGAGCCTGAACTTTATCTGCACGCTGTTGATCTTTGCGAATAAGGTCGCGTACGTAATCGCTATTATTTGAGTAAAGTCCTGTGTCAATCTGCGCTTCTACCCAATCACGCATCTGATCGGGCAGGGAAATATTCATCGTTGCCATAACAATTGCCTTCTGTCGCATTTCGCCTGAATATGGCATTTTTTTGGCAAAGATTGTCAATTATGGATGCGTACACTCACCCCGAAATCTCCACCAACCCCTTCAACACCAGCTCGCTATACCCCACAACACCCACCACTTTGTCACCTTCAATCACCGGTGCACAAGCCAGGCCAAACTGGTCGAAAAGGCGGGAGCAGTAACGCACGTCCATGGTGGGCGGTACGCCGATAACGGGCTTGGTCATAATTTCGTAGATATTCACCCGATCCGGCGAGCGGTCGCGGGCCAGGACTTTTTTGGCGATATCGGAAAGTTGCACGATGCCGTATTCGTCGCGCTCGTGGCGCTTTTTCACAATCAACACGTTGGCACCGACCTTGGCCATTTCGTCAATGGCTTCCCTGACGGTTTTTAGGCCATCCAGTTCGATAAACTGGTTTTGCATTATGTCGCCAGCCTGAATCACTTTTTTACTGTTCATAGTTCATCTCCCACAACTTCGCTCAGTTCTTCTATCTGGTGTTTAACGCCGATGGCGTCTTCCACGTCCACTTGGAACGCAATGCCGGTTCCCGGTGTGTCGTCAAATTCTCCAGCGCGGCCTATTTCTTCCAGGATATGGCGGCTCAGGTGCTGCTCGACCAGGAACAACAGCACATCGCGTTGGGTATCCAGGCTCAGGCCAAAAAAAGTTTTGGACTTTTGCAGGCCTTCGCCACGGGCGTTGTTGATAATGGTCGAGCCGGTGGCCCCGGCTTTGCGGGCCGCCTCCAGCACCGCGTCGGATTTGTCATCGTCGGTAAATACGATAATCATTTTGAACTGCATACTGACTCTCCCAAACTAGTTATCTCGCAGTTGTTTATTCTGCTTGGCTCGCTTAAATATTTTCGCTTTGGCCTCGGCAATTTGCGCGTAGGCCATTACGCTGATAATCGGGAACAGGCTGGCAAAGGCGATCAGGCCAAAGCCATCGATCAGCGGGTTGCGCCCCGGCACCGTCTCCGACAATCCCAACCCCAACGCGGCCACCAGGGGCACGGTTACCGTAGAGGTGGTCACGCCGCCGGAGTCGTAGGCCAGCGGAATAATCATTTTCGGGGCCAGCCAGGTCTGGATAACCACCACTACGTAACCGGCAATAATGTAATAGTGAATCGGGTCGCCCGCGACGATGCGGTAGCAACCCAGGGAAATACCCATGGCCACTCCCAGGGCCACCGCAATGCGCAAGCTCCAAATACCGATAGCCCCACCAGACACTTCATTAGCCTTGATCGCCACCGCCAGTAGCGACGGCTCGGCAATGGTGGTGCTAAAACCAATCAGAAAGGCAAAGATGTATACCCAGTAATAGTCCAGCCAGCTGGCGCTGAGCAAGCTCGCCTGAGGGTCACCGAGAATAAAATCCACCGATGTCAGCTGCGCGGCCATGGTGCGACCCAGGGGGAACAGCGCCTTTTCCAGGCCCAGCAGAAACAGTGCCAGGCCGATCAGTACGTACACAAAACCGATTAACACCTTGCGCACATTGGGGATGGCGCGGCGAATCACCAGCAGCTGAAAGCCAAACAATACCACCGCAATGGGCACCACGTCCTTGATGGTAGCCAACGCCGTTGAAGCAAACTCCTGTAACAGCTCGACAAACATCAAATCAGCATCCCGTAGGCCATTACAAAGATCATCGGCGTCAGCGAGGCAAAGGCGATCAAGCCAAAGCCATCCAGCATCGGGTTGCGCCCTTTAATGGACGACGCCAGCCCCACCCCCAGGGCAGTGACCAGCGGAACAGTGATGGTGGATGTCGTAACGCCACCGGAGTCGTAGGCAATGCCGACAATTTCCCGAGGCGCAAAGGAGGTCATAATCACCACCAGTACATAACCGGCGATAATCAGGTAGTGGATGGGCCAGCCTTTCAGAATCCGCAGCACCCCGAGCACAATGGCAAAGCCCACCGACAGCGCCACGGTCAGGCGCAACCCGGAGGCGTAGCTGTTCATGGCGGCTTTGGAATCCTCAATGGCACCACCTTGCGCGGCGATGGACGCAGCCTCTGCAGCCACGGCAATCAAGGCAGGTTCGGCGATGGTAGTGCCAAACCCCAGGGCGAAGGCAAAAAGTATTAACCAGAACAAACTGCCCTTGCGGGCAAAGGCGTGGGCCATGGATTCGCCGATGGGGAACAGGCCAAGCTCCAAACCCTGTACAAAAAAGGTTAGCCCCAGTATCACCAACACCAGGCCGATAAACATTTCGGTCAGGTTGGGCAGGGGTTGCTGTAACACCACGAACTGAAAGAAAAGCACCACCGCCACAATGGGCAGCAAATCTTTGGCGCTGCTGAAAAAAGGCCTGCTTAAAGCAAGCAAAAAACGCGGTATATTCAAGGCAGCCGTAACCCTGTTGATTCACATGACAAGCAAGCAATAATAACGCCGACAATCATCGGGCAATTGATCTGGATTCACTGGACGGTAATTTTTAACAATTACACCAAATGGCACTCGGCTAACATCCCCCTCAAGCCCATATGCCTTCATGTTTTTTCACGGAATGAAGGGTAGTTTGGGTACATAAATATCAAACCCAGATCTGGCACCTGCCATTCCCCTGAAAAGAGAGGCAATTATGTTTAGCCTGTTTAAGCGCGACCCCAAGGCTCAACTTGAAAAGGACTACAATAAAAAACTGGAACAGGCCATGCAGACTCAAAGAAGTGGCGATATACGCGGCTATTCTGAGCTGAGTACAGAAGCCAATTCGATTTATGAACAATTACAGCAATTAGAGAAGGACGCGTAGATTGCACTATTAACCTGGCAATTATTTATGTGATCCTTCACATAAAAGAAAGTGGCGATGTTGCGCGAAACCTCTTGAATTTATTGGGCTCGCGCCAGACAGGTTCTGAAACTTCCCGGTAGTTTTACAGTCAACCCAATACCATACCTGTACCCTGTCTATTATTATGACCACACCATCCAGACTGAATAGCGATTTCGAGCTACCGGTTGTTATCCGACCCGGTGACTACCACTGGCTGCCCTCCCCCATGCCCGGGGTCGAACGCATGATGCTGGACCGTATCGGTGGCGAAGTGGCACGGGCCACCTCTATTGTTCGCTATGCCCCTCACAGCGAGTTTTCCGCGCATACACACAGCGGCGGAGAAGAGTTTTTTGTGCTCGATGGCGTATTTGCCGATGAACACGGCCACTACCCCAAAGGCAGCTACGTGCGTAACCCTATCGGCACGGCTCACACTCCGGTAATTGGCGCTGAAGGGGCAGTCATTTTTGTGAAGTTACAGCAGTTCCACAGCGACGACAGGCAGCAAAAAGTCATCGATACTTGTGCCAGCCCCTGGCAACCAGGCCTGGTAGACGGGCTGACGGTATTACCACTGCACGAGTTTGGTGCCGAGAGCGTCGCACTGGTAAGGTGGGCACCCAACACCCATTTTCAGGCTCACACTCACTGGGGAGGTGAAGAAATTTTTGTGCTTGAGGGCACCTTGCACGACGAACACGGCAGCTACCCGGCAGGCAGCTGGTTGCGCAGCCCTCATATGAGCAGCCACAACCCGTTCAGCCAAAACGATGGCGCGCTGATTTATGTAAAAACCGGCCATCTTCCACCCCCTCAATGAACCCTCCCCCATGAAGGCCATTTATAGCGCTTCAATTTTCTTTGCCCTGTGCCTGTTTACGCCCGGCCTTTGGTCAGGCGCGGCCACACAACACGTCATTCACTTGCCCGGCGGCACCTTTGCCATGGGTTGCTCCGCCAACGACAGTGGTTGCGATCCGGACGAAGGGCCCCCCGGTGGCGTTATGGTGTCTGTTGGCGCTTTTGCCATCGACAGCCACGAAACTTCCGTTGCGGAGTACCGGGCCTGCGTAGCAAGTGGCCACTGTTCGCTGCCCTTTGATTTCAAGCGCAACAAATACTGTACCTACAACGGGCCGGGGCGGGATCACTACCCGCTGAACTGCGTTAACTGGTTTCAGGCTCAGGCCTATTGTCAGTGGCGCGGTGGTCGCCTGCCGCTGGAGGCGGAATGGGAATACGCCGCCCGCGCAGGCAGCTCGGCGCGCAATCTGTGGGGCGACAGCGATGCCACCTGCCAGCAAGTGATTATGGACGACGGTGTTACCAGAGCAGACGCTGGCGAGGAAACCGATGGCTGCGGCCGCGACCTGCTGTGGCCCCGGGGTAGCCGCACCGCCAACTCGTTTGGCTTATACGATATGCAAGGCAGTGTTGCCGAGTGGGTAGCCAACCACTACGCCCCCAACGCCCATCAAGCACATTACGCAAACGGGCAGCTGGGCGAACCCGGCAACGGCCGCCTCAGAGTGATACGCGGTGGTGCCTGGGACGAGTCCGCCCGCCGCCAAACCCTGTCCAGCCGCTGGGCAAAAATCCCCGAGGGCCATCGCAGCATCTACGGGTCTAACGGTTTTCGTTGCGCTTATGACTTGCCTGCAAAGCAAATCAATGACCGTTAAAACTTCTACCGACACGGTGTAGACAGCACCGACGAGTGACACTATTCTCCAACACTATCAATAATCTGGAATGACTGAATGCGCCTTACCAAAGTCGCCGTAGGCAATCTGCAACCGGGCATGTTTGTCGCCGAACTGGATCGCCCCTGGCTAGAAACGCCGTTTGCCCTGCAGGGCTTTGTGGTGCGTGACCAGGACGAAGTGCACTACATTTCTCAATACGTGGATTACGTGTACGTTGATATCGACTACTCTGGCACCAAGATATTTTTGCCGGTTACTCCATCTGCTCCAAAAACCAGGCCAGAAGACCCGCGGTTGCGTATCAAAGCGGACTTTCACCAGGCCAAACTTTCCTTTGAAACGGCCAGCGAATCTCTGGATCGAGTATTCGACTCTTTATCCAAAGGCCGCCATACCGACATCAATGTAGTACGCAATGCGGTTAACCCACTGATAGACGGTGTGTTTCGCAATAAAGAGGCGGTCGCCGCTCTGGTGCGCTTAAAAGAGGCCAGTGACTACCGTTACAACCACGGCATTTCCATGGCGGTGTGGGGCGCCATTCTTGGCCGTCATCTGGGCCTGCACCGCACCGAGCTGGAAAAGCTGGTGGTGGGCTGCGCCATGTGCGATGTGGGCATGACCAAACTGTCTGGCGACTACCTGGAAAAGCCCGACCCGCTCACCGACGAACAGCGCAACTCCCTGAAGGAACACCCGCTGATTGGTTCCAAAATGGTGGCCGCCTCCGGAGAGGCGGATATGGAAATTCTCGCCATCATCGAAAACCACCACGAACGCTTTAATGGCTCTGGCTACCCTCGCGGAGTGGACGGCGCCGCTATTCCCCTGTTGGCGCGCATCGCCGGTCTGGTGGACACCTACGATGCCATGATTACCCCGCGCCCCTACGCTCCCTCGCGCAGCTCTTATGAAGCCGTACAGGAGCTGCTGGATATGAAGGGTGATAAGTTTCAGGAATCGTTGGTGGAACAATTTGTACAAGCCATCGGCCTGTTCCCCACCGGCTCACTGGTAGAACTGAACAGCGGCGAAGTGGGCATTGTCGTCAAGCAGAATGAAACCCGACGCCTGAAGCCGGAAGTGGTGCTGGTACTGGACAGCCACAAACAGCGGCGGCCCCAGGTGGAATTAACCGACCTGGCCGCATCCGGGCTGGTAGGCACTGACGCCCGCTGGATAGTGCGGGAACTGCAACCGGGCAGCTTTGGGGTGAATAGTGAAGAATATTTTATTTAGCCAATCTTTGAAAAACATCGCCATCGCGAGTGAAGCGCGGCGGCCCAGTGGCCACATTAAGAAAATCAAAGGCCTGCAAGACACTGGCTTGCTTCGCTGCGCTCGTAATAACGGAATCAGTGGTTATTACCGAGGCAGCCACTGATGGCCAGTTACCTGGGCCTTGTTGATCTCGCTGACTACGAGCACCTGGTAGACAGCCTTGGCTCCGAAAGCGCCAAGTACCTGCGCCAGGATTTCCTCAACCGTTTGCAACAATGGCCCCGCCCGGACGACAAAGCTCGAGTGCTGAAAAACCAGCGTTTTCTGGTCATTTTCAAAGGCATGAACAGCCCGGCGGCACTGGAACTGGCGGTAGCCAAGCTCGCGCGCCTGTTTGAAGAACCCTGCGACCTGCTGGGCGACCCGGTAGCCATACCCGTACACGCCGGTTTTACCCTGCTGCAAGACGATACCCAAACCGCCATTCAGGAAGCCCGCGCCGCGCTGCGCAGTGCCAAACGCAGCAACGAACTGCACCAGGTATACAGCGCGGAACAACAGGGCCGACTAAAAGATGAGCTACAGCTTATCAACAATCTGGAAGCCGCCGTTGAGTTGGGCGAGTTGCAACTTTATTACCAACCCAAAGTGCATGCCCGCCACAACAATCTGGTAGGGGCCGAAGCGTTGATGCGCTGGCACACCAAAAACCGCAAAGTACTGGCACCCGGTGATTTTATTCATACTGCCGAACAGTATCCGATTATTCGGCCAATGACCTGGTGGGCCATTAAATCCGCTCTGGCCACACTGTCGCGCTGGTCGCCGGAGCTAAGCATATCAGTCAATGTCACCCCCACCTTGCTGCTGGACGATGAAATTCTGACCGTTATCCGGGATGCCCTGGATATTTTTTCCGTCGAACCATCACGCCTGATTCTGGAAGTCACCGAAAATATTATGGTAGACAACCAACAGATGATGCTGGCGCAACTGGCAAAGCTGCGCAAAACCGGCGTCAAAGTTTCCATCGACGATTTTGGTACCGGCTACAGTTCGCTGGCGTACTTTCGTGACCTTCCCACCGACGAATTAAAAATCGACAAGAGCTTTGTATTGAAAATGCTCGGCTCACCCAAAGACCAGTCCATCGTTAAAACCGTGATCGACCTGGCCCACAATTTTTCATTGAAAGTCGTCGCCGAAGGGGTGGAAAACAAAGCCATTGCGGTGCGCCTGAAAGAGATGGGCTGCGACATTCTGCAGGGGTATTACTACGACAAACCGCTGCCGCTGGATGAATTTAATCAGCGCTACCGGCCCAGCCAGTGACGGGAATTTTTACAACTTCGCGCCACAAAACTTGCAGTGCACCGCGTCCCGGTCGTGGCCGCTTTTATCGCAGTTACGGCAACCACGGCCCACACGTTCGCGCTGCATTTCGTGGGCCAGCTCTGCGGTAAGAATGCCGGTGGGAATCGCAATAATCGAATAACCGGTCAACATGGCCATACTTGCGATCACCTTGCCAAAAGCCGTTACGGGCACAATATCGCCATATCCTACAGTGGTGATAGTAACGATAGTCCAGTAGATACTTTTGGGGATACTGGTAAAGCCGTTATCCGCCCCTTCCACCAGATACATCAAAGTGCCAAACACCGTACAGGCCACCAGTACCGCACTGAAAAAGATAAAAATCTTGCGCCTTGAATGGTACACCGAACGCATCAGCACATTGGCTTCACTGGTGTAGCGCAACAGTTTCAAAACCCGGAAAATACGCAACACCCGCAGCAGGCGAATCACCAGAATATAGTTGGCACCTTCGAAAAATAACCCCAGATACGTAGGCACAATAGACAGCAAGTCCACCAGCCCGTAAAAGCTGAAAATGTATTTCAGGGGCTTGGGTGCACAGTAAATCCGCACCAGATATTCCAGGGTAAACAGCGCCGTAAAACACCATTCGATAGTACGCAACTGATCCCCATAACGATCACCCACGGCAGTCACCGTATCCAGCATCACTGCCAGTACACTAATACTGATCAACCAGATCAGCACCAGGTCGAAGCGCCGTCCCGCTGGCGTGGCAGTGCCAAAAATAACCGTATTGAGTCGCTGGCGAAGGGGAGTGTCAGACATGACTGTATATTATCCTGAAGCTGATAAAACGATTGTAGCACCGTCAAGGTTTGAATGAATGAGTTACAATTCCGGCAACACAAAGGAGCCCGATATGAGCAAAAACAGCCGCCTGGTTTACTCCACCGATCAGGGACGCATTCAGCCCAACGAAACCGTGGCCCAGCGACCCAAAGGTGATGGCATTGTGCGCATCCACCGGGAAACCAAAGGTCGTAAGGGCAAAGGCGTCAGCCTGATTAGCGGGCTCGATTTACCAGATGCGGAGCTGAAAAAACTTGCCAAGCGATTAAAGCAACTGTGTGGCACCGGTGGCGCGGTAAAAGACGGCGTAATTGAGATTCAGGGGGACGCACGGGAAAAACTGAAGGCCGAACTGGAAAAACAAGGCCATACCGTCAAACTGGCAGGCGGCTAAGGCAAGGAACAAACATGAAGCACAGTGCCCCCTATGGCTCCTGGAAATCCCCCATTACCCCGGAATTGATCACCAAAGCCGCCCCCGGCCTGGATCAACCTCAGTGCGACAAAGGCAACCTCTACTGGCTGGAATCCCGTCCCTGGGAAGGCGGCCGCAATGTGGTGATGGGGCGCGACAGCGACGGCACCGCCAGGGATGTACTGCGCGCCCCTCTGGGCGCCCGAAGTAAAGTCCACGAATACGGCGGCGCCCCCTATCTGGTGGCGGACGACACACTCTATTTTTGCCTGGATGCCGACCAGCGCATCTACCGCCTGCCGCTGAATACCCCAAACGCTTTGCCAGAACCCCTGACACCAGAAAGCAATCAATTGCGCTACGCGGACTTCTGCTTTGACGCCACCCATCAACAACTGATTTGCGTTTGCGAAGACCACCGCACAGGCGGCCACGAACCCGTTAATACCCTGGTTGCCATTCCCTTGAACGGTTCGCAAACCATCACCACCCTGGTCAATGGCGCGGATTTTTACAGCAACCCCCGCATCAGTCCGGACGGCACAAAAATCAGCTGGCTGTGCTGGCACCACCCGCAAATGCCCTGGGACGGCACGGAATTGTGGCTGGCAGATTTCCACAAGGGCAGGCCAGCCAATGCCAAAAAAGTTGCTGGCGGCCCTGAAGAGTCTATCTTCCAGCCCCAGTGGTCGCCGGATGGAACACTGTATTTTGTCTCCGACCGCAGCAACTGGTGGAATATTTATCGCCTGGCCGAAGACGGCAACGCCGAAAATATTTGTCCCACAGAGGCAGAATTTGCCACTCCCCAGTGGGTATTTGGCATGTCTACCTACGGATTCCTGGATGCCGACACCATCGCCTGTTGCTACACCCAAAACAGTCACTGGTACCTGGCCACTATTGATATAAATACCGGCAATCTGCAAAACCACCCTTGCGGCTACAGCGACATTTCCGCCCTGCACTGCCATGATAGCTGCGCCTTTTTTATCGGCGCCTCGCCCAACGCAGCGCCGCAACTGGCGCAGCTGAAAAACAATCGGGTCAGTGCGGTTTATGGTGACACACCACTGCCCTTTGACAGCAGCTACCTGTCCACCCCCCAAGCCATCCGTTACCCCTGTACCAGTGACAGCGATGCCCAGGCCATTTACTACCCACCAGCCAACAAAGATTACCAGGCTCCGCAAGATGAATTGCCACCGCTGATGGTGATGTGTCACGGCGGCCCCACAGCCGCATCCGGCACCAGCCTGAATTTAAAAGCCCAGTTCTGGACCAGCCGGGGATTTGCAGTGCTGGATGTGAACTACCACGGCAGTACCGGCTTTGGCCGCCATTATCGGGATACCTTAAAAGGCAACTGGGGATTGTGTGATGTGGACGATGTAGTTATCGGCGCCGAGTACCTGGCCGCGCAAAAACTGGCCGACCCAAACCGAATGGCCATTCGCGGTGGCAGCGCCGGTGGCTATACCGTGCTGGCAGCGCTAACCTTCCACAATACCTTTAAAGCCGGTGCCAGCCTGTACGGTATCGGCGACCTGGAAATGCTGGCAGGAGATACCCACAAGTTTGAAGCCCGCTATATGGACAGCCTGGTTGGGCCCTATCCGGAAGCCAAAGATGTTTATCAGCAGCGCTCCCCCATCCACCATATCGAACAACTGGACAGCCCGGTGATCTTCCTGCAAGGCCTGGACGACAAAGTGGTACCACCCAATCAGGCAGAGGCCATGATCGCCGCTCTCAACAAAAAGAAAGTGGCCAACGCCTACGTGCCCTTTATGGGCGAGGGCCACGGCTTTCGCAAAGCGGGAAATATTATTCGCGCCTATGAAGCGGAGTTGTATTTTTACAGCAGGGTTTTCGGCTTCGAGCTGGCAGAGCCAGTGGAGCCAGTCCGCATCAACAATATGGACTGACCATGGGCCGCTACCGTCCACCGCAACCGAGAAGCTCCCCGTACATCACTGCCGCCGGTGCCGCTCGCCTTGAGGCAGAGCTCAAACAACTGTGGAAAGTGGAGCGCCCCCAGGTAACTGCCGCCGTGCAGGAAGCCGCCAAAAATGGCGACCGTTCGGAAAATGGCGATTACATCTACGGCAAAAAACGCCTGCGGGAAATCGACCGGCGGGTGCGCTACCTCAGCAAGCGCCTGGAAAATTTAACAGTGGTAGACCGCATTCCCGACAATCGCAATAAAGTGTTTTTCGGCGCCTGGGTAACCGTAGAAAACAGCGCTGGCGAGGAACACAAGTACCGCATTGTCGGTGCCGACGAACTGGACCCGGCACTGAATTACATCAGCGTAGATTCACCAATGGCAAAAGCATTATTGGGGAAAGAACTGGATGATGAGGTTTCGGTAGCCACCCCCTCCGGGCAGGAGGAGGTGGTCATCGCAGGAATTGATTACGAAGCGCCATAAAATGCAGTTCGGGTGGTACACAGCGGCACCTTTCGTGGAGTGAATCGGCTACTGCTTGATGTGACCGTGGCCAGCAGGGATGCTGGCCTCGAGCCCCCAGGGATGGGTTTACGGCGTGTCACAGCAAGGAGTATCCGGTTCGCGTTTTACAAATTTGTCAAAACGGCGCAGACCCCGGAGTCCTCGGAAACGGAATGGCATCGCGTATATTTTCCATTCCGCTGATGTAATTGATTAACCGCTCAAAACCCAAACCAAAACCGGCGTGGGGTACGGTGCCGTAACGACGTAAATCCCGGTACCACCACAAATGCTCGCGCATTTCGGCGTCCATACGGCTGTCCAGTACATCGATGCGATCTTCCCGCTGGCTGCCGCCAATCAACTCGCCCACACCGGGCACCAGTACATCCATGGCAGCCACGGTTTTGTTGTCGTCGTTCAGGCGCATATAAAACGCTTTGATGTCTTTCGGATAATTCTTCACAACCACCGGGCCCTTGGCGTATTCCTCACACAAAAAACGTTCGTGTTCCGAGGCCATATCCACACCCCACTGCACCGGGAATTCGAATTTTTTACCGGACTTTTGCAGAATGTCGATGGCATCCGTGTAATCCATATGCACGAATTCGGAATCCACCACATTCTGCAAACGGTCAATGGCCTCTTTGTCCACCCGTTGAGCAAAGAAGGCCATGTCGTCTTCACGCTGCTCCAACACCTGATTGAATACATTCTTCAGAAAGTCTTCCGCCAGCGCCGCATCGTCTTCCAGATCCGCAAAGGCAATTTCCGGCTCCACCATCCAGAATTCTGCCAGGTGGCGGGAGGTGTTGGAATTCTCCGCCCGGAACGTGGGCCCAAAGGTGTACACCTTGCTCATGGCCAGGCAGTAAGATTCCACATTGAGCTGACCGGATACAGTGAGGAAGCTCTCGCTGCCAAAAAAGTCCTGACTGTAATCCACATCGCCTTTGTCCGTGCGCGGCAGATTGGCCATATCCAGAGTGGATACCCGGAACAACTCTCCGGCCCCCTCGCAGTCGCTGCTGGTAATCAGTGGCGTGTTTACCCAGTGAAAACCGTTGTTGTAAAAATAGTTGTGAATGCTGTTGGCCACCGTATTACGCAGGCGGGTAATGGCACCAAAAGCGTTGGTGCGCGGGCGCAGGTGAGCCTGGGTGCGCAGGTATTCGAAGGTGTGGCGTTTCTTGGCGATGGGGTAAGCCTCCGGGTCGTCCACCCAGCCCACCACCTCTACTGCATCCGCCTGAATTTCCACCGACTGTCCTTTGCCCTCGGACTCCACCAGTGTGCCACTGATAACTACTGCACAACCGGCGCCCAAGTGAGTAACTTCCTCGTAATTGTCCAGGGTTTCCGGCACCACGGCCTGTATGGGGTCAAAACAGCTGCCATCGTGTACCGCCACAAAGGAAATACCCGCCTTGGAGGTACGACGAGTGCGTACCCAGCCTTTTACCGTGACGCTGGAATCCAGTTCACAGTCACCGCGAAACAGAGAGACAATGGAATGTGCTGCCATATTTCTACTACCTTCTTGCTCTTTACGATTTTTGCCACTGGGCGGGAGAGCGCCAGTGAGTAATGTTATCTGGATTGGGTGCCTCCGGCACATTGCTGGCCAACAACAGCGAGATCAGAGCCATACCTGCCCCCAGCAAAAACACCAGGCCCGGTGATGTCAACCAAATCAAACCAAACAGCGCCGGGATCACCACGGCGGCGATATGATTAATGCTAAAACTCACCGCTGCGGTAGAGCTGATGTCTTTCGGATCGGCGATTTTCTGGAAGTACGTTTTCATGGCAATGGCCATGGCAAACAACACATGGTCAATAATATACAGCGCCGCCGCGATATTGGCGCTTTCCACAAAAGCGTAGCCAGTAAACACCAGCGCCAGACCAATGTACTCCACCCGCAGGGCAACGCGCTCCCCCACCCGGCTGATCCAGGCGCCAATTTTAGCCCCCAACAAGGTATTCAGTACATGATTGGCCAGGTACAACAGCGCCACATCTGCCACCGAATAGCCAAATTTCTCCACCATCAGGAAACCGGCAAACACCACAAAAATCTGCCGCCGCGCACCGCCCATAAAGGTCAACGCGTAATAGAGCCAATAGCGTTTGCGCAAAATGATTTTTTTATGTTGCACGTGGGGCTGAGCAAATGCGGGAAAAGCCAGCGCAGCAAACAGCACCAGCCCCATGGAAATGACCCCGGCGATCAGGTACACCCAGTGATAGTCCACATCAAAAAAAGTAGTGGACAGCCAGATCAAACCGTACGCCAGCACCGCCGCCGCTGACTTGCTCGCCACCAGTTTACCCAGACTTTTGGCGGAGCTGTCCAAGGGGAACCATTGCAACGCCAGCGATTGCTGCACGGTTTCGTAGTAGTGAAAGCCAATGGACATCAACACCGTAGTGCAATACAAGCCGATGGCCGACGGAAAGTACCCGGTTACCGCCACCCCCAGCCCCATAATGCCCATGGACACAAGGGCCAGGGATCTCTCCCGTAGCACCAACAGCAAAAACACCGCCGTAAACGCCAGAAAGCCCGGCACCTCGCGCAGACTGTGGAGAATGCCAATTTCTTCGCCAGTAAAAGCCGCCCGCTCAATCACAAAATTATTGAGCAGCGACAGCCAGGTGGCGAAAGACAGCGACATGGCAAAGGTGAGCAACAACAGAAATACTTCCGGGTTGCGCCAGGCTTGTGAGCCTGGGTAGGAATTTTGAGGTGACATACGGCGGTGTGGTAGTAAAACAGGTTCTTGGTAAAACAAGGCGCAATGATACCACCGCCTTGGGTCATCAGGGTTAAACAAGGAAGACTTTCTGATATATTTAGCCACTCCACAACTGACGAATTTGATAACACAATGGAACGACTGATCGAAGGGCTGTTATACCGCGCCAGGTGGCTGCTGGCACCGATTTACCTGGGTTTGAGTCTGGCGGTGGTGGCGCTGGGTGTGAAGTTTTTTATGGAGTTGTATCACCTTTTGGTGGACAGCCCATTTATCACCGAAGCCAAGATGATTCTGATTGTGCTGTCCCTGATCGACATCGCCATGGTCGGCGGCCTGATTGTGATGGTGATGATGAGCGGCTACGAAAATTTTGTATCCCAGCTCGACATAGACGCCAGTGACGAAAAACTCAACTGGCTGGGCAAGATGGATTCTTCGTCACTGAAAGCCAAAATCGCGGCAAGTATTGTGGCCATATCCTCCATCCATCTGTTGAAAAAATTCATGGATATTGAAAATCTCGACCACGACGACCTCAAATGGTACGTCATTATTCACCTCACCTTTGTGGCTTCTGCCTTTGCCATGGGTTATCTCGACACAAAGGTCAAGAAATAGCAGCAACAGCCGATAACATAACTGGTTCGCAATTTTGCGGTTTTCTGCGAACCCTTTACTTCTATCAAAACACCGACACCGGTCTTTCTACAATAAAAACCGCTTTTGATTGTGAGGGAAACCCATGCTGCGACCCGGTTACTGGGCCCCGTGCCTGTTGCTATTATTTTGCTGTGAAGCCAGTGGCTCGACACTCACCATTGAAGTCACCGACCGCAACGGCAGAACGGCGAATCTTGAGCAAGCCGTGGTATACGCCATACCGCAATCACCGCTGGCAAACCCGGCTCTGGACAGGCCAGCCACCATCGTCCAGCGCAATCTGCAGTTTGACCCCTACATATCCGTTATTCAGCGCAATAGTCAGGTGATATTCCCCAATCGGGACGACACCAGCCACCACGTTTACTCTTTTTCCCCTGCCAAATCCTTCGAGTTGCCACTGTACAAAAAACAGCTGCCCGGGCCAGTCCTGTTCGACAAACCAGGCCTGGTGGTTCTGGGCTGTAACATCCACGACTGGATGCTGGCCTACCTACTGGTGGTGGACACACCATTTTTTACCCAATTAAGTGAAGACAGACAGCAGCTTGCTGATGTACCCGCCGGCACATACCAGTTGCATCTGTGGCACCCCCGCCTGCATAAGAAAGACCAGGTTCCCATAGAGGTAGAGGTTATTGATGGACAACCACTGACGGTGGCCTTCAAACTGACGCGCAAGCTGAAAAAACCATTCCGCCCGGAAGCCCCGGGGCAACAATTTGATGACGATAACTATTAGGGCCTGTTGACGTGAAGCTGCCAAAGCAATTCTGTACTCTGCGCTGGCGTATATTTATCAGCTTTTTCCTGCTGTTGTTGAGCCTGCAATGGGTTACCCTCGCCCTCACCTACAAAGCCAGCCGGGAAAATCTGGACCAGACAATCCGCAGCCAGCTGCTGGCCTCTCAACGGCTTTTTGGCAGTGAATGGCAATCCAGCAACCAACACTTGCAGCGCTCCGTAGACACAATTGCCAAAGACTGGAGTTTTCGCGAGGCCGTCGGCAGTGAAGACCCGGAAACCATCAGCAGCGTGCTACTCAACCACAGTGGCCGCATTGCTGCCGATATTGCACTGTTTACCGACCTCGACGGCAACCCTCTATCCCAGGTTGGGCAATCCCCCATTGCCCTTGGAGAAGCCCAACGCGCACTGATGCAGCAAAACCTGAATTCACAGGTACATTTGATATACAGCAACCAGCGCTTTTATCGCCTGATACTGGCCCCGGTAAAATTGCCCCTGCCTGTGGGCTGGGTGGGCATGGCATTTGAGCTCGACGAGGATCACACAGGCCAGTTCAAGCAGTTGACCAACCTGGATACCAGCTACCTGTACACCGGTGATATTGCCCCTCGACTATTGGCAAGCACACTGCTTGCCAATGACAACAACGACTACGCGGAACTGCTGGCAAGTGCGGCAAAAAATTCGGGCAAGATCGTAAACGTCAGCGGCTCCCTCGCATTGATGAAGCCCATGCCGGATACCGGCAACCCGAACTTTCAAATTTTGCTGTCACAACCACTGGAGCCACTGCTATCGGGGTTCCGCTCCCAGTGGACAGAACTGATTCTATTGTTGGTTGTCGGGGTATTGTTGACAGTTGCTGTGGCTTATTTTGTGGCCCGCAGCATCACCAACCCTGTACAACAACTGTTACAGGCCATCGGCAGTGTAGGTACTGGCAATTACTCCCCGGTAATCAGCGTTACCGGCAGCAGCGAAATTAACGCCCTGTCGGAAGAATTCAACCACATGCAACGCAAGGTTGCCTTGCGCGAGCAGGAAATTATTTTCCGCGCCAGCCACGACAGCATTACCGGTCTTTACAACCAGACGGGTTTTTTGCGGGCCGTTGAGCAGCAATTAAAATTCTACAGCCACGGTAATGCCAAGGCAGATATTGTGGTGCTGAAAGTCAAACGCCTGCAAGATGTAAAGCACACCCTTGGGCACAGCCTGGGCGACAAGTTACTGCAACAAATCGGCGAGCAATTGCAGGCCATCAGCACGCAAATTGTTCTCTGCTATCTGGGCAACGACTGTTTCGCTGCGTTTGTGCCGCAAACCCACCAGGCAGGCAACGCACTGGACGCCATGCTCAACCAGTTCAAACACCCCTTTCAGTTGCAAGACATCTCTATTTTGCTGGGAGCGCAGGCGGGTGTTGCCCGCTACCCGGAACACGGTGACGCGGCCGATGCCCTGTTAAGATTTGCCGAAATTGCCCTTGATTACGCCATAGAAAAACGCACCCCCTGGATGCTGTACAACCCGGAACACGACAGCCACAGCGTATTTCGCCTGGCGGTGTTGCACGAACTCAGCAACGCCATAAAAACCGATCAACTGCAACTGCACTACCAGCCCAAGCTGGAAATACGCAACGGCCTTGAAGGTGCCCGCCCCACTCAGGTAGAGGCACTGATACGCTGGATTCATCCAGAGCACGGCTTTGTTGGCCCGGATCAGTTTATTCCCGCCGCCGAGCAATCCGGGCTGATCACCGAACTCACCGAATGGGTCATCGACAGAGCCATCCAACAGAGTAAGAGCTGGCAACAACAAGGCATTAGTTTGAAAGTTGCCGTGAATATTTCCGCCGCCGACTTGTTATCGGGCGACCTCACCAGAGTGGTTCCGGAACGCTTGCAGGCCCACCGCGTCGAGCCGGACAGACTGGTACTGGAAGTCACGGAAAGTGCCGTTGTGGAAGACCCTGAAAAAGCCGTTGCCCTGCTCAACAGACTAAGAGCACAAGGCGTTGGGCTCTCGGTGGATGATTACGGCACCGGCTACTCATCGCTGGCACAACTCAAACAACTGCCCGTACACGAACTGAAAATCGACCGGGAATTTATCAGCGACATTGCCACCAATTCCAGCGATGCCCTGATCGTACAGTCCACCATCAACCTCGGGCACCGCATGGGCATGACTGTGACTGCGGAAGGCATTGAAGACGCAGAATCCCTGAAAATGCTGGAGCGTTTTAACTGCGATTTTGCCCAAGGTTACTTTATCAGCAAGCCCCTGCCCGCCGAGCAGCTGGAACAATGGTGGCAGGACAATTACGGTACAAAGCCCGTGGAGAACAAGCTGTGACGCGCAAAGCCCTGCTGTTTCTGATCAGCGCTTACCTGCCTTGCAGCTGGGCAGCAGAAATCTCACCCCAACCGTCGCCCCTGAAGCTCTCTGGAATTATCGAATTGCAGTTGTCACAGAGTAACGGCCTGACCTCCTGGCTGAACCGGGGACAAGGCAAACAGCTCCATGGCGGCAACGACAACACGCGAATTCAAAGTGGCCTCAGCGGTCTGGAACTGGACTATCGCCTGAACCACAGCGCCCACCTGAAAGCCAGCGTGCTGTACAACCAGAAACCGGGTAACCGCCTGGATGTGACGGAACTTTACTGGCAATACCGCCCCCTGAGCCAATCCCGCTGGCGCCCCAGCTACAAAGTGGGCTTCTTTTATCCGGCCCTGTCACTGGAAAATCGCGGTCGCCTGTGGAGTTCCCCGTATACCATCACTTCATCCACCATTAACAGCTGGATTGGCGAAGAACTGCGCACGGCGGGTGCCGAGGTGCAGTGGCGTAACCTAGGGCGTCAGCGCCAATCTTTTCACGATTTTGGAGTCACCGCTGCCCTGTTTGGCTTTAACGACAGTACCGGCTCACTGCTGTCCTGGCGAGGCTGGACAAACAGCGAACGTCAAACCGGCATTGGTGGCCGCTTGCCACTGGCCAACCGCCCCACTTTTGCCCCCGGCAGAGTTCTGGCGGAACAAGTCCCGGAAGTCGAACCCTTTATCGAGCGGGACAACCGCATCGGTTACTACACCGGGCTGCACTGGAACTATCGCCAGCGCAGTAAAGCGACCCTGCATTACTACGATAACAACGCGGACCCGAGTGCTTTTGAGCGGGGCCAATACGCCTGGCATACGCGCTTTTTGCACTTGGCAGCGCAACACCGCATCCACTCACACTGGGAAGTGCTGGCACAGTACACCCGCGGCCGCACCCAAATGAATAACGCCACGGTTAACGTAGTGAATAATCGTTTTGATTCCGGCTATCTGATGCTGGCCGGTCGTTGGGGCTCGCAGAGACTGGCCCTGCGCTGGGAGAGTTTTCATGTGGATGACCTGGACGGCACCTTTATGGACAGCAATGGCGAAAATGGCAGCAGCACCACCATCAGTTACAGCTACCGATTCGGCGGGCAGTGGAAATTCGCCGGCGAAGCCATAAACATTCGCACCAACCGCAGAGAGAGGCGCTATAGCGGGTTACCAGAGCAAGCTGATGAAACCCGGTTGATAATCAGTACTCGCTATTTTTGGGAATCTTAATCGTCAACATGGTAGTCAGAAATCTGTCACCCTCGCTTGCTGCTACTCTGTCATTCTCAGCTGCTACGCTGTCATCCTCACTGGCCACACTCTCTCCTCACTGGCTACACTGTCATCCTGAGCGCAGCGAAGGATCTCAAGCCCCCGAAAACTGTAAGATTCTTCGCTGCGCTCAGAATGACAACATTGAAGTTCAAGATCAATCATCACCAGATGAGCGCCCGAATTTCTCCACAATATCCAGGTACTGCTCAATGGTGGCTCGCTCTTTCGCTTTATCCGCCGTAGCAATAAAGCGTTTTATCTCCGCCATGGCCATGTCTTTTTCACCCTGTTTCCACAGACTGTTAAACAGCGCTACCGACGATTTGCCAGCGCCGGGCTCCAGGCCCACCAGTTTGGCGAACCACTTGCTGGATTCGGCGTAATTACCCGCATTGAAATTGGAACCCGCCAGCATCATCAGAGCGGCGCGGTTTTTGGGATCGTAATTGACGACCTCAACCAGCAACATCCAGGCATCGCTGTTATTGCCTTTTTGCAGCAATTTTTTGGCGTGATCGAGAATTTCATTTAAGTCGGGTTGCATAAGATTGCTATTCATTTAACAGTTTGTCATAGCCGCGTTGTCTCGCTTCTGACAATGAGGGAATTAAAATTTCTCAGGGTATTTTGGTGTGAACTGGCGATAGTATTGTTTAATTTCCAACAACTGCTGATCCACATCTTCACGAACTTCAACCAACTCGCCAAAGCGAATGAGCCTGTGTTCAAAATCCAGGGAGGCAAGCAACACCGGGCAGCCCGCTGAGTAAGCAATACGCAAAAAACCGCTTTTCCACTTTTCCACCTTACTGCGAGTGCCCTCTGGCATAATGCCGATCACCAGCTGATCACTGGCACAAATTTTATCGGCAATTTGTTCAGCAATGCCTTTGGTGTTGTCTCGATCCAATGGAATACCACCGAGTTTGAAAAACAGGGTTTTAAAGGGAAATACAAAAATGCTGTGCTTGGCCAACCAGTTAGCTTTGATATCAAACGCCATCACCACCGCCATGGCGATCACAAAATCCCAGTTGGAGGTATGGGGCGCGCCAGCAACAATAAACTTTTTCAAATCGGGAATGCGCCCCTCTACCTGCCAGCCCATAGCATTGAGTAAGGTGCGACCAAACCAGCGGGTAAAGCCGCTGCGGTTGGCACGTAGGTGTTGGGGAATATCGGCTGGGGTCATAGGTCGGCTACGGGTTGTGTTTTATTGACATCCTGAGCAAAGCGAAGGATCTCACAGCGCAACATTGCATTCAGATTCTTCGCTACGCTCAGAATGACAGCTTGGCAAGAGCTGTAGCTCGTTGCTTGAAGTACGTTGCTCGCAACCCGAAACAGTCAATGCTCCCTGGTCGCCCGAAAAGTTACATCCGGATAACGCTCTTCGGTCAGCGATAAATTCACCCGCGTTGGCGCCAGGTAGGTCAGATGGCCGCCGCCATCAACGGCCAGGTTTTCTTTGCACTTGCGCTGAAATTCTTCGAACTTTTTCGGGTCTTCGCCATCCACCCAGCGGGCGGTGTTAACATTTACGGGCTCGTAAATGGCTTCCACTTTATATTCGTCTTTCAGGCGATAAGCCACCACTTCAAACTGCAGCACACCCACCGCGCCCACCACAATGTCGTTGCTGTTTTTTGGGAAGAACACCTGCGTGGAGCCTTCTTCCGACAGTTGCTGCAAACCTTTTTGCAGGGCTTTTAATTTCAATGGATCTTTCAGGCGAATGCGGCGAAACAGCTCCGGTGCGAAGTGGGGAATACCGGTAAATTTCAGGGGTTCCCCTTCAGTAAAGGTGTCGCCAATCTGTATTGTGCCATGGTTGTGCAGACCGATGATGTCGCCGGAAATGGCCTCCTCCACATGGGAGCGATCCCCCGCTAAAAATGTTACCGCGTCGGCAATTTTCACGTCTTTGCCGATCCGCACATGCTTCATCTTCATACCCTTGGAATAGGTTCCTGAACAAATGCGCATAAAGGCAATTCGGTCCCGGTGCTTGGGATCCATGTTGGCTTGTATTTTAAACACAAAGCCGCTGAATTTTTCTTCCGTCGGTTCGATGGTGCGCTCATGGGTTTCCCGGGCAATGGGCGTGGGTGCCCACTCAACAAAACCATCGAGCATCTCGCGCACACCAAAGTTGCCCATGGCGGAGCCGAAAAATACCGGGGTCAGTTCACCGGCCAGGTATTCTTCCAGATCAAATTCATGGCAGGCTCCGCGCACCAATTCAATTTCTTCGCGCACATCGTCCGCGTAGGGGCCGAGCAGCTCTGTAAACTCGTTGCTATCAATGCCTTTAATTTGCAGGTCATCATTGATGGTGTGCCCCATACCCTGCTGATATACGTGCACGGTATCGGTGTACAGGTTGTACACACCCTTGAATTCCCTGCCCATACCCAACGGCCAGTTGATAGGTGCAGCCTTGATCTTGAGCACTTCTTCAACTTCGTCCATCACCTCAATAGGGTCGCGGATGTCGCGGTCCATTTTGTTGATAAACGACAAAATCGGCGTATCCCGCAGACGGCATACCTCCATCAGTTTGATGGTTCGATCCTCCACACCCTTGGCGCCATCAATCACCATCAGCACAGAATCCACAGCGGTGAGAGTGCGGTAGGTGTCTTCGGAAAAGTCTTCGTGTCCTGGTGTATCCAGCAAGTTCACCGTGCGCCCACCGTAGGGAAACTGCATCACCGATGAGGTCACCGAGATACCCCTTTCCTGCTCCATGCTCATCCAGTCGGACTTGGCATGAGGGCCCTTCTTGCCTTTTACCGACCCCGCCAACTGAATGGCATTGCCGAACAGCAGCATTTTTTCAGTTATGGTGGTTTTACCTGCATCGGGGTGCGAGATGATAGCAAAGGTTCTACGTGCTTGAATTTGTTGAAGAAAATTGCTATCTGCCACTCTGATTACCTTAATTTACACCTAAATTTACACCTATTAATAAAACGCTTCTCTGGTCGAAACCGGAAAGGCGCGCCATTTTACCTAAACGGTAAACCTATACACCAACAAACTTAAACAATTCTTCAAAATCGTGTCCGTCGGCTTTCCTAAGCGCCGCGATATATTGGTCACGGCGCTCATTCATTTGTTCTAGCTTGTATCCACCCGCCCAATCTATAGCAGGCTCGTTCATAAGCTTGGTTAAGACGGCATCGGCCATAATGCGCGAATGTCTGCCATTCCCGTTTGGGAACGGGTGAATGTAGACAAGCTTGTGATGAAAACGCGCTGCCAGCTCTTTAGGTGGATATGTGCCGTTTTCTACCCAATACTGAGTGTTGTCCAAAAGCTGTCTTAGCTCGATAGCCACCTGAAATGGGTCTACCCCAATATTCTTCTCAGTCAGTCGAAATGTGCCAGCCCACTTCCAAACTTTGCCAAACAGCTTCTTATGGAGTGTGCGGACAAAATCTTCTGTAAGCACATCAGGCTTCTTCTGCTTTTTCAGCCATTGCAAGCCTTCATCAATATTGGCCTGCTCCAGCTCGTCCAACTCTCCCCTTGTTGAGACGTGCTTATAGCGAAGCCCCTCCATTTCATCGGGATCAAGAGGCGTTGCACCATCAGGGTATTCCCCAATATCTGAATGATCATCACTCATTGCGGCTCCAGAAATTGGATGGCATCTTGTCCATAATCTCCTCCGCAATGCGCTCTATCTCAGATTCAAGCCTTTCCTTATCAAGTGACTGAGCTTCCAAAGCCATCTGCGTAGATGCTTCATTGACCCTCTCTACAGCCTTCTTTCTCGCCTGCTCTTGAATAACCTGCTCAACATCTGTCTTAGGAATAACGGCATAGACAAACTTGCAATCCATAGCCTCAGCCATTTTTTGCATCGTTTCTAGCTTCACACTTCCGGCCAGTTCGCCTTTTTCAGTCTTGGAAACCTGCCATTTACTGACACCTAGACGCTCAGCCAATTGAGGGCCAGTCATTCCAAGCGCTTTTTTTACTGTTTTAAGCCATCCTTCAGGTGGGCGCACAGGAAAGTTATCAAGCTGGTGAACAGCTTGATTTACCTTATCTCGATACTGTTTTACAACGATCTTATCCATGCTCAGTCTACCTAAAAGTTGACTCAATTTTATTTAAAGTCAACCTAAAGGTACACTATTAAACTATGCGAGTCAACTTGAAAGTTGACTATTAAGCACTCCAAAAGATATGTACTTCCTGATAACCTGCCTCAATAGTGAAGATATCCCCGCTTAACTCCATATCACGCCCCATGCGCTCATAGTCGATATACATTTCTAAGTGACTGGGTATATCTCCCGTCTGTTCGGTTAATTCTTGAGCGTAATCTGCAACACTGGTATGACACCCGCAATAACTTTCCTCTATGGCTTTTCGGGCTTCTTCAATATCGCTGTAATAGGCCAGCAATTCCGCGCCTAGCTCGTCATGCTCTTCGATAAAGCAAGCGACTTCATGTGCGCTGTCTACCCCTTCGTACTCACTTAGACGATAACTACCAAACCCCTCGTAATCATGGATCGCGTACTCTTCCGCGCCTTCTTCGGGGCTAGAAGCCAGCATGGTATTGATTTGGTCTTGTATCTCGTCAAGTTCAAGCGTTGCGTCGATCCAGCACCCATGCAAACAACCGTTATTGTACGCCGCTAAATCTGCTACATAGATTTTTATACCTGTCATTGTCTTCACCCTTTAATTCGGTTTTGAGGTTTTTGAACCGCGCGTTTTTGCGCTGCTCATGAACCTCTGCCGACGTTGGCGAGACGACGGGGGTGAAAGAATCCAGAACAAATTGCGGAGGGTCTGCCCCATACAATGGATCAGGCGGAAACCGTCATTTTTCTTGATTCTGAGGGGGTGTAACGCCCCTCCTTGTTTTATGCACTTACACTCTTTTTCTTAAAACCTATTTCTCCTGCCTTTTCTTGTCCTGATTGATGACATGAAAGCTGACACTCCTATCAAGAGACATCTTCTTCTCTTCGTTTCGACCACAGGTGATAGGAAAACCGTCTTTCCGAACAAACACGCCCTCCGACAAAAAGGAGGATCAAATGAGATTAATAACAAGATTTGAATTAGCGACAAAAACAGACGAAGAGCTTCACACACTCCTCAGACAAACATTCAATGCGGTGGCTTCACCTAACCCAATTCATAGAAGCAACGCCTTAGCATCAATACAAAATATTCAGAATGAGCTTATTTCAAGGGTATTGCACCCTTGATCAAATAAAAAAGACTCAATCACTTGCTGTGGAGGAATAGGACAACCCCGAAAAGAGAGACTCCATCTTTTCAATAAACTTAGGCGTATTACTCACACCCCAGTTTCGAGCTACATAGTAGCCTTGACCGTCGAAGTTTAACTCCGGGTCTCGGTTAAACCGATATTTAGAATATCGCTTTTCTGTTTCAGTCATCTCCTCAGTTCGTTTCAGCAGTTTAAAACTGCACGACGTATCCGCTCGCAAGAGGTCAAATGCCTCACTATCCAAAAGACCTTTGGACTCAAGCAGCAGTACAGTATGGTATCCAATATCCGATTTTTTAAATTCGTTTTCATAGACTTCATCTTGATACGAAATCGTAAAGAGTGAGCGGTCTTTCTTTGATACCCTAGAAACACGTTCTTCCCTACGCTTTTGCCTGACTTCAATTTGATAGCTTTCAGCCTCTGGAAGAGGAATGATCTGATCAGCACTGAGAACCAACTTTTCATCAATCTTATGTAGAGTCAAACGTACGCAACTAATATCCAAGTCTCGCTCATTTAACCATAGCACCGATGTTGTAATTTCTTTTGAGAAATTCGCGGACGCCAGCACGATACGTACATTCTGCGCAAAATCATCCTCTCTGGGCGATTCCCAGCCCAAAAACTCGCATAATTTGGACTCGGCATCTATATCCATCGCGTTACTGGTTAAATACTTTTGAAAAGCTATCTTGGCCTGATCCCATGTCATGTTAGCAACCATCGCCGCATAACGAATAGCTTGCAGTTCCATATGACCACCGCTATCAGTACGCTTAAGCTCGATTACAACCAAATTGGCATCTTTATCAATCGCCAATAAGTCAACTCGCCGTCCACTTTCATCCCAGTCTCCGAACTCCTCCGCAATAACCAGTACATCTGGATCAATTACTTCTATATTGCTTTTTAAAAGTCTCTGAAGATCGCGCCTCTCCCATAGGTTTTCCTCCTGAAAACTAGTAGAAACAAGAGGAGAAAGTGCATCATCAGTCAATTGATAGAGTGCCATTATTTTTCCAATCTCTGTTCGTTTTGAAATCCACTATGCCATTACAAATAGACTACTTACATATAATATCCATACCTTACCTGCGGCTTTTCTTCGCTATTCAGATATTTCATTATTTCACCAACCTTTCACGCCAAAACGTCTGCTACCCCACAATATCTAAGCATTTGGCAGAAACCACTCTTCAGGTATATTACAGTTTTTACTGTTAGGCTCTGGGTTTGCAAGCTGTACTTTTACATGCATAGGCATAGTAACGCAATTACCAAAAACCAGCGCCTCGCCGGGAACAGAGAGCTTGATCTTACTGGTCAAGTCTTCCGAAAAATAAGGAAGAATTGCGTTCACATAGCGCATATCAACTTCGTTCTGAATCCTGTGAACGACAAAGTTAGCACACTGAGAAAGTACAGTTTCTGATAGCTCAGAAGGACGCTGCGAAGATACTAGAAGAAACAGAGAGTATTTTCTTCCCTCCCTAGCTATCCTCTCAAAAACATTCTCACGAAGTATGTATTGATAATCTTTTTTTATATATCTGTGCGCCTCATCCAATACGAGATGCACAGGGTTTTTCCGTCTATTGTCACCAACTAACTTTTTACGACTTGAAAATAGCACTCTGGAAACCACCGAGGTCAGGGTTTCAAGTGCATCATTCCCCAATTCGCTTGTATCTATTATCACCAAATGCGTCTTACCATCATTTTGATCGCCATTTGACCATAGGCTTTCCACATAATCGGCTTCACTTTTTGCGTCATTAAAAGAGGATCGCATAAATTCACAGTCGCCATTCTCAAGAAAGTAGTCAAGCCGCGTCATTAAGGTCGATGTATATTCCCTCAACCTTTTATTTCCACGCGCATCCTCTTCGAGCAAAGCCATGTGTGCCGATAGCCGTAAAAACTTATAATCGAAATGCTCTCCGTAGGGAAATCTGTAGTTAGATACTGTCTGGTAATGGGCTAAATCAATTTTTCCATAAACACTATCAGTTGCATTTTTAAGTGCTTGATCGTTTTGTCCGTAATTTAGTGTACAACTTGAACCTAGTGCCTCAAGGTCACCTAAGACCCCCTGGTCTTTAAATGAATCACTCAATTGATCATCTTCCTCAATAAGCGATCTCAGACTAGCGATAACATTAGCGGCAGCCGTGATATTTACAGTGTCAGATTCTGCTTGATTCAAGACGCTATATATCATTCCGCATATCTTGTGTCTGATATAACTAGCAAATATCGGCCTTTCATCTTCTCTTACTGTTCCAATTTTATAAAAGCGGTAACTTTCTTGAAGAACACGATCCCAGAAAGGTCGCTGCGTCGCTTCAGTTGCTAAAAGAAATGAACTCCATTCGTCTAAATTTAGCAAAAAGTGCGGGAGATAGAATGGCTTGTATCCGTCAGATTCGACAGTTATATTTGGCTTATAAAGTTCAACCTTGATGCTATCATCCCGAGAGTGGTCTGAAAATGCGTTTCTATATTCACCATTAACATCAAATATCAGAATTTTTGAACCAATTGCACCATAGTTAGTTTTCTGGTGTATATCCTGAATTATGTGGGCAATCGTATTAGACTTACCGCTACCAGAATTACCAAGCACAGCGGAATGAATATTAAAAAAACGATCAATATTTATATCTACAGGATAATTGATCAGATTCTTGCTTTTACCCAAATAGAAACTACTGTGGACATTTCCATCATCCGAATCATCTGTCCGCAGTATTAATTTCATATCATCAAAAGTGACAATACTGACATCGCTATACAAGCTCGGAAATATTCCTACGCCCAGCTCAAATTCATCATCCCTGTTTATTGTTCCAATTGGCTTTAGCACCAGCTCTCGACTTCCTTCAAGATCAAATTCATGATCTCGCTTTGTTGTGTCGTTATCAAATATGGAAACAACCTCACAAACCAGAACTTCTCCAACTGCGTTTGATGTTTTTAGATAACTCCCGATATTGCCAAAGTAGTAGACCACGCCAGCCACATTAACGGAATTTCCGCGAATATCCGAAGCAACTTTTACTTTGAATTGGTTATAGTTGACTGACGTTATTTTTCCGACCTTCATTTCAAACGCCCTTTACTCATCACGGGATCGCCCCTTTATTTTTGAAACAAAGTCCTTAACGATGTCGTCTTCTCTGTTAGCATCCAGATCAGGCAATAAGTCGGTAACTATATTTTCGAAGTAGTGTGCTTTTTGAGTTACCCCATCAACTTCAACTTCTCCGAAAAACTTATAAACTCTTCTATCGTCAATTTTGAATAAGGGAGTTTCTGGGTAATCACCAAGAATTAGAACACTCAATGAAGAATTTGATGCTAACGCCTGATAAAGCATATTGTTTATATGTTCATCGCTAAAACTGTACCCTATAACCACTAATACACTATGCTTAAGAAGCAATCTCTTTTGAAATTCCCGAATTATGTCCGCATAAGGCGAACCTAAGCTCTTGTTTTGTTTTAACGGTGTAGGATATATAAGGACATTTTTGTCTGGCCTATCAGTTGAGCCTTCTATTTCAACTTCTCGAATGTTGAAAAATGAGTTGCCTTCACATTCGATCCAGTTGATTGAACCGTGAAGCTTGAACAAATAGACCATATTCTCCAACGGCTCATACTTTTCAAGATTAGCGTCTACTTTTCTCGAATAAGTGTAACTGTATCTTGCAGGGTTAAAATATCTGCTTAGTCCGCCGCCAAAACCGTTGTTATAGTTTATATTCAGATAGTCTAAAGACTTTTCACTAAGTAAATCATTGTTAGTTGTAAAAACATTTACGCGAGCCAAGTCTTTATTTCTAAGCGACAACTTGTGATAAAAGGTTTGATAAAGCCCAAGAGCCTTTTGAGCATCATCGCCATCCAAATCTATATTTATCTGGTGATACATTTCCTCTTCAACGAGGTTAATTAGACCACTTGTAATTGCATCTTCGTCTTGACCCGCCCCTTCCAAATAGGACTTATGGGAATAGAGAACTGAAAGCACTTCTTCAAGATTGCTTCCCGATGTTTTCTTAATTTCTTCAAATCTACTTTGTTTGTCTTTATGCTCATCCTGTCCAAGCTTCGATTCGACTTGAGCAAGCATCCCGTCCATACTTGGAATTGCATCAGCACTTGCGCCTGAACCCAAGAGAAAATGAAGGTTTTTAATGCTAACAAGATCATTGATCTTGGACTTTACGATATCTACAGCCGATTTTTCATCAGAAGCATCAACCAGCAGGTCATCTTGACCCTGAAAAAAACTCACCTTTAAATCTGCCATATCAACTCCGTACTAGGCAGGCACTATCAATATCATATTGATAATCACCAATCGTGCCGTCTTTAATCTTTTCTACGACCTCATCCACCACGAATAGAGGCACTAAAAACCACTCTCTCGGAACGACTGGATTTCCAAACCTATCATCTATTTGAATATCCAACCTAGCATTGTTAAAGAACTTATGAATAAGCCCTTCAAGCTTCTTACGGTTGATATTGAATAGCTCATATGTGGCTACAACTTCAACATCGGCCATAAGATAAGTTGGGTCAGTTTTTGGATTGCCAATTCTAGACTTAACATCGCTGCCTGTTACACCGATCTTATGAATGACATCGCGGCTCTTGTTTACGACTGGGTGATCTAATTTGCTTCTAAGGACATAGATAGTTCCACTTGCCAAATCTCCTTCATCCATTTCTCCTGAGAATAATGGCCCCATATCAGGGTCGGTCAACCTGCGTCCAGCTTCATCCTTGTACAATGCTCTTTGCAATGAACGCCGTAGAATATTGCTTTCCGTTCCATTGGAATAAACAGCCCTTAATCTCGCATCACTCTCGCCATTGGGAGCTTTAAACTCTTCACCTATCTCAGCCACATAAACAAGCTGACCACCAAGAATGAAGAAATTTCCAATTTCAATAGAGGTGTCTTTGCCAAATCGCAGAGATTTCCTACTACCCTCATCCAGCTCTTGTTTTGCCAAATCAAATAACGGTCTGAAACTATCAAAGTCCTCACAAGGTGTTCTATCAGCGATTTCTTCTGCCGCTTTCTTCTCAGCATTGGTTCTGACATGCTGGATATGGGTTACATCACCTTCTTTTGGCGACTCAACACCAAGCTCCTTTAATAGCTCTTCATCAGAGTCATATTCTGCTTTTGGCTCTTCGACTTTCCCAGAGTTTGCTAGCAAGCATTGATGATCCATCTCGCGCAAAAGCTCTACACATTCCTTTTGCTTCTTAATCTGACCTAACCGTGTAGCATAAAGCCTTTCAAATATATCCTTATCTTCACCATACCTCGGTGCATAACCATGCTCGTCAACAAAGCGTTGAATTTCTTCAAAGCCCGCAATAATGCGCTCTTGTTTTGGAGTAAGTTTTGCTTTTTTCTTGGCCTTTGCTTCGACACCCAGTGCATCAAGAAGCTCCAAGTCTGACAATTCAGCCATTAGCTTCCTCCACTGCCTTTCTTTGCAAGAAGGCTATGCCCTCTGCCATGCGCTTTTCCCAAGGATCAGCGGCGGTGATATCTGGCAAGCGTCCACGCTCCTCTTTGAATTTCAAGGCACGTTTTGCAAGCTCTCTTGCCTCTTCATGCGTCAGGCTAACTTTCTTTGATGCGATGACAGCAGCAACCTGTTTTAAACTTTCCTCACTCATGGACTTGGCAAGAATTGAGTAGGCTTCGTTAAATGGGTTAATACTGTCAATAAGATCAATTTCCAGATCACGAACATCCATAGCAAATTTTCTAACACCATCAATTAATGCGGTATTACCAGCTTGTACATTTTCGTCTGTTGTAATGATTTCTTTGGCTTTCTGCGTTAGATTCAGCGCAGCAATCGCGTGCTGTCTTACTGCCTCTTGATCTTCTTCATCAAGCTCAGGGTATTTGTCTTTGATGATTTTACCCATGCGAACCTGCGTTAATTCTTCAGGAACTGTTTCTTCATCAAACAGACCGCGCTCTAAAGCTGTTTTGTCCTGAACAAATGCAGTTATGACCTCATTTAGGTCTTCATTACAAATACGCTGTGCGCTTTCACTTTTTGGTTCCACCAGCCCGTCTATTTCTATTTGGAATTGACCAGTGCTTTCATTAAAGCCAATATTGGTTTGATCAGGCTTATAACCTTCTTCGCCATAGTCATAGCCTTCGGCAGGAGTATTTGTAGGTCTCTTTGGCGTAAAATTGAACTTAGGAGCAAGCACCTGCTCCATAAGAAGGCTGGCAGCTATTGCTTTGAGTGTATCATTAACTGCATCAACAACTGCACCTTCCTCAGCATCAGGCTCGGCAATAAGATTTGTAAATCTAGCGTGGGTTTTACCTTCCGCGTCACGGGTTGCCCGGCCTATGATCTGGATGATTTCTGTAAGACTGGAACGATAACCAACTGTTAGCGCGTGTTCACACCAAATCCAGTCAAAACCTTCCTTGGCCATACCCAAGGCAATAATGATATCTACGTGATCACGATTATTTTTTTGAGCAGGGTCTTTAAGTGCTGCGGAAACAACATCGCGCTTCGCATCATCATCCACCAAATCTGCAATTTTAAGCACGTGGCCATCACTGGTTTTAACCAGATGAAAACCAGTATCTGGATCAGTGCCCTGCCAATCTCCTAGCTCTTGAAGGATATGCTCAACTTCTTTGTGCTTATCCTTCGTGCTTTCCCGTGAATTAACACTTGGGATATGAATAATGGTTTTCTCATTCGGATTTAAAACGCTCAGAATTTCATCCGAATATGAACCTGAATAAAAGTAATAGCCTATATCCAGCGTTTTCAGATATTCGTAACCGTTTAACTGCTCATAGTAGGTGTAAGTAACTGTATCAAAATTGGCTTCATCTTCGGGAGCCAACACAGCTTCAGCATCCCCCCTAAAATACGAGCCAGTCATTGCAACGATATGGACTTTATCTCTGGCAATAAATTGAGCTAACTGATTCCCTAGAATATTGTCGGGATTGGCGCTTACATGATGAAACTCATCCACAGCGATTAGGCAATTATCAAAAACCTCATATCCAAAACGCTCTACCGCAAAACGGAAGGTCGCATGAGTACAAACTAAAATTCTGTCTTTGCTCTCAAGAAATGACTTAACGGAATTAACTTTGCCTCCATCTTCACCCGGAGCATTACACAAATTCCATTTTGGCTCTACACTCCAATCCCAGTAGAATCCGTAGTCGCTTAACGGCTCATCATTAAAGCTGGCACCAATAGATTTTTCAGGTACGACTATCAGAGCTTTATCGACACTCTGATTGTTTAGCTTATCTAAAGCAACAAACATCAAGGCACGGCTTTTACCAGATGCGGGGGGCGACTTGATAAGAAGATACTCCTCACCCCGCTTTTCATATGCCCGCTCCTGCATAACACGCATACCAAGCTCATTTGATTTTTTTGAGCTTCCATTGCAAGCATAATTTACAGATACCGAGGGTATAGACTTATGATCCATATTAGTTCACCTTCTTTTCTTTCTCAGATGAACTAGCCGTAGTCATCCGCGTATATAAATCAAATAGCTTCTCCAGCCGCTCAGTATCATTTCTAAAGCGACGACCAATGTAAATGCGCTCTAATACTTCATCATTGCGCTCATGCGCTCTGCGCAAATCTTCAGGCATAATTTCAGGGTCATACAGATCAGCAATAGTGGCTGGAAAATGAGCTTCACGAGCCAATAGAATATCTTCCGCACACCGCGTTAAATCCTGTTTATTTTTCTCCGTTAATTTTGGCAGAGGAAACGTATTCCACCCCATAGTATTCGAATAACGAAAATCCGTTTTCATTTTCCCGCACACCGTCGCTATCCATACAAGATGCAAGCGCGAAGCAAGCAAAGCCATGCCCCACATCGGAGAATCAAAAAGCGCGAAACAAAGGTTGGTTACAGTTGATCTATTGTCAATCAAACCAACCGGAAGATACTCTCGATTTTCAGAGGACACACAAGGCATAGCGATTGCTTGTGTCTTGCCAATGTTCATTTCTCTCATTTGGTGAGAACGGACAGCCATATCATTTGCACTTTTGTCACGGCTAGAGAGGCGCATTTCTTTAACAGCTTCAATACGTGTTCGTACTGCGTTAATACTCATCGCCTCTTCTAAGTTTTCATCTTCTATCCATAGGCAATATCTTTGTAACCCTCTTATAAATTCGGCTGACCCATAAATTCGTCGAATAAAACGATCATACTGATCTCTGGAAAGGTCAAATTCAGATAGCTGAGACTTTGACAGGAGTAGGTTTCCGCCATCAACAGGTTTGTTACCAAATTTCATTTCAGGTAATTCGCATAGCGGCTTAGATGACTTATTCACGATCACATTTGAACCAGAGACCAAATAGGCGTTTATATTTGGTACTTTTTTCTCAGTAGAACTACCATCGTCAGAAGTCGAGTATAGGTTTCGATACTTAGCTGAATGATTGGAAATACCAATAATAGCGACAGTAACCCCAGCATTGTGACTAGCAAGATTTGCCCATTTGAACGAAGTATGGGCAAAAGATATTTCATGCCCTGAATCAAATATTAGCGGCCACAAAATTGGCACTTGCTGCCCCTGGCAAATTGAATTGGTACTAACGAAAGCACTAGAAGCATTGGTATAAGAGCCATATTCAGCCGCTTTTATAAACCAGCCAGCAACATAGTCTAGCGACTTCCAACTTTTAGTCTTATTTTTAAAAATTCGTTCTAAATCTGATTTTTGCTCTTTTGATTGCCACGTACTTCCTAAATACGGCGGATTTCCGCAAATGTAGGTTTCCCCGCCTTCATTTTCAAAATCTATCTCAGCTTGGTCTAATGGTGTTTCAAATAGATCATCACCTAGCATCTTGACACTTGTTCCCGTTGGAGGGCAGATTGACAACCAATCTAACCTCAGAGCATTTCCGCTGGTAATCCAGTTATCAGTATCCAAAGGTAAAAATTCAGCCAATGCCAGCTTTTGATCTCGATAATGTAAATCACATTGATACTCAGCAATAATCAGAGCTAAACGTGCTACTTCGGCAGGGAAATCACGCAGCTCAATCCCCCTAAAGTTAGTTAGTGGTATATCACTAGCTCTTTTTGCCTCTCCCCTACGAATATTAATATGCGATTCAATCTCTCGCATCTGCTTATAAGCAATAACAAGGAAATTTCCTGATCCACATGCAGGATCAAACACTCTAATGTTCGACATTCGTTTGCGTAGATTTAGCAATTTCCTAGCATTATTACCTGCCTGCTCTAACTGTTGGCGAAGATCATCCAAAAACAGCGGATTAAGCACTTTCAATATATTGGGTACGCTAGTGTAGTGCATCCCGAGGCTACCGCGCTCTTCATCATCTGCGACAGCTTGGATCATTGACCCGAAAATATCGGGATTAATCTGTGTCCAATCCAAGCTACCTACATGAAGTAGGTATGAACGAGCAATTTTCGTAAAAACAGGAACTTCTGTACTGCCAGAAAACAAGCCCCCATTCACATAAGGAAAACCATTTGCCCAGCTTCTAACACCTTCTTTTTCTCGATCTTCCTGCTTGGTATTCATTGAGTGGAATATTTCGCCAATCACCTCATGTGTTATCTCGAAGTTTTTGCCACTCATCTTCGCGACAGTGTCGGTGAATAGATTATTTTCACTAAAAATATCAGTATCTTCTGCGAAGAAACAAAAAATAAGACGCGCCATGAAATGATTCATATCATGACGGCGTTCTTCGGTATCCCAGTCGGGATTGTTCCTTAAGAGCTCAACATAAAGCTTGTTTAATCGGCTGGTTGCCCGGATGTCAAAAGAACTATCACGGATTTGTTTTACTGTGCTAATACCAGCCAGAGGCAAGAAGAAGCCAAAGTGATTGGGGAAATCCCTATAGTTACAGGCAACGGTTTCACCGCTAGATAGGTCTTCAGCCTCAAAGTATTTCCCATCTGTCGCCAGAATAAACTTGGCTTTGGCCTTCTCAGTTGAAGGGCTTTCTGTGAGCTTTGTTATTGTATTAGCCGTTTCCCCTTCGGGAGAAACAAGGATATGGATATTATTACGCTGAAGAACACCACCTTCCTCTTTCAGGTCTGAGGCATTGGTACAGCCCTTCTTTTCGCTCTTCAGCCGCTTAATCGTGGTTTCTTTATTGCCAAATGCCTCAAGGAAGGCAAACGCAAAATTAGCCGAATCAAATTCTTGTTCAGCCAAATTGGTAATTGCTTCTTCTATCTCAACCGCGTTCAACGCAACCTATCCTTTATTGCTCAATTTTTGTTCTTCTATCCATTTCTGGACATCTTCCTGCTTGAAACGCCAGCTACCACCGACCTTAAAGCCGGGAAGCTTTCCTTCGGAGGCCAGCCTGTAGGCCGTCTTTTCCGCCAGCTTCAGGTACTGAGCGACCTCTTTTAAGGTCAATATTTCATCAGCCATAGCTCTATCCACCATTAGACTATCGGGATAATATGAGAAAATTGAGGAATTAACAAGGAGTTAGGGATTTCTATTCTAAATCTCTGGTGAAAGGCTTTTTAGTACGCCGTTCATTTCTTAAACGGCTGCTATTTCTTGGCTTAGACGGGTTTTCGGCACTTATATCATCCTCTGCACTGACAGGTTCAAAGGCATCTAAAACTGATGAATCTATCTCATTACCTTTAGGTTTAACCTGCCTGAAGTCGTAGATGTCCTTCGCCAGCACCATTCTCTCTTCAAATTGCCTCTTCTTTTGCTCTGATAGCTCTTTTTGAAGCTTTGCCCGTTCTAGGTTCTGCCGAAAGACCATCAACTGCCGACTGCTATTCTTCGTTTCTCGCTTAAACCTATGTTTCAAATTCCTATCACTGTCGTGCTGATTATTTACTCCCCTCACTTTGTTGAACTGAAGCCTCATTTCTTTTCGGGAGTGTGATTTACTGCTATTGGCATTAAACCGTTTTTTTAGACCTCGCTTGTTTTCTACCTTTTCCCTCTCTAATCGCTGAGTAGCTATCAACCAATCCTTCTTGATCTTTAAAGGGGCGATCTCATTCTCATGCTGCTGCTTTAGCTTCCTAATTTGGCGTCTGATATCAGCGTTGAAGAACGTTCGGATGCGGTTAAGAATAGATGAAACGCTAGGCAATTTGGTGGGTGAACCTAGACGCGCCTTGAGATCACGGACTCTTATCCCCCCAAATCGAGACAGGGAATAGACCTTTTTGTTTTCATCGACAACAACAAAACCACGTTTATCGCCTTGGGCTAAGAAAAAGCTCTGTTCTTCTAATCGCTTTTTAAAGCCTGCCATGTCGTAAGACTTAAGCCATGCTTCTTGGCAGATTTGCTTGATTTCTCTAGGGTCAACGCCTTGCTTCTGAAGCCGTCTGAATTCACCGATAAATACATCAAACGGATCTTTCTTTTCCTTGTCAATAAACCCTGCTGGCATTTCGTTTTCCCAACTATAGGCTTTGAACAGGTCGCGGGACAACTGAAAACATTTATCCTTAAAGAAAGCCATATTGATGGCTTTCATCTTGTCAATATCAATACGACTCCAAACACAATGGCAATGACGCTGACCACCCTTATCATGAAAGATCGGATATCGTGGTTGACCAACCAGCCCCAACTTTTTCTCTAGTCGATCAATGGCATCGTAGAACTGGTCGTTTGATACGAGTTTTGAGTTTGGTGGATTGAAGACGACGTGAAAGAAAGGTTGTTTGGCTTGTGTGCCTTTGGAGATCGCTTCAATTTCTTGGAAGGCTGCGTAAGGGGACTGTCCAATGAACCCTGTCGCATTGCCCAATTCAACGTGGTCATTTTCGGTACTCGTAAGATGCCGAGCCAGATTGCGAGCATAACCACGTTGAGAGGCTTTGATTATGATAGGCCACCTCCTTCTTCATCATCCGAGGGATGATGATAACCAAGCGCCTTCATAATCGCCTCTCGCATATCAATCAGCTCATTGAGTGCAATAGCTAGTTCAGAAATTGAAAATTCACCCTGAACATGGCCCATTCTTGTTAGCTGATTGATATTCGATCCAACCCTACCAAGCTGACCAAGCAATTGTGCAATTGCTACACGGTCAACTGGTGGGTGTCGTAATTTGCGTGGCGGCTGATCTAAAGCGGTAAATTTGATATATCCAGCAATGGATAATCCTACTTCGCTTGATCGGCGCTCAATTTCTTTACGTTGAGAATCACTCAATCGTATAGGGAATGGAGGGGGGCGTTTTTTGGATTTATCCATAAAACACCTCACACGTAAATTGTTTTTACCGAGGAGGATAAAACGGAGGCAATCGGAATGCCTCCTTTTCAAGATGGTACTGGTATATACCAGTACACAGCTTGCATGGCGTCTTCTTAGAATAACGCATCAATAGTTAATCAAATACTAAGACGCCGAGGGGTTCGGGGTCTCCCCGACCCGACGACAGTCGGGCAAGCCGCCTGACAAGCTATATTAATTAGAGCTAATCATAAAATGCCAGATAATATTTACGAACGATTAATATTGATGTGGTTCAATGATTGATAGGTCGCAATTCATTAATAGATGTTTTGCGACTTTCTATTTTGAATTGCTGGCTTCATATTCTGAGGGGGGTATGCTGAGAGATGTTAGGTTATGCCTTTCATCTCTCAGTTCCCAGAACGCTCAGATTGTGGTCAACCATTATCGGTGGGGTGCAAATAAGGGGTGACAGGCTTTGGCCTTTCACCTCTTAGAGCACGAGGGAAACTCAATAAAGAAAGCAATCAATAATGACAGAAAGAGTGTCTACACCAGAACTTAAAAAAGCCTACATACAATCAGCTCATATCGTTTCAAGATATGGCAATAGGTATTTGCCAATATTTGAACGACTAAAAAAAGAGTATGAAAAGCGAAAGAAGGAATCTCACTTATTGACTGAGGCTAGAAATATCTCTAAATCTAATGAAATAAGCTAGTAGTTTAGGGATACAAACTGCACACATTTTGGGATACATTTATTGTATTTTGAAATTAACACAAAAAGTAAATGTTTTACTTTCAAACATTTAGCATGGTGGTATTTTTCAGTATGGCGCGGGGTCTGGGCACCATTTCTGTTAATAAATCATTAACTATTTCGAGTGTAACATATTGTTATTACCCGATATTGGTTTCTTTACCACCACTATAAACACTATTGCATCCCAAAACTGGCATACAAAATGACATACAGAAAGGGATACACCAATGTTTACATATATGATCAAAAAGGAAAACGGCACTTGCCATTATATGCGCCGCGTTCCGAATGAATTTTCAGAAATTGACAAACGTCGCTTTGTCAAGAAATCACTTAAAACACGAGACCCTCAAGAGGGATTAAAAAGAGCGCTCTTATACAATGATATTGTCGAAATGCAATGGCTTGAAAAACTTGGAACAACCCAATCCGATCCATTTACTCAATATAACTTAATCAAAAAACATGCAGAATTTCATGGCTATGCTTATAAACCGGCTGATCAAATATCAGACGAGTCAATTCAAAATCTTGTCAGACGCTCTGAGATCGCTTCAAAGAATATTGACAGTAAAGAGACTGTTTCTGCTGTTTATGGTGGTGTAGATGAACCAAAGCTACTTTTAGGCGAATGTTTAGAAAAATACTGGCCTTTATGTTCTGACCTATTAATTAATAAGACTGATCTCAAAATTAAAAAATGGAAAAACCCTCGCCGTAGTGCATTTAACTACTTTGTAGAAATTGTTGGCTCAGATTTAGCAGTGCAAGACATAACAAGAGAACATATTTTAGATTTTGAAGAAGTTCTTCGTAAAGATATAACTAACAAGATCATAACTGGCCATACGGCAAACAAAAAACTTAACTTTGTCCGAGATGTATTAACAAAAGTCGTGAAGCGCTATCAAATAGACATTAAGGTTAAGTTACTATTTGAAGACATAAAATTCATCGAAGACAACAAATCTAGGCCCTCATTTGAAGCTGAGTTTGTTCAAGAAACCCTTCTTAAAAGCGACAATCTGGAAAACATGGGCTTCGAGGCAAGAATGCTTGTCTATGCTATGTCTGATACTGGAGCAAGGCCATCTGAGCTTATAGGCTTAAGGCAAGAAGACATTATCCTTGATAAGGATATACCTCACATATGGATAAGGCCATACGAAGGCTACACTTTAAAAACGAAAAACTCAGAAAGAATAATCCCTCTTGTGGGCGCTTCACTTTATGCGTTTAGAAGAATGAGAAATGGGTTTGATAAATCTAAAAATCCTGATAGTACCAATACTGCTATCAACAAATTTTTAAAGCGACATGACTTAGTCCCCACAATTGAGCATTCCCTGTATTCCTTAAGGCATACATTCAAAGATCGGCTTAGAGACATAACGAAAGATGCTGAATTGAGAGATGAACTTATGGGGCATAGCAATAAACGTCCTGACTACGGCAGGGGATACAAATTGTCTGACAAGTGTGAGCTATTGCAAAAGATCGCTTTCACACCGCCAGACAGCTAGAACGCTTGCGTTCTATTTTTTATAAAGTTCACTATTGCAAGACATGAATCCTCTATGCTAATTGTATTAGTATGACTTATACAAATTTTAACAACTACGTTTATCAAGATAACTTCATGCAAGAATTAAAAGACATGAACGACATCATTGAAGGATACTTCTCACTCAGCATGGAGCAAGTATTTATGCTGTTTGATGCCGGAAATACACCTATGCCTGTTCTTGCGCAAGCGTGTAGAAATGCGTTGGCAGAAGAAAATAATAATTCTGATTACACTCCATACGTTTCTGAATACCATTAGTAGAAAACCATCACCTTCCGCGTGACGGCCCTCTCGGTGGAGTGTAGTTAAACTCCGGCGCTTCCCTTTTAGCCTTCTTGAATGAACCATCTTTTGACTTTACGGCCTCTGAGTGCTTATTCTTCAAACGCTTCCTTTGCTGATATTTAATGTCAGAACCAGCATAAGAAGGTGTGCGCTCGCTCTTTGACTGCGTTGAATTTTCATTGGCTTTTTTCTTACTTAAAACCTTGGCCTTGACCTTATCATAGGTCGTAGAGCTGACTGGGGATATGCTTCTAGTATCTCCGGTATCGCCTGATTTACCCTCAGACTGCTCAGAAGGAAATAGAGAACGAGCTTTTGCAATATCTTCTTCTACTCTTACCTTTTCAGATTGGTAGCGCTTATCTAACTCTTCTCGACGTTTCTTTTGTTTGGCAAAAAGAATATCTCTTTGCTCTTTCTTACGTATTTCACCAGATTTTAAGGTTTTCTGTAGATTTATTAATTCTTGATCATCTCTTTTCTTAGCCCCTGTCAGCTCCCTGAAAGAGCCTTTTACACCTCTATGACTCAATCTATGTTTGATAACGTCGATTTTAGCCCTGCACTCGGAATCCCTCTCCCCATAAAATTCATGTAGTGTTTTCTCAAGCTTTCTATGCTCATTGTCACAACGACGAGTTTCCGCAAAATCTATATCCCACTTCCATTGTTGAAGCTCTGCTCTTTTTGCACCAGCAAATTCATCAAATGATTCATATTGAACATCTTGAACTTGCCTTCTTCGATCCTCAACAACCTTGTTTAGATCAATGATGTTGCTGTTTTGCGTATCACGCTCTGTTTCTATACCGTTTTTTTTCATATCGTTTGCCACTGGCCCTAAATGAATTTGAGGCTCTTTATCAATGCCGCGTTTTTCAAAGCTCAGATGTTCCACCTGAACGGTTAAGCCGTCACGTTTGGAAATGTCATTCATAGTCCCTGCTATGAATTGGCGAAGTGACAACACTTCCTGCTGCCCTTTAGTTGTTTTACTTCCATTGACGGTGATTCTTTCCTGACTCAAATCTCGGTATTTGGTCTTAGCCCAACCATCTTTTGCATTGGGATCAAACCCTCTTGTTGTAAAAAGAATATGTGCGTGGAAGTTCCGCTCATCATTATTTGCATTGGGCTTGTGCAAACAAACATCAACTGCACACCCATAACGGCGCATAAGTTCCTTTGCTATCTTGTCGCCTGCTTCGCGACGCTGCATTGCATTAAACTCATAAGGAAAACCAACTTCTAATTCATGGGCCGTACAGGAGTTAGAACGGTTTTCTTTTTTTTCTGCCGCATTCCAGAGGGTTTCTCGGTCGTTGAGATTTTGTGGAGCATCTTCAGGTAAATAGATACGCTTAAATTCAACACCTTGTTTTCTGGTGTAGTCGTGATTTAGATCGGTTCTCTCCTCATAGAGTTTTTCACCTGCGCGATACGCGGCAGCAGCAACGGCGGATTTACCTTCGCTTCGCTGAACCTGCTTTGCATGAGCATGTAACTCTAAGGCTCTCATAACATTTCCGTTAGTGAATAAACTCAGTGAATTGGCATGAGGTAATTTTAATTGAGCTACGAAATAAATATAAGCCGTGACAGGCTGAGACACCCTATCTACAAGCGTTATCGCGTAGATCGCACACAAACTTTAGTTTGTATAAGTGCGCACATTCAGCCCCTTAAAATCCTTTCCATAACTAATTTAATGTCACACCTATTCGTGTCAGAGGTCGCCAATATATGATCTTTCACATGAGTTCATTAGCTCTCTTTCGCAAGTTCAAATCATTTCAAAACATGAGGATCAATAATGACTACGAAAAAGCTTTCAAGGCGTGAAAAATTGGAATTATCTATTGCTCAAAAACAAGAGCAACTAAAAAGGCTTTCAGCTCAAGAACGAACTAAAGAACGAAAACGTGATACACGTAAGAAAATTGTTGCTGGTGCGATTGTTCTTCAACATGCAACGACAGACAGTCAATTTAAGGCGACAATTGACGGACTGATAAATAAACATGTTACAAGCGAAAATGACCGAGAATTATTCGGCTTAGACCCGCTTAATACATTCAATCAAAAAGGGGCTGAATAGCCCCTTTCCCACTCTCTAAAATGGATATGGAATTAGTATTCACTGGCAAGCATCACCGTTAAAACACGGCGAGTTTGCTTTGGGTCTGAGATATTTTCCGAACCAAATTGATATAAGACATCGTAATAATCTATCTTCCAGAAAATTTTATCTCCTTTGTAAACGAATGATCCAAAATCATGCTCTCCATAGGGGTCATTATCTTCTGTGAATTTATCAAACTCTCTAACTTCACCTGCAATTTCTATTTGAGCAATCGCACCCAAACTTACAATGCCTTTGGTCATAATATGCCGACCTTTTATGTTAGGGATTCCAAAGTGAGGGATCATTAATCGTTTCCTAAATTGGTCATTTTGTTTTGCTATTTCATTGTTATTTTCTGATTGAGACATTTCATTCTTCTTTCTCTCTAAAATGGTTTAAGGTTTTCGTGTTCGCTCTCCACAGCTTTGCTGTGAGGGACGCACATGAAAGCCTTGGCAAGCTTAAGCGGGGGTGAGCGTGTCAAGGTTACGGAATGGCTATCGGAGTCTTGGGCGGCTTAACCGTCCTAGACGAAGTGGTGTTTCGAAGGGCCTTGATATGTGAGGGGGCAAGGCCCCCTTAGAATTAATAGCGTGACAGTCTTCTTCTGGCTCTTTTGACGTATAGCTCGTCAATGTCGATACCCAAATAACAACGACCTAACTCTTTTGCAGCAGATAAGGTAGAACCCGATCCGCAAAAGGGATCAAAGACAATTTCGCCTTTTTGGGATAGTGATTTGATAAAAGGCTTCAATATACCTGTAGAACTCTGTAAAGGGTGTAGAGCTTTACTAGATGGATACCAAGGCATTGGACATTTGAAAGCTTTAAACGGCTTATACGGTTTTCCTTTGGCCAGTATAAGAACATATTCATATCCATCATTAACATTTGTCTTAACAGTAAAAAACCGCCTTTCCATAGTCACAATTTGATAAAGCGTAAACCCTGCTTCTTCCGCTAGGCGCTTTATGTTTGCAGGCTTACTTAAACCACACATTAACACCGTATATCTACCAGCTTTTAAAACACGATATACCTCTATTAATGCTTGCCTTAAAACTGTTTCACTTACTTCATTAAAAATTGTTGTCTTCTTATATACTTCTGACACGGATAAGTCAGAAAGGTCAGTTAAAACCATATCAATAGCGTTGTCAGAAAGACGCTTCATCAACTCACGGCAATCACTATGCCCAATGGTATTTCTTGGTGTTTTTGATGTATTTCCTACAAGGTTGGCCTTTATGAATTTCTGTTTAAGCATTTAGTCGCCTTTCTTGGTATAAGTGAGGGCGTATATATTCGCCCTCACTTCCATGTTATTTATGCAACATCAACTAACTCGACTTCCTCTATTAAGTCATCATTACTGGTCTTGTCAGGATCAACAGCAGGGAAATTGAAGACTTCTGGTAGCCAGTTTTTGGCTTTCAGGTCTTTTTCTTCGCAAATATCCTGAGAAGATAGCTTTCCAAAATGCTTGGCAAGCATTGAGACAATATCTTTCTTCTTGTAACCGCCAATTGTTCCGAATAGATGGCTTGTTTCGGTTTCACTGATAATGCCATCTAGCTTGTCAATTTTTAGACGACTGAGGAAGAAATTATCAGGTGTCCAATAGTCGCGCATATCAACTTCAAGATCATTTGCGACTAAATTGAAAAAACTGTTTTCATTAGTATCAAGCCCGAAGTGAGACTGCCCGAAATACACTGTTGTTAAAAGCAAGTGAAGCTGGTCAAGTTCTTCATCTGACAACTGTTTCACAGCTTCATAATCATATAAAGTAGGCGCAAGATCATATTTAGGCTTTTCCAAGCTCTCGACAGCCCCTTCTATATCTTCAAGATCAAACCCTGTTGCATTCAAAAGTGAATAAGCATGAGTATTTATTGCTTCTAAGGCTTTTGGCAGTTCTCCAATTTTGGTGAAATATCTATAGCAAGAATGAACCTGTTTACTATGAATCATCATCACAACGGCGACTTCTTTAGCCTTTCTTGGATTTGAGAGAAGAGCATCTTGAACGGCAATGGTTTTTTGCATCCCGATATACTCACATAGGGGATTTGAATAAGTTGCTTTTGGTTTCTCCTCCTTAATGGCATCTACGGTCTCTTTGTCTATTTCTCGGCTAATCAGACCGTCATGAACCGATACATCACCATCTGGGCTAAAGTGAATAACACACCCTCCTTTCTCACCCTCTTCAGCCTGACGGTATTCATGCCGATAAAACCACCGATCTTTGCATACTTCTACAGGTGAAAATCCAGCTTCTTCTTTTTCAGCTACTAACTTTTCAACTGCTTGTTTTTGTAATTCCATGAATTGCTCAGTGTCATCAAAAAAACTGTCATCCTCACTGAAAAACAAGTCACGAGTGATATTGCCTGTATATTGATTTATATCAAAGATTGCTGTCGACAACGGTATTTGATCACAAGTGATGCGATCAAAAACATCATCGTAGCTCTCATTTTCAAGCCCGTCTTCAAGAAGCTCTTTTTGCCTGTCATGCGTTCCCATAGTGAGGGCTTGCCCAACTGACAATGTTATCTCCCCTTTTCGGAGCGCGTCTTGCACCTCACCACAAAGAGAAGTGAGGGCAATTCTCTTACGAATAGTGCTGACTGACAGCCCTGTTTGTGCTGAGATTTCGGGAAGCGTCACGCCGTCATGGACAAGCCCTGCAACCGCATGGGCTTCATCCATAGGGTGCATATCCTTTCTTTGGATATTGACCAATACAGCCAAGCGCATAGCCTCCTGTGCTTCTAAACCCTCTCGGATGCTGACAGGTACATCATAGTCTTTGGGTATATCACCATCCTTCACTAGCTGTTTCATAGCGCGGAATCGGCACTCACCGCTGATAATCTCATACTTGTTCTTTTTGCCCTCTTTAGGCATAACAATGAGGTTATCGAATACGCCGTTTGCTTTAATGCTCTGCGCCAGTTCGCTGATATAGACATCATCGAAAATCTTTCGGGGATTTTCTTCCCATGCTACAAGCTGTTTTAGGGGTAGAGTCGTTAGTTTATTTGAGTTTTCCATTTTCTAATCCTTTCTAAAATGGTTATTGGTTTTCGTGTTCGCTCTCCACAGCTTTGCTGTGAGGGGCGCACATGAAAGCCTTGGCGAGCATTAGCGGGGGGGAGCATGTCAAAAAACGTAATGGCTATCGGAGTCTTGGGCGATTTAGCGCCCTAGACGAAGTGGTGTTCCGAAGGTTTTGACTTGTGATGGGGGTAAGACCCCCAAACGCACAAGGATCGTTACCAGAATTGGCCGAAACCCATTTCATGGGGTTCGGTGAGGTTAGGCTTGGGACAAGGCCCAAGCCTTAGCGAATAGAGCCTGTCCTTTTAAAGGTGCGACAGACTTTTATAGACCATCTAGCGCCCCCTATCATTAGACTTCTCTTTAACCTCATAGTCATATTCAAAGTTTCTCTCACCACTAACCGCAACCAGCTCTTTTTGCCTTGAGACAAACCGCTTCCGGCCTTCATACCTCTTATGACTTCGATCTTTCAAAAAGTCTTCTTTGCTCTCACGATCCATTGCTTCTATTGTCTTTGCTGCATCCAGACGTTCTTCTGCGTTACTTCGGGCCATACTATTTTCAGTAAATTTACGGTGCCTTCTTTTACTCATAACAATTTCTCCAAAACATGAGAGAAGATCTAATCGACATATAAGGGGCTAGTACCTGCGCGAGACCTGAACGGTTCATCTTCATAATGCTTTATGCGTGTCACACAAACAGGCTGGCCTTGCCCGAACAAAACTAAAATTTTATTTGTGTCCTTACCAAAATACCGCCCCACCTCTTCGGGCAAGAGCAAGGGTGAAATCACATAAGAAGGTTTAATGTTATAGCTGTCACTTTCTCCTTTAGAGCCACCGCTATCGAGAACAGACATTGCTGACTTTGCCATCTGATCAAATCCCACTTGATTTTGGTTGCTGCTCGTACCACCAGAATAGTTTTCCTCCAAGCGGGGTGTCTCGCATTTACCAAGGCGTTTGGAAATATACTCTTGTGTTGTCAAATCAATGTTTCCAAAGGCCGTGAATGTTCCGGCGCTACCAATAATAATTTCGTAAGATTTACCCAAAATCTCCTCCATCTGTGCAAGGCTTTGCCAGATAGTCCATAGCTTCACTCCAAAGCCGGGCATGTAACTTGCCGCTTTATGGATGATCGGCATATTTCCAAGGGCCGCACATTCGTCGAGGACTACGAGTGTTAGATTGCATCCAAAATTGACCCACTAACCCCCCATATTTGCATCGAATTTTGACCCACGTATAACCCCTTCCTGACTTCATCCGAAGCAGGAGTAACCAGGAGTGATAGACGTGG